>CAMQVJ010000066.1 GCA_947038175.1 uncultured Desulfovibrio sp.
GGGCAAATCCAACCACACCAAAAAGAACCAAAAATGAGAATAGTGCTAAGTACAACAAGCTCAACCTCTAAGTCAAAGTCAGAACCAAAAATCATATCAGAAAAATAACTAAACCAAGGAATAAAAAAGAGGACGGTGAAAAGACGTACAAGTGTACGTAAAATTGTTACTTTAGAATGTTTTATAAATAAATTCATCTTGTTATCCTTTTATTGTGTTATTTGTTTACTTGAATGTATTGATGGAAAAAGAGCATGAAGATATTTCCACAAAAAAATAATGGCAACAATAAAACACTAATATCTTGAAATTCATAAAGAATTATGAAAAATAGTAATATGGCACATTATGACATGAAGAATATATGAGGAAAATTAATGGCGCAGTATATTTATGTTAACAGTATATTAAATTACCCTATTTTTTGTGGAAAATTGTTTACTTCTTTTTGTATTTTTTTAATATTCGAAACAGAAAAAAATCTTGCATTTTTGTTCTACAATGTATAAAATAAGATATAAAATATTGTATTTCTGTTTTTTATTGTAAGGAGTTATTATGCAGCAAATTATTGCCGCGAACTGGAAAATGTTTAAAAATGCTACAGAAGCCCGTTCTATGATCAGTGAACTTTCCAAAGAGCTGAACGGGAAAATTCCAGAGAATCGTAAAGTTATTATATTTCCACCTTTTACTGTTCTTGAAGCGAGTTTTGAGGCTGGAAAAGAGATAGATGGGCTTTGTATTGGGGCACAAGATGTTTTTCCTGCGCAAGAAGGCGCTTATACGGGTGAAATTTCTCCTCAAATGGTAAAAGATTGTGGCGCTACGTGGGCGCTCACTGGGCATTCAGAGCGTCGCCATGTTATTGGCGAGTCAGATACTTTGGTTGCGCAAAAAACAAGTTTTGCTCTCGCTTCTGGTTTAGATGTTATAGTCTGCATTGGTGAAACCTTGGAGCAACGAGAAGCGGGCGAACTGTACGATGTGCTTGCAAGACAATTGCATGCAGCTCTTGTAAAACTACCTACGCCTCTTAATCCTGAATGCATTGTAATCGCCTATGAGCCTGTATGGGCAATTGGCACAGGTAAGACTGCAAGTACATATGATATTATTGAAGCGCATGCGATTATTCGTGAGCATTTGAAAAATATTATTGGTGTTTCTGTTTTTGAAACAAGAATTCTCTATGGTGGCAGTGTGAAACCTGAGAATGCAAGTGAAATATTATCTTTGGATAATGTTGATGGTTTGCTTGTTGGCGGGGCGTCTTTGAAAGCAGATTCTTTTGCAAAAATTCTTTTAGCATAGTGCTTTTTTGATGTCGCACATAAAAATAAAGATGTGATAATAGCAGGAATATAAAAAAAATGAAAAATTATTCATTTTTTGCTTGCAAAGTTGTTCTCTTTATTTCATAGTGCAACTTCATAATGTATTTGGTATGTTTTTTACCGACCATAAGGAGTTTTTTGTGCAAACAGCCATTTTGGTTCTTCATATTCTCATCTGTGTTATACTTATCGTACTTGTTTTATTACAGGCTGGACGAGAAGGTATGGGTGTTATCTTTGGCGGTGGCGGAAATAATTCCGTTTTCGGTAGTCAAGGAGCTGGTGGTATTTTATCTAAGCTTACGGCTTTTTTAGCGGTTTTGTTTATTGTAACCTCTTTAGGTTATAATATGATGTTTTCTTCTAATACAAAAGAGTCCGCTTCTGTTTTAGATGTACAATTTGAAGAAGTGCCCGCTAAGCCTGCTGCAACTCCTCTTCCTGATACAACAGAGAAAAGTGAACCACAAGCCGCTGTTGAAGCAGAAAAAGCAGAATAATTCAATAAATTACGTTTATTTATAGATTTCTGAAAATAAAAAGTCTTATGGAGCTCCATAAGACTTTTTATTTTAATGCATTATTATATTGTGAACTAAATTATATTATCCAGAACGGTTACTTGGGTTCGAGGCGCATTTTCTCTAAATGTGGTGACAGAAAGGGCTAAGCCTGTATTGTCGTCGATATCCATGAGCAACCCGTTAAGAGCGCCTTGTCCTATAGCTCTTTTAAAACTTGTAGGGCGTCTATTGATAAAACGAGGTAGAACCGAGTTTGGGCACATACCAAGGCAAGAGAGCTCCACTCCGCACATGCCAAGATCGGTCATATAGGCCGTTCCCTTTGGTAGAATTTGCGCATCGGCGGTTTGAACATGGGTATGCGTACCCACAACAGCGCTCACATTACCATCAAGGGCAAAGCCAAGAGATTTTTTTTCGCTTGTTGCTTCGGCATGAAAATCGATAATACGAATTTTGATATCATCAAGGCTCTTCGCCCAGTCCATCGCGTATTTAAACGGGCAGGGGAGAGGCTCCATAAAGGTTGTGCCTTGGACATTGAGCACGGCAACCTGTCTTCCATCTTTCAAGGTGTAGACAAATTTCCCTCTTCCTGGTGCAGGCGCAGGGTAATTCGCAGGTCGTAAGACTCGTGTCTCTGTTTCGTATTTGTCGTAAATTTCTTTATTTTTCCAGCTATGATTTCCGCCAGTTACGCAGTCAACACCTGAATTTAAAATCTCAGACAATGTGGATGCTGTAATACCAACACCACCTGCGCTATTTTCTCCGTTAGCAATAACAAAGTCTATGTCCCATTCTTTGCGAATATAAGGGATACGACTACGAAGAGCTTGCCTGCCTATGCTACCAACCACATCACCAAGAGCGAGTATTTTCACGATAATCTCCAACTATCAATTAGGCTATAAAAATGCTTTATTCTTTGGCTTTCGTCAAGTTGTTTTTTAATTTGTATCTATTTGAAATAATAGTATAAAAACAGTCTTTGCATTATTTGGTAAAAAGCGTAAACAAAATAGAAGAAGTATGGAGGGATTATGGTGTTCTCAAAAGAAGAAAAAAATTTATTACTTGGTAATGCATTAGCTCTCTTTGCAACTATTGTTTGGGCTGGTAATTTTATTGCAGCTAAACTTGTCACCTCTGATTTGAGCGCGTATGAAATTAATTTTTGGCGCTGGATTTTTGCTTCTATTTTTATGCTTCCTCTTAGTTTTCGTCATCTTAGAAGTGATCTTCCTATAATTAAATCAGAATTTAAACTTCTTCTTTATTATGGTTTTATGGGTGTATTTTTAAGTAATTTATTTTTTTACCATGCACCTAAAACCGCGTCTGCGGTTGATATGACTATACTTATGGCGGTCTCGCCTCTTTTAATGATGTTTTTTGCTTGGATATTTTTCCATGATTCTATTAATAAAGCATGGATATTAGGTTCTGTTATTTCCTTATTTGGCGTTGTTACACTTGTAACAAAAGGTAATTATTTCAGCCTTGCTCAAACGAGTTTTACTGTGGGACATTTTTGGATTTTGGGCTGTGCTGTCTGTTTTGCACTTTATTCTGTGTGTATACGTCTTTTGAAGGCTCAAATGCACCTCACTGTTTTTTTACAAGTGACATTTGTTATTGGTGCAATTTTTGCTTTTATTTCTTTGCTTTTTGGGCATGGCGGCTTTGTTTTTTCTATTCAGAGCTCAGACGTGGCCCCTCTTCTTTATATGGCGCTGGGGGCATCTATCACTGCGTTTTTATTATGGAATACCGCAATAAAGAAAATAGGAGCTGTAAGGGCTGGGATTATTTATTATTTAGTCCCTGTATTTGGTTCTTTTTTTGCTGTTATTTTTCTAGGGGAAACTATCAGCCTTATGCAAGTTACGGGAGCGTCCCTTGTTTTGGGCGGCGTTATTTTTTGCTCTTTGAAGGGCAGAGTAGATAAGCCTCAGAGCGACCAGTAACAACCTATTGTGTTTGAAAACCGTCATGCTATCAGGTGTTATCTTTACTCGTCTGTTCAAATGAAAAAGATATAATATAGAGCGGGCTACTGCTTCGCTGAATATGCGTACATCTGGCGAACAAGGGCTTGTATACGCTCATCTTTTGGTAAATCGCATAAGATAGGGTCAAGGAGCTTTTTTTCTTTGACCCTTTGTCTACTGATTGAAAAATTTAAATCATATATCCATGCACCTAAAAGTAATTTGAAATCATTAACAAATTTCAAATCTGTATATTTAACACTCTGTTTATGTTCAATGTTTTTTACTACAGAATCCGTCCACATATCAGGTTTATCTTGCACATTGAGCAAAAGCGTTTCTTTTTCAGGTAAAGCTTGTTTCACGTGTTCACCAAAAATTCTCAAAATATCTAATTTATCTGCATCACGAATGATTTGGCATTGTATATAAAAATCTTTTTTTATTCTTTTCGATAATTCTTGTCTGTTATGAGCGAGTATAGCAAAAAAAACTTTTGCTTGTACGGCTTTATTCTCTTTGTTCAGCATATTTGTTTCTCTAAGAATTTTTACTCCAAGCGTGGCATGGTTGACGCTTTTTGCGTCAGAAAATGTTTTGTATTGTGTAAATTGTTCAAAGCGACCTATGTCATGGAAAAGAGCGGTGAGCCTTGCTATATGCTTTTCTTCTTCTGTGAAATGTTTTGTGCTATTTTGCAGGGAGTCGATGATGGCATTGGTATTTTCTAAAACATGAAAAGTATGGGTGATTTTGAGTTGTAAACACCTTGTATCTGCTTGATTATCAAGAGCATGCACGCCAAGTGTTTCTTTATGCAGAAATGCTTCTGTGTATTTTAGAAATTCTTTTTTGTAGTATTCGATATCTTGCATAAAAAAATCAATTATTCTTTAGGGTTTTGTTTATTTTCTTTGTCATTAGTTGTTTTCACTATTTCGTTATCGTCATCGTCAATACCATCCCATAGGTTTTTACGCCAAATCCCCTTAGGGCCATAAAGAAAACGCAATAAGGAAACAAATAAAACAATGATGCCTATCATGACAATATACATACCTGATTGGCTGGTGAATATCTTTTCTAGTAAGTCCATATAGTATCCTTCAAGGGTTTTGAGTTTTTAACGTATTTAATATTCCAAAGTGCTTATTTTGTTATATGAGAATATGAATGAATATATAACCTAAAGTATCACTCGAATATTTTTAGTGTGTGTTTATTCCAAAATATACTGTAAAAGTCTGTTTATTTTTTAGTATAGACATTCCTTGTTCATAAATGAGCAAGAAAATTTAGAAATTTTTTCATAACAGTGTCCTAAAAAGTGTTCTTTATACCTGAATAGTACAGAGTTTTTAACTACTATAGGGCTTTCTACATGGCAAGAAAAGATTGTGTAAAAATCACTTTTGCGTTATGTTTTTGTTTAAATTATATTGCTTAAATAGGGTGTATTTCTAAATTAATAAAAGTTTAAAAACTGCCTTTAACGACCAAAAGGGATAATTCCCTTGCTGTACTGTCTTTTTGCGTAATTACTTGCTATACTTGTAAACATAAATAGAGAGCTCAGATGGGGAGTTCAATATCCCCAAAAAAAGCAATTCAAAATACACCCTAGTATCGAGGTTTTAATAAAAATGTCTGATTTTGTCCATTTGCATTGCCACACAGAGTATAGCCTTCTTGACGGCGCTATCCGTATTGCTGATTTAACGAAAAAAGCCGCTGAATATAATATGCCAGCTGCGGCCATAACGGATCATGGTAATATGCACGGGGCTGCGTATTTTTACATGTCTTGTAAAGAGGCAGGGCTTGAGCCTATCTTGGGTTGCGAGGTTTATGTAACCAAAGACCACACAGACACCACGAGTCCTTTTGCACGGGTGCGCCATCACCTTATTTTATTGGCAAAAAACCGAACAGGGTATCAAAACCTACTCGAGCTTGTAAGTAAAAGTTATCTTGATGGCTTTTATTATAAACCGCGTGTAGATAAAAATCTTTTAAAAGCCCATAGTGAAGGTTTGATAGCTCTTTCTGCTTGTTTAGCAGGGGAAATTCCACGAACCCTACTTGGTAAAAATAAATTTATCGAAAATGGTGGCAACTTTAACGATGCCGTCAATATTGCTAAAGAATACGCCCTTATGTATCCCGATAGTTTTTATTTGGAAGTGCAGTCTAATACATTACCAGAGCAGGGTGCTTTGAATGAAAAACTCTATGAACTTGCACGGGAAACGAATTTACCCTTAGTAGCTACCAATGATTGCCATTATTTAGACGCAGGTGACGTGGAAGCGCATGATGTTCTTTTGTGTGTTCAACAACAAAAAACGGTGCATGACGAAAATCGCTGGAGCTTTGATGCGACTGATTTATATTATAAATCTCCCGATGAAATGAAGCTCGCTTTTAAAGATCATCCCGAAGCCATCAGTAATACCGTTAAAATAGCAGAAGAATGTCGAGGCTTAGAAATTCAATTGAGTGGTGAGCCTTACCATTTTCCTAACTATGACCTCCCCGAGGGTATGACTTTAGAAACAGAGTTTCGCAGATTATCCGAAGAGGGGCTTGCGCAGAGAATCCAAAATCACCCAGATAGGGAAACCTTGGATAAAGAACTCTATGAAAATCGCCTTAGAATGGAATTAGATGTTATTTGTGGCATGCAATTCCCTGGTTATTTTCTCATTGTGCAAGATTTTATCAACTGGGCAAAAGATAATAAAATCCCTGTTGGGCCTGGACGGGGTTCTGCCGCAGGTTCTCTTGTGGCGTGGGCGCTTCGTATCACAAACCTTGACCCTATTCCTTATAATTTATTCTTTGAAAGATTCTTGAATGTCGAGCGTATTTCCATGCCCGATATTGATATTGATTTTTGTGAAGACAGGCGTTTAGAGGTTTTAGAATACGTGACGCATCGCTACGGTAAAGACAAAGTAGCGCAAATTGCAACTTTCGGTAAGATGAAAGCAAAGGCGGTTGTGCGAGATGTGGGCAGAGCTTTAGGGCTTTCCTTTGCAGAAACATCTAGAATATGTAAGCTTTTAGGAAATGACCTTAGTTTGACCCTTAATAAAGCGCTTGCTGAAAATGTAGAGTTTAGAACAGAGTACGACATTAACTCTTCTACAAAACGTCTTATTGATATTTGCTTGCGCTTAGAAGGTTTATCAAGGCACGCTTCAACCCACGCTGCGGGCGTTGTTGTTTCAGATGAACCTATGACGACCTATTTGCCTTTATTTAAAGGCAAAAAAGGCGAGCTTGTTACGCAATATGATATGAAAATTGTGGAAAAAGCGGGGCTTGTCAAATTTGACTTTTTAGGACTGCGCACGATTACACTCATTGATAGAGCCATACAAAATATACAATACCAAGGGAAAGATGCTCCCGATCTTGATAATTTGCCTTTCACGGATCCTGCTGTGTACGAACTCTATACAAGAGGGGATACCGACGGAATTTTCCAAGTAGAAAGCTCTGGCATGCGTAAATATTTACGTATGCTTAGACCTAACTGCTTTGAAGATCTTATAGCTATGCTTGCTCTTTATCGCCCTGGCCCTTTAAATTCGGGTATGGTAGATGAATTTTGTAAAAGAAAACATGGTGAACTTGAAGTTACTTTCCCACTCCCTGAGCTTGAGCAGTGTTTACGTGATACCTATGGCGTTATTGTTTATCAAGAACAGGTTATGCAAATTGCTCAAATCGTAGCCCAATATACACTTGGCGGAGCGGATCTTTTACGTCGAGCTATGGGTAAGAAAAAGCCAGAAGAAATGGCACAGCAACGAGGCATTTTTCTTGATGGTTCAGGGAAGCGTGATGTTCCTGAAAAAATTGCGAATGATATTTTTGACCTTATGGAGAAATTTGCAGAATATGGTTTTAATAAGGCGCATAGTGCTGCTTATGCGGTTATTTCCTATCATACCGCTTATTTAAAACATTATTTCCCTGTGGAATTTATGTCTGCTCTTCTCACATCAGAAATTGGAAACCAAGATAAAATATTGAAATATATGGCAGTATGTCGTGATATGGGGATTGAAGTTAAATCCCCTGACGTGCAAAAAAGTCACCGAGCGTTTACTCCTGATGGCGACGTTATTATTTATGGGCTTGGTGGCGTGAAAACCGTTGGTGACGAAGCGATTAATGAGATTGTGCGAACAAGGGAAGAGGGCGGTGAATTTCTTTCCTACTATGATTTTTGTCAGCGTGTTAATTTACGCAAAGTAACAAAAAGGGTTATGGAAAATCTTATTAAGTCTGGCGCAATGGATTCCTTTGGGTGTACCCGTGCTTCGCTTATGGCTTCTATGGATACTGTTGTCGCAAGGACTGCTAAAAAGCAAAAAGAGAAAGACTCTAAACAAGTATCTATGCTTATGCTTGCCCCTGTGGTGGAAGAAGTTGCTGCTCGTGGCATTGGCTTTGATTGTCCTGAAGCGATTATTTCAGAGTGGAACGATGATGAAACATTAGAGTTTGAAAAAGACGCCCTTGGTTTTTATCTTACAAGTCATCCTTTACAATATTTTAGACCAGATGTTGACAGATTAGGTACGGTTACCATTGAAGAAATAAGGGAAGCTAAGAATAAATCTCTTGTTAAAGTGGGTGTGCTTATCACGGAAATTAAAGAGATTATCACGAAATCTGGTAAAAAAATGGCATTTTTTCAAGTGGAAGACCTGACAGGACATGCAGAAGTTATTGTTTTTCCTAGAACATATGAAGAAATGAAAAAATTCCTAGAGGAAGATAATAGACTTTTTTTACTTTCAGGCAAGGTTGACAATAATCAAGAGGAAGATAATTATGACGAGCATGACGACGCAGAAGCGTCTATGGAGGTCAAACTCCTTGCAGAGTCTTTTACGCCTCTTTTGCAAGCGTGTCATGATTGCGTAAAGCCTGTGTATTTGGATTTTCCATCAGAAATAAAATCCCCTTCGGAATTACAAGGCATTTTACGAAAACATAAAGGGAACTCTCCCGTTCAATTACAAATGGAAATTGAACAAACAGCATGCTATATTGGCCTTGGAGAAGATTGGCAAATAAAATCTTCACCAGACTTTTATAGAGATGTGTTTGAGTGGATAAAATCACAAAAAGACGAAACAACAGTAATAGAAGCGGCAACAATTTAGAATACAGGAAATATATATGACACGATCCATATGGCAACTCACAGTAAGGGCGGATTTTTCATCAGCCCATGCGTTACGACACTACCAAGGTAAATGTGAAAATTTACATGGTCATAATTATTTGGCTGAAATGGTGGTTGAAGGGGAAGTGCTTACGCAGGATACAGAACTTGTTACTGATTTTTCTATTTTGAAAAAGATTTTACGTGAAGAACTCAGTACCATTGACCATTGTAATCTCAACGAGAAAGCTCCCTTTGATACCATTAACCCATCGTCTGAAAATATTGCACGTTATTTATGGAATTGTATAAAGCCTCGTTTGCAAGAATATCCTATAAAACTTTATAGTGTGAGCGTGAGTGAAAAATCTGCGCAAACAGCAACCTATCGTGAAATTTCGGAGTAATATTTAATGAGTAATGTTTTTTTACGTCCTTTTTACAAAAACTTACAAATGGAAATTGCACAAACGATTTTTGCGGATAATCGAGTGCATCATGTTGGTAAGCTCAGTTTTTGTAATGAAATTTGTTCCATGGATTTAGGTTTAATCGAGACGTGTAAAAACTTTTCTTTGCCCGTTAGTATACTTAATCAGTGTTTTGAAGTTTCAAAATATTGTGATGAACTGCAAGCAATTTCTTCTGTTTATTCTGACATGGATGTCCTTATTTCCTTCTTTAATTTGTCTAGCATGAACTATAAGGAACGGTACAACCTGGTAAGGCAAATGCAGGCGAATGCGCCTAAAGCCCTCTTTATTGAATATGAAAATCCAGAAAGAAATATAGCCTATCCTATGTATTATACTTTTATTCTTGGAGAATACTTGACCTACTATGGACAAAAAATGTATGCTACTTTAGAAAATAAATGGACAAATAAAACTCCTGTACATGCTCAAAACTCACCGTGTCAGCACGAATATATTAACTCATATTTAAGTGGCGGTGGGCTTGAAGGCTTTATCTATGATATTCCAAGTCAAACAGGTAAAACCCCAAAAGAGATTAAACGGAGTCATTTATATATGGGGGGGATTGGCCTTTATTACTGTGAGTGGTAACTTATTACTTGACAAGGAAGCGTTTTGTATATAGTAACACTGCTTAGAACAAATTTAACATTCAAACGGATTTAACCGTTTTGTATTTCGGAGGATTTTCGTGGCTAATCATAAATCAGCTGTTAAGCGTCATAAACAAAGTGTAAAACGCAATGCCCGTAACCGTTCCACTCGTACTCGTATGAAGAACTTGGTTAAAGACGTACGTCTTGCTATTCAAAACAATGATAAAGAATCTGCAGCAACAGCCTTGAAGAGTGCTACTGTAGCTTTAGACAAGAGCGCAAGCAAGGGCGTTATTCATTGGAAAAAAGCTGCACGTAAAGTTTCTCGCCTAGCGAAAGCTGTGAATGCTGCTAACGCTGCAAACGCATAAGCTAATCTAATTTTTTTAGAAAGCGAAAAGATTTTATTTTTCGCAAAAAGTTCCTTCTTCATAGAAGGAGCTTTTTGTTGTTTAATATCCTTTATGGAAGAGGTGTGAGTAAAATGGGATAGGGAATAGGGGAAAGACAGAAAAATAGGAATAATATTTTTTATTTACAATGCCACAAGCTCTATTTTTCCCCATGCGCCTATGTGTCCATCACATTGTAAGAAGACGCCTTCAAGCCCACTCTCATGCTCGGTTTCGTTATTAGGAGCAAGTTCGCTTTCGGAATGAGTCTTTTCATCTGAATACGGTGTTTCCACGATGTCTTCTTTTATTGGGCTTGACTGGTCTACGTTATACTTCTTTAGAAATGCAAGGATTTCATTGTTATTGAATGGATTGTGAGGAATTTTAATCTGTGCATCTTTTTGCGCCTGTTCGATAACCCTATCAATATCTTTTGATGATTTTAACATATTACAATAAGCAGTAGCGAGCGCATCGGCGAGGGCTGCATTTTTTGCTCTCACCATGGCTATATCACCGTTACCAAAACTAAGGGAATGCCCAATTTTCGATGAGGAGGAACAAAGGGAAACAGGGGAGTCGCTTGGGCAAATTCTAAGCCCAATACTTTCTCCTTCCGTTGGATTGGATAAAATACCAACCACTCTTTCTTTTTGTGTATACATATAAATATCACCACCATTTTCAACAATAACATTTATATTCTCTAAATGATTTTGATATATTAAAGTAGAAGTTTTCTCTGTCTTTTGGATTTTTTGACTTATTTGGCTTTCCTGTATTTCCTGCCTTGCTTGATTTTCTTGTGTTTTCTGCCGTTCTTGCTGTATCCACGCCACAAGCATAAGGCAAGTGAGCTGGGATATACTTCCTGCCACAGCCGCAAAAGGTCCTACATTGGCGTGTGCTGCTCCATCACACATGGCTTTTATAAGATGTGGGGCGTCGGCTTTATATCCAATAGGCGTCAAGCTATGTTGAAAATTTGGGTAGATACAAATATATTCTTTAAGCTCTTTTCGTAATTCTTCTACAAATTGAAAGCACAAGTGAGCCGCTTTTTCTGTATCCATATCTTTTGGGAGAGTGATAAGTAAATCAGTTTCTTCAATTAATATTTGAAGTTTTTGTTCGTCTTTATGTGGGCTGTCAAGTTTTCGGTAATGTCTACAGGTATTTAAGTATGTGGTATTAGTCTTAGAGGTGTTATGCATCACATCATATTCCATTCTGTTTCAATGTTAAAATTTTAAAATGCTCTTTATTGAGGGAAATATAAGTATATTGAGATTTTTTTATGCATTTACCTTGATTTTAATACAAGATAAAACTTTACAAATAAAGATAAAATATCTAAAATATACGCTTGCATTTTTAGTTCAGTATTTGTTTTGCAACAGACTAATTATGAGTGCAAGATGAGAAAAATGCAATGAATAGTATAAAAAATTTTAAATTTATAAACATTATAATCGGCAACGCCGTTCTTGAATCAAAGTAGGAGAAAAATATGTCTAAAATCGAAAAAGTTATACTTGCATATTCAGGCGGGCTTGATACCTCTGTTATTTTAAAGTGGCTACAAGTAAACCACAATTATGAAGTTATCACGGTTACTGCCGATCTTGGCCAAGAAGAAGACTTAGACGGTGTTGAACCAAAAGCCCTAAAGACAGGCGCAAGTAAAGCCTATATCGAAGATTTACGTGAGGAATTTGCGAAAGATTATATTTTCCCCATGATTCGTTCTGGTGCGCTCTACGAAGGCCGTTATCTTTTGGGTACTTCCGTTGCTCGTCCTCTTATCTCTAAACGCCTCGTTGAAATTGCTCGTGCTGAAGGCGCTCAAGCCATTGCCCACGGCGCAACAGGAAAAGGCAATGACCAAGTACGTTTTGAACTTGCAGTAAGCGCCCTTGCTCCTGATTTAGAAATTATCGCGCCTTGGCGTACATGGGATCTCATGTCTCGCACTGCCCTTACAGAATTTGCAACAAAACACGATATCCCCCTCAGTTCCAGCAGTAAACAATACAGCATCGACAGAAATATGCTCCATTGTAGTTTTGAAGGTGGTGAGCTAGAAGATCCTTGGACAGAGCCAGGGCCTAATTCCTACATCATGTCTGTTCCTATTGAAAAAGCACCTGACACACCAGAATATATCACTATTTCTTTTGAAAAAGGTGATGCTGTAGCAGTGAATGATGTCAAAATGACACCTGCTGAAATCATGGTGAATCTTAATAAAATCGCTGGTAAACACGGTATCGGTCGCATCGATATGGTGGAAAACCGCTTTGTTGGTATGAAATCTCGTGGTGTATACGAAACACCAGGGGGCACCGTTCTTTTTGCAGCTCACCAAGATCTTGAAGGTATTTGTCTTGATCGTGAAGTTGTTGCTACCCGTGCTACCATGCTTCCTCGCTACGCTGCCGCAATTTACAATGGCTTTTGGTTCTCTCCAGAACGTGAAGCTATGCAAGTAATGATCGACAAAATGCAAGAAGGCGTAACGGGTGAAGTTCGCCTCAAACTCTACAAAGGAACTGCATGGCCAGTAGGACGCTTCTCACCAAACAGCCTTTACTGCCAAGATCTCGCAACCTTTGAAGAATGCGCAACCTACGATCACAAAGACGCTGCTGGCTTTATTCGCCTACAAGGTCTACGTATTCGTGGCTACGAACAAAGAACAAAAAAGTATTAATATAAAGTTTAGTTGGTTTAGTTTTTTCTTTTTCTTTTTTTGGGGGGATGATCCCCCCAAACCCCTGCAATTCTTTTTTCAAACTACGTTTGAAAAAAGGGTTACTAAGTTGAATATTTAGGAATCAAATTTGTTATGGGGTTTATATATATGTAGGGACGACGCAGTTGTTTTTTATGTATGTGTAATATTTAGAAATTGAGAGCAGAGGAGGGCAGTATGTCCTTTCTTGATAGATAATTTTCAGGGGAAAGCTACGCTTTCCCCTAACGTTAATCATATGGAGCTATTATGTCTATTCAATCAAAGCCACCTGTGAAATCAGCAAAACCTTGGGGCGGACGCTTTAAAGAGTCAACCTCACAAGAAGTGGAAGCGTATACAGAATCCATATCTTTTGATACCAAGATGTATCGTCAAGATATTGCGGGTTCAAAAGCGCACGCTCGCATGCTTGGTAAGCAGGGAATCATAAGTATTGACGAAGCGGATGCTTTGATTAAAGGCTTAGACCTTGTTTTAGCCGAGATTGAGACAGGGAAGCTTGTTTGGAAACAAGAACTTGAAGATGTACATATGAATGTGGAAACACGATTAACAGAAATTGTGGGAGATGTGGGCAAGAAACTACATACAGGGCGTAGTCGTAATGACCAGTGTTGTTTGGATTTTCGCCTATATACTTCCGATGCGCTTCGTGAATGGGTGAGTCTTGCAAAAAATCTTGTTGCTGCATTTGTTAAAAGAGCAGAAGAGAATACGGAAGCTCTTCTTCCTGGATGCACTCATATGCAACCTGCCCAGCCCGTAAGTCTTGCGCATCATTTACTTGCGTATGCATGGATGTTTAAACGAGACGTTGAACGTGTGGAAGATTGTGAAAAAAGGGCTCGAATAAGCCCTCTTGGTGCGGCAGCCTTGGCTGGCACAACATATAATTTAGACCCACAATCCGTTGCAGATGAGCTTGAAATGTACGGTATTTTTAAAAATAGTATGGATGTAGTTGCTGATAGAGATTATGTTTTAGAAGCACTTTTTTGTGGTTCTGTTATTATGACGCATCTTTCTCGTATTTGTGAAGAAATCATTTGGTGGGCTAATCCTCAATTTGCTTTTGTGATGCTTTCTGATGCGCATTCCACAGGTTCATCTATTATGCCTCAGAAGAAAAACCCTGATGTGGCAGAAATTATGCGTGGGAAGTCAGGTAGAAGTTATGGTAACTTAATGAATTTACTTACTACATTAAAAGGGCTTCCTCTTACGTATAATCGTGATTTGCAAGAAGATAAAGTTCCTTTTATGGATACGGATAAGACTGTGCAAACGTCTTTGTCCCTCATGGCAGACATGCTCTTAGGTATTCGATTTCGAACAGATCGCATGGAAAAAGCCCTCAAAGCTGGTTTTCTAAATGCCACAGAATTTGCAGACTATCTTGTTACAAAAGACATTCCTTTTCGTGAAGCGCATCATATTACGGGTAGAGCTGTGGCGCTGGCGGAAGAGAGAAATATTGGTTTAGAAGATTTAAGTTTAGATGATTTTAACGCACTTTGCCAAGATTTTAATGTCACCGTTGAAGATGAAGTCTATACTATACTTGATTATCACACTGCTGTGAGCCGTCGTAATATTAGCGGTGGAACAGGCCCTGATGCGGTGAAAGCGCAGTTAAACGAGTTAAATCTTTGGTTACAATCATCCTTATAATATCTGTTTCCATTGATAGTTAATAATAAAAGGGGAAGCTTTTGCTTCCCCTTTTATTATTAACTAT
>CAMQVJ010000067.1 GCA_947038175.1 uncultured Desulfovibrio sp.
TTGGTAGGGGTTTGTGTGTTTAATCATGGGGAATTAGAAGAATAACGTATATGAAGCACTGTAATCACGAGAAGGTACTAATGCTAAATCATTACTTGAAGTCGCAAAGGAAAAACGGCAACAAGGATTCAAGAAGAAAACTATTCCATTCATATATATACCGAATATAAGCCCCATATTTAGTGATATTTTTACTAACAGAACCTAGCTTTTCTACCTATGGTGGGGTATTCCCTTCTGAGGTATATTGCAGGCTTATTTGTAAGTATTTTAGGCTTATTAGCATTGAGAATCATAGCTTCTTTGAGACTACTTTTTGCAGTACAGTGTTTGTTACTGTTCAAATATTTACTTAGCCTCGTCGCATGATTTGGTCTATTCATTCACAGTGAGCTTACTCCCTGCACCTTGCTATCTATTGACAAAAATTACAAAGTAGTCAAATATAGTCAAAAGGAGTTTATATGTCTAGCACACAAGTTACACCAACAAGTATCAAAATCCCTGTAGATTTAAGAGAGCGAGTGCAAATACTAGCTGACAGTAGAGACCGCTCTGTTCACTCGCTTATGCTTCAAGCCCTTGAAACATTTGTTGAGCGTGAGGAACAACGAGAAAAACTTCGCCAAGATGCCATGAAAGCTCACGAAGAATATATGCTAACAGGGCTTCATGTGACGAATGTAGAGGCGAAAGATTGGCTAAGTGAACTTAGCAAAGGCAATAACACGGAGCCTCCAAAATGCCATCCATAGTCTGGACTCCTCAAGCAATACAAAACGTACAAGAACGATACGCCTTTTTGTTTGATAAAGACGTAAACGCAGCAAGCAATATGGCATCTCTTGTTTTAGAGCATGTCCAAAAACTTGAAAACCTACCTCAAATGGGTAGACCCTCCCACGACCTTGAGCCAGAACATAGAGAACTGCTCATCCCCTTCGGAATGAGCGGCTATATCCTCTTGTATGAAGTGATTAAAGATACGATTGTCGTGTTGGCCTTTCGCCATCAGAAGGAAGTTGGGTATTAGAATTTATTTCATTAAACACTGCTTAAGTTATCTATTTTCATAGCAAGTTTCAAATAGAAATTTCATAAGTGCGATGCTTGTGTTTATTTGACTTAATAGATGATAAAATATAGAATTTCCGATTATGTCTGTTTTATTTTGCATACTTTTGGTGCGTGTATGTCACTAAAATAAAGTTATATTAAGAAACGAGAAGGAGCCCACGTGAAATCGAACTTTGAATTTTTACAAAACTGGTCTCCTATCCTTGCAAATATTGGGAATACGGCAGAAGCGATTTTATATACTGATTCAAACATATGCTTAATAAAGCTCGGTATGTTTGGTGAAACAGTCGTTAATTTGATGCTACGGCTTGATGATATTGCACCGCCAGAAATTGACAACACGCACGCAAATAGAATAAGGCTTTTGAAAAGAGAGGGCTTAATCCCTCATGAAATTGACGATATATTGTATTCCTTGCGAGTGACACGAAATGATGCAATTCACCAAAATTATGAAGATCTTGAAAAATGCAAAATCCTTTTGCAAATGACGCATACTTTAGGTGTGTGGTTTATGCAAACCTATGGCGATTTAGATGACTCGCCCAAAAGCTTTGCGTTGCCAATTCAAGACAATACCGACTATAAAGCCTTACTCTCAGAACAAGAGGAAGTAATAAAGCAATTATCTCTTGCAATTGATACAATAAAATCAGACAAAGTTTCACCATCAGACCGCCTTGCCCGCAGTAAAAATGCCGTATCAAAAATAAATTTATCAGAAGACCAAACAAGGTGTCTTATTGATGAGCAATTGCGAAAAGTAGGTTGGGAAGCAGACACACATAATTTGCGACATTCAAAGGGATCTCGCCCTCAAAAGGGCAAAAATCTCGCTATAGCAGAATGGCCTACGAATTCTACTATCAATGAATCTGGCACAGGAAAGGTCGACTACGCTCTATTTGTTGGTTTGAAATTAGTGGCAGTTTTGGAAGCGAAGAGTTCTTCTACGGATATTTCTTCAGTTCTTGATGTACAGTGTAAGGATTATGCAAGTAATATAAAGCAAGAGCATGCCGAATATTTATTAGGAGAATGGGGGGATTATCAAGTTCCCTTTGTGTTTGCAAGTAACGGAAGAAAATATTTAGCACAATTCAAAGAAAAATCTGGTATTTGGTTTCGTGACCTACGCAAAAGTTTCAATAAATCGCAAGCTCTTCAAGGCTGGGTGAGTCCTTCTGGAATAATGGAATGGTTTGAAAAAGACATCCCAAGCAGTAACAACACCTTGCAAAACACATCAAAAGATATTTTAATCGACCCTAACGGTCTTAATCTTCGAGATTATCAAGTAGACGCCATCACGGCGGCAGAAAATGCAATTATGGAAGGAGCTCAAACAGCGCTTCTCGCCATGGCAACAGGCACGGGGAAAACTCGAACAATTTTAGGAATGATTTATAGATTTTTGAAATCGGGGCGCTTTCGCCGCATTCTTTTTTTAGTTGACCGCACATCCTTGGGCGAGCAAGCACAAGATGTATTTAAAGATGTTAAACTTGAAGAGCTTATGACTCTGAATGAAATTTACAATATCAAAAATTTAGAAGATAGAGACATTGACCAAGAAACAAGAATCCAAGTTGCCACAGTTCAAAGCCTTGTAAGGCGCATACTGTTAAATGATGATGAAAAAATGCCCTCTGTTTCCGATTATGACTTGATCGTGGTAGATGAAGCCCACAGGGGTTATATATTAGATAAAGAAATGAGCGAAGATGAATATCTCTACCGCAACCAAAATGATTATATTAGTAAGTATCGTTCCGTCATTAATTATTTTGATGCCGTAAAAATTGCATTAACCGCAACTCCTGCAACGCATACCACGGAGATTTTTGGAGAGCCAGTGTATGATTATTGCTATCGTCAAGCGGTAATAGATGGTTATTTAGTTGACCATGATGCACCGCACACGCTGACAACAAAGCTCAGCACTGAGGGAATTAAGTATGAAAAGGGTGAAACCGTCCCTGTATATGACCCTATCACTGGAGAGATAACAAATAGCGCTGAATTAACAGACGAATTAAAATTTGAAATAGAGCAATTTAATCGCAAGGTTATAACGAGAGATTTTAATGCAACGGTACTCAAAGAAATAGCGAAGGATATAAATCCTAATGGTTCAGCAAAAACTTTGATATATGCGGTGGATAATCAACATGCAGATATGATAGTTACTATTTTGCGTGAAATTTATGAACCACACGAACTTGACAGCGGTGCCATTGTAAAAATTACCAGTCAAATCGGTGATAGAAAGCGTGTTTTAGATGTAATTAGACGCTTTAAAAATGAACAGTTCCCTAGTATCGTTGTCACAGTTGATTTGCTGACAACGGGTATAGATGTTCCTACAATTTCAACGCTTGTATTTATGCGCCGTATAAAATCCCGTATTCTCTTTGAGCAAATGCTTGGGCGAGCAACAAGGCTTTGCCCTGGAATTGATAAAACCCACTTTGAAATATATGATCCCGTTGGTGTATACGAAACATTGCAACCGTTTAGCACTATGAAGCCCGTGGTGGTCAACCCAAGTGCAACCTTTACGGATATTCTTAACGGCTTAGATGTCGTAAGCACAGATGCACAAATACAATATCAAATTGATATGCTTGTGGCTAAATTACGCAGAAAACAACGCACTATGACAGACCCTCAAAATGACCATTTTGACAGCATGTCAGAGGGAAAAACCCCAAGCCAGTTCATGGATGATTTAAAACCCCTTTCCACAGAAGAGCGCAAAACCGTTATCTTGAACAAACGTGCCCTCTTTGAAATGTTGGATACATATAAAACAGACGCTCACCGTGCCGTTGTTGTTTCCGATAAGCCCGATGAACTTCTAACGCACACAAGAGGCTATGGCAAAGGGCAAAAACCACAAGATTATCTCGATGAATTTAAAACATTTATAGCTGAAAATACAGAAAAGATTGAAGCGCTAAACCTCGTATGCACTCGCCCCACAACATTAACAAGAGAAGCCCTAAGATCTCTCAAACTAGAACTTGACCGCCATGGCTTTTCAGAAATAAAATTAAATAGTGCATGGAAAGAAACTACCAATGAAGCAATAGCGGCAGACATCATAAGTTTTATCCGCTCGCAAGCATTGGGCTCAAACCTTGTTGGACATAATGAACGCATACATACTGCTGTTATGAAACTAAAAAAAGCTCACAGCTTTGACAGAACGCAGCAAGATTGGCTCGACCGTATAGAGAAGTTTTTATTAACAGAAACAGTGCTTAACGAAGAAACATTTAGCCTCGGTGCATTTAAAGCCAATGGCGGCTTTACTCGCATTGACAAGTTTTTCAACAACAAATTAAAAGAATATATTGTAGAGTTAAATAAATATCTTTATGATGATAGCAAGGCGGCGTAATGAGTAATCAAGAAATAGTCCAAAAATTATGGAACCTTTGTAATGTCTTACGTGATGACGGCATCACCTATCATCAATACGTAACAGAACTCACCTATATTCTGTTCTTAAAAATGCTACAAGAAACTAACGAAGAAGAAAGCATCGCAAAAAGCATTATCGGCTTGCAAGAATTGTTAGATAGAAACGCAAAGACTAAAGAACTCAGCCCACAAGATAGCACCGAATTGTCAGAAAAAGAAATTATAAAAGACTATTCTTGGGATAAGCTTGTTGCCTTAGATGGCATAAATCTCAAGCAGTATTACAATCAATTACTGCGCCTTTTAGGGACACATTGCAAAGGACATATTAAAGATATTTACCATGATGCCCGAAGTAATATTGATGAACCCAAAAACCTTGAAAAAATCATTCGTAGCCTCAATACCCTTGACTGGTATAGTGTAGATAAAGATGGTTTTGGCGACCTTTATGAAGGCTTGCTCGAAAAAAACGCAAACGAAAAAAAATCAGGCGCAGGGCAATATTTTACCCCCCGTGTGCTCATTGATGTTATGGTGGAACTTACAGAACCTAAAATAGGGGAACTTTGTAACGACCCAGCTTGTGGAACTTTTGGTTTTATGATTGCCGCCAATAAGCGCATAAACGATAATAATGACATGTTTTCCTTATCGGAAAAGCAATTTAGTTTCCAAAAGAAACAAGCATTCACAGGCTGTGAACTGGTAGCAGACACCCACCGCCTAGCCATGATGAATGCCATGATTCACGGTATAGAAGGAAATATTGCGTTAGGGGACACCCTTTCCACTAAGGGCAAAGAATTTAAAAATTATGATGTGGTGCTAACAAATCCCCCTTTTGGAACAAAGCAAGGAGGAGAACGCATCACCCGTGATGACTTCACCTTTCCAACTTCCAATAAACAGTTGAATTTTTTACAACATATCTACCGTAGTCTTAAAAACGATGGCAAAGCTCGTGCTGCTGTTGTGTTGCCTGATAACGTGCTTTTTGCCGATGGTGACGGCACACGAATTAGACAAGATTTAATGGATAAATGTAATTTGCATACGGTGCTACGCTTGCCCACAGGTATTTTCTACGCCCAAGGGGTAAAAACAAACGTGCTTTTCTTTACTCGTGGAAAAACCGACAAGGGCAATACAAAAGAAGTGTGGTTTTATGACATGCGAACCAATATGCCCTCTTTTGGTAAAACAACACCACTCAAAAAAGAGCATTTCAATGGTTTTATAACTGCCTATATGGCAAATGATAAAAACGCTATTAGTGATGAACGCTTTACCAAATTCACCAGAAAAGAAATTGAAGATAAAAAAGACAGCTTAGACCTAGGTTTAATCCGTGATGATAGCGTGCTTGATTATGAAGATTTAATGAACCCCATCGACAGTGGTGAGGAAGTAGTCGCCCAATTAGAAGAAGCCGTTGACCTCATCATGAGCGTCGTAAAAGAACTAAAAAGCTTGCGTGGGGATAAATAAAGTGGCAAAGAAAAGCGATTTGACACTTGATGAAAAGCTTGATGAAGCTCGTGTGGCAGACTGGGAGCAGCCTTATGCCGTGCCTAGTAATTGGGTTTGGACGAGGTTGGAAATTATATATAAATTTATTGATTATAGAGGGAAAACACCTACTAAAATTCAATCAGGTATTCCTTTGGTTACGGCTAAAAATGTTAGAAAAGGTTTTATTGATTATAAAATAGATGATTATATTTCCCATGAAGAATACCTGACAAGGCAAACACGTGGTTTATCTCAAAAAGGTGATATTCTATTTACAACAGAAGCCCCTTTAGGAAATGTTGCATTAGCTGATTTGGATATTTTTAGCACTGGGCAAAGATTAATTACTTTTCAAAAGAAGTATATTAGCGAACCAATAATAAATGAGTTTTATTTTTATTATATTTTGTCTGATTTTTTTCAGATTGATATTAACAAAAATAAAACTGGTAGCACTGTCGCAGGTATTAAGGCAGAAAAATTAAAACGCATTGGTATCCCCCTTCCCCCACTTGCGGAACAAGAACGCATTGTAAAACGCATTGAAAGCCTTTTTTCTAAACTCGATAAAGCAAAAGACCTTGCACAGTCTGCACTTGATAGCTTTGCAAATAGAAAATCTGCCATCCTGCACCAAGCATTCACAGGCGAACTCACAAAAAATTGGCGAGAACAAAATAATGTGAGTTTTGATAGTTGGGAAGAGAAGAAAATCAAGGATATATGCAATTTTAGACCTGGATATGCATTTGATAGTAAAAAATTTAAAAATAATGGAGTTCAAGTTATTCGTATGGGTAACTTATTTAATGGTATTTTAGATTTAGGAAGAAATCCTGTTTTTATACCAAAAGAAGAAATTGATAAAAAAATATATCAGAAAAATTTAATGAGGGCAGGCGATATCCTTTTAACGCTCACTGGCACAAAATATAAACGTGACTACGGATATGCAGTGTTAATTGGAAATAACACAGAGCTATTATTAAACCAAAGAATTGTGGCACTTACCCCCACTCTAGCTAATACAAAGTTTGTATTTTACACGCTTATATCTAATAAATTTAGAGATGTATTTTTTAGTAGTGAAACAGGTGGGGTAAATCAAGGGAATGTTAGCTCGAAGTTTGTAGAAAACATTCTAATTAGTTTCCCATCCCTCCCCGAGCAAAAAGAAATCGTCCGTATTCTCGATAGTCTCCTTGGAAAAGAAGAAAAGTCAAAAGAACTCACGAATGTTATTACACAGATTGACCACATGAAAAAAGCAATCCTAGCCCGTGCCTTTCGTGGCGAACTCGACACAAACAACCCACAAGAAGAAAGCGCTGTGGAACTTTTGAAAGAGATATTGCAACAAGAAACTACAGTAGAAAAGCCAAAAAAAATAATAAGCAATCTAAAAATAGACAAAGCAATACTTACTCAATTCAAAACAGCTTTTGAAGAGGAAATTTATAGATATATCGCTATGAATCAACCTGTTACCTCAGAGAATATATTAGAAAACATACCACCTTTAAAACAATTAGATGGATTACAAACAGTTGATTTGTTAGAAAGAAAAGGATTTATATACAAAAAACAAAAGTCTTTTTACGTAAAATAAGGTGTTGTTCTAATGCAAATTGAAAAACTGAAAATTCAAGGGTTCAAAGCATTTACTGATTTTGAAATTAATTTTGATACACCTGAAACGGGTGATAGCCTCTCTGTTTTAATAGGAAATAATGGTGCGGGAAAATCCTCAATTTTAGAAGCTATATTAAGAATTCTAGGTGCATTTTATTCACCTAAAATTGCAGATGAAATGCGATTTGATTTTGAACTGGTCTATACGCATGCTGCCAAAAAAGTTACTCTCATGCGCCAAAGGGAAATATACAGTGCAGAAGTCTTTGAAGGCAATGAACTGGTTTTTACAAATCGTGGATTGGTGAAAGAGCTTCGTACAAGTCTAGACTCGGTTGGATTACGAATTTTCCCTCTACGAATTATTACCTTTTATTCTGGCATAAATGATAAATTATTGCCTATAACCAAAGCATTAGAAATATCATATAAAAAAGCATGGCGTAAAGACGTTATTAATTATTTAGACCTTACTTATTCGGAATCATTAGTAGAGCGTAAGGTAGAAACTACATTTACTCGATATGACAAGAGATTTATCCACTGTGACGATAACTTAGTTCCTATATACTTGCTTGCTTTATTGTATGGCTCCGATTCAACAGAAAAAGCATTTTTACAATCAGAACTTAGACTCGATGGTGATTTAGAAATAACAATAGAACTTAATTTGCTAGGATGGAAAAATGGATTCTTTCCTGACGGATTTTCAAATGATTGGGAAGCTTGGGAATATACAGCGCTAGCTAAAAATTTCTACAGCGTTATGTCATTCATTTTTGACAATAATTCAGCTAAAGAAGCATTTATGTGGCATTTAAAATACGCCGAAAAAACGATTGTTGGAAATAAAATGTTTTTTAGCTTAAATAGTAAAGATATATTTGATATACCACAAAGCCAAATCTATAATTTTTTTGAAAGGTTGACCGCTTTATTTAATGCAAAAATTAGCGTTAGTATTGTTAACGAACTAAACAGAATAGACATTATGAATTTTAGCGAAGGACAAAGACAACTAATTAAACTATATGGCATGTTGGGCATTTGCAAAAATGAAGAATCCTTAGTTCTTATGGATGAGCCCGATGCCCATATGAATCCAAAATGGAAATACAATATTAAAGAGTACATTCATAAGGCTGTTGAAGGCGCTATAAATACTCAAATTATAGTGGCAACGCATGACCCCTTGGTTATAAATGGTATGCAAAAAGAAAATATAAAAATTATTGTTGCAGAAGGTAATTCCAAAATAAAAAGCACAGATCCATTGGAAATAAAGGTATATGAAGCTGATGAGGATGCCATCGGCATGGGCATTGATGGATTATTACAAAGCGAATATTACGGATTGAACAGTACCCTAGACCCAGTTACACAAGGTATAATGGAAGAACGAAGAAAATTAGTTATAAAAAACAAAGAAAAAACGATTACGAAGTCTGAACATCATAAATTAGTAAAATTAAATGAGCAGATTTCCAAAATGGGTTTTGCAAGTATATCGCCTTCCGATAATTTATTTGATGATTATTTAGTTGCTCTGTCAAAAGTGGAAGATATTTATAAAAAAGAGTTTTCGCCAGAAGAAATTAAAGAAAGAGAAGAAAAATCACTCCAAATTATGCAAGAATTACTAAGAAGAGATTCAAAATGAGGCATATTGATTTAACATTATTAGACCCTGCACAAGAGCCACTGAAACAATGGATTATTGATACCCATGAGGCATTAAAGACATTAAAGAGTAAAGCGACGGCTCTTGAACGAAAGAACTTCATCAAAGCGAATCCTCTATGGAAGTATATAAAAAACCATTTATTCGACATATATGGAAATAAATGTTGGTATTCTGAATGTGATTTAGCAGGAGGAGATGGTGATGTCGATCATTTTCGCCCAAAAGGAAGATCTAGAGGTATAAATGGTAAGAAGATTCTACCGGATGGTTACTGGTGGTTAGCGTATGAATATACAAATTATCGAATATCTTGCATCTATTGTAATCGAGGTAGAGAAAATAAAAGAGCCGGTAAAACACAAGGAAAGTTAGATTGGTTTCCCTTAGTAGATGGCGCTACTCCTCTAACAATTAATGACGATGTTTCAATTGAAAAGTACATCTTGCTTGACCCTACCAATAAAGACGATGTAAATTTACTTTCCTTTGATGAAACTGGAAGTGCTGTTCCACTTACTTCAAACAAAGTAAATGAACAAAGAGTTATTCAGTCAATAAGTATATACCATTTAGGTGATCACCGATTTGAAATAAATAGAAAAAATGTTTGGCGGGATTGTGTTAATGATTTAAAAACCTTTTCAACAGGGTTTTCTTTAGCAAATGAAGAACTTATTAACATGGGTAGGGATAGCCTTAAAAACAAAGTTGATATTAAGACTCCATATTCGGCAACAGCTATTGAATGCATTAAATTGTACAGTGAAGGGGAAACCTGGCGTGACGCATTATTGCAAGGATTAGATATAGCGAAATAATTCGAATAAGGTGGACAAATACAACCCTTTTGCTTTGCCAGTAAATTCTATATACAAAATTATTTGATTACGTCTTAGTATTGTCAATGTGAATATGTAACGTCTTTAAATAATAAATTATTTTGCAAAACCTAGCTTTGGAAAGAAAAAAAATGACTATAGATACCTTAATTAAACAGTTACGCCATTTATATACAATAAAAGAAATTAGAATGGGTACGCTAGAATATCATCAATTTCATGATGCTCTTACTAATTTTATTTTTGAAAATCATCTTGATGAAACTGCAGAGTGGCGTAGTATTTCTGATAAACTAATTTATAAGTCAACCCAATATCTGGTGAGGCAAGAGGCAGATTCAATTTTAGTTAATTTGGAAAAACTAAAAAGACTTCTCCTTAAAAAACAAGTAAATTATGATATAATATTCCAATATATTCACCCAGAAATCCTTAATGTTTCAAAACAGAAATTTATTGACGGACACAATGCAGATGCTGTTGAATCTGCGTTTAAAGAAATAAACACTCGTGTAAAACAATTACATAAAACTATTTGCCCTAATCAACCAGAAGTTGACGGTACATCAGGAATGTACAAAGTGTTTTCGGGAAATAATCCCATACTACAATTTGAGGATATTTTGACAGAGAGTGGCAAAAATGTTCAAGACGGATATGCCCATATTTTTGCAGGAAGTATACAAGCAATACGAAACCCTAAGGCTCACGCAAATATTACGATAACCAAGGAAAATGCTCTTCGTAAGCTTATGATTGCAAGCGATCTTATGTATAAAATAGATGAAGCTCTTGAGTACAAAAGGAATCATGGAAGCGCGTAATGACAGAAAATGATAAAAACCGACTTTTACAGCAGGAAAATATTAAATACCTTGTTGAAAGAAATATACCATTAACAGAATTGGTTACTGTATATCGTCGTACTGATTATGTGAGCAAAGATTATATAGATAGGTCTTATGCAATCTCCAGTATACTTGTTCCAACTAATCAACTTAAAGGCTCATTATCAAGGTGTAGCTGGGAAATGTCTGATGTAGGAAGACCGTGTGCCCAAACAAACTATGATGAGAAGGAAGAAACTACAGAATATTTAAGATTTGGAAATGATAAGGGAATAGAGCCGTTATATTTAGTTCGTGATTTTCATGACGTTTATCCAAAGAATTTTGAATTAGCAGAAGAGTTTAGATTGTTCCATAATCTCTATTATAAGGAGAATGGAGATTACATAAAAATTGATGACGATGGAGATGAAACTATAATTGCAAAAATAGAAGAAAATGAAATTAAAGTTAGATTGAAAGAAATTCGCCAATTTTTAGCAATAAAAAATATGTATATGCTCATTCAGTTTGATTATTTTGAATATGCTTTTGGGGAATTAACAATTTCTGCTTCCGTAGAAAAGAAAAGTGTAATAACAACTGAATCATGCTATTCGTTAAGTTTTCAAGACTTAGCATTCGGTGAGATGAAAAGTAATTCTCGTTTGTTCGGAAAAAGAGCAATATCTCCAGTATCTATGGAAAAATCAGGCTTTGATGGTTTTCATATAGAAGATAAAAAATATGAAGAATTTATCATAGATATAGACGATAATGGTGAAGAAGTAAGGGCAAGTTCAAATCCAGAAAATTCTCTTTTTCTTACTCCTGTGTTTTTTGAAAAAAGAGTTTTAGATAAATATTACAATGAAACAAAATATGAAGTCCTAGATAATCGTATATTTTGCGCCAATCTTTGGAGCCTATCTATTGACAATCATCATGAGGATAAGGTTTGTGTATGGCTTGGAGATCTTGGGGAAAATTTATCATATAAAGAGCAGGCTTATTGGAAAAGTTTTAATATCTTACCTAAAGGTCATATTAGTGACGTATACTTACAACGGCAACTATTTGCACAATTTGTACGTTCGGAAGAACCTGACCATATTTTTCAAGAGTACTATAAAGAATTAGCAGAAATATCTCAAAAAAAATTACAATTTCAATTTTTATTGCCCCTTCATCAAGAGGATGCATATTGCTTGAAAAGTCTTCGTATCCCTGCAACAAATGAACAAAGTGTTTTTGATAATCAAATTCAATCATTAACAAAAATTCTTATTGATTCCATCAATGAAAAACAGTTAAATAAACTTTTAGGGCGTGATTCGGAAAATACTAAAGGCAGTATAAACAAACTCCAAAAAGTGCTAAGTATTTTAGGTCTTGAAAATAGTAACTCCCATATAGCTTTTTTGCGTAAATTACAAAATTTACGCTCATGTAGTGAAGCTCATAGAAAAGGCAAAGAGTATGAGAAGCTTATGATTAAAATAAATAGTAACAAATTACCTCTAATGAGTTTTTTACGAAATATTTTTATTGAAGCTAATGAGTTTTTACAGTTTTTATGTGAAGTTGTGAAGGATGAATCTATAATAAACAAGATGAAAAAAACTTAGATATATTTTGGGTTTTTGTTATAGTTTACCTTTTGAAATTTTAAAGTAAGCTCCAATGTATTTCAGTTTTCTTGATCTATATATTACTAACTTGAAATAATACATTTATTCTTTCCAAACAGTAATTCAACAAATTCAATCCCTCATGGAGTTTCGGCTCCATGGGGGATTTTTGTATTTAATCATCAAAATTATAACAAGGAGTTTATATGGAACAGTATCAATCACAAGAGATTACGAAGTTGGCAAAGGCTTTACTTGATGTGCAAAGGGTTTTGCAGCCTGCGGTGAAGGATGCGTTGAATCCGTTCGCTAAGAATCGGTATGCGAGTTTGAACAGTATTATGGATGTATGCAGAGAGCCGCTTTTGGATAATGGGATTTGGCTTTGTCAATACCCTGTGCCCGTTGGGAATGGTGGACATGGCGGGAGTTATGGAAATGAAAATCATAACAGAGCGGACGGAAATGGAGATACGAGGAGTGCTTACACTGAACAGCAGGGGTATCCCCCTCAGAGCCATTCCTTGGGTTTAGTGACAAAGCTTACCCATGCGGAATCGGGGCAATGGCAAGCATCTCTTGCGGTTGTTCCTTTATCAAAGGCTGATCCGCAAGGCATGGGGTCAGCTATAACCTATGCACGGCGTTACGCTTTATCTGCCATGCTTGGCATTGTTACAGAAGAGGATTTTGACGGAGAAAATAATAGTCAAGCGAATAATTCTTATGGGTATTCAAACCAGAATAAAGGGCAAAGGCGGCAAACTCCGCAGAAGCCTTCACAAGCACCTGTAAGGCAAAAAGAGGTAAAGAGTATCCACGGCACAGAAACTGGAATATCACCGCAAGGTGTGCCTGTGAATGACGCTTCAAGGGGTAATATGAGAGCTAATACTAACCATAGTAGTCAAGGTCAGCAGAACCAAATACCACCGAACCAAACACAACAAAACCAAAGCCAAGAGATCCACGCTCAACAGGATCAAAATCAGCCCAAACTTCCACTGTTAAACGGTGTCGTCTACGATAGTTTAGAGGCCAAAGACGATACGGGAACTCTCCGAGAGGTCATCACTGCAACGGGTAATACCATCCCCAATAAAAGTGCCCTTATGAAAGTTGGCTTCCGTTGGAACCCTAACAAGAAAGTATGGTGGAAATATGCTGATGCGGCGTAAACCGAATAAAATCAAAAGAAACAAAGGCGGGCTACCCATAAGGTAGCTCGCTCTTTTTGTATGTAAAAAAGGAAATAACATGGCACAAGCAATGGTTTCTAAGAAAACAGAAAAGGCGACAAAAGTGACAAGGGTGACAGAAGAATTGAAAGAGCTATCTGCCTCACAATCCAAACAATCCACACAATCTACACAATCTAACCAATTACCCACACGTAAAAACCCTGCTGATATGCTCCTTGCGCTTCTCGCTAAAGGATTGCACGAGCACGCAAAAGCGAGCACTGCTTCACAGCTTGGGAATCGCAGTCAGTATATTGGGATGTCCGACATCTCCATGATGCAGGAATGCCAACGACTTGCGGTGCTTCGTAAGGTTCAGCCTACAAACGATAAGGATGTGACACTTGACAATTACGAACAGATTTTGAAACGACAGCTCACTTTACAGCGAGGGCATTGGTTGGAAGATGGCATTGCGAATGCCCTTTATGCCAACGGTTTTCAGCTCATTCCACAGCTTGAAATTAGCATCACCCATGAACAAATTCCTATCAAAGCGCACTTAGATTTCGTCTTGATAGGTATTAGTGCTATACGGATTTTAGAGCTAAAATCAAACGCTAAGCCCCAAAAAACACCAAACAAAAGTTATGAAATGCAGGTGCATGGGCAAACCTCTTTACTCCACAAATATTGGAGTGAGCCTGTCTTTAACCTAAAAGATGAGCATGGCGTTTTGCTTTATGAGGGCAAAACATTTCCAGAGATTTGCAAAGCCTATCTTGGCATGAACATCGCAAACGCTCCTGACAGCATGAATATTCAGGGCTGGCTTTTATGCGTTTCCATGAGCGAGGCGAAGGCTTTTGGCCCTTATATTCCAAGCACTGCGATTGCCAATATATGCATGCAATCAGCAAAAACACAGTGGCAACATATTCAAAACT
>CAMQVJ010000068.1 GCA_947038175.1 uncultured Desulfovibrio sp.
ACGCCTGACACGTGGGTCAGGCGCTCGCGCTGCGCGGCTTTTTTATCTTCGTACATAACCGCATTAACTACTAAAACCGCTCGGCGCAGTCCGTTACAACCTTCGTACACAAACGCATTAATGCTTAAAACTGCTTGGAGTCCCCCCCTAAAAAAAGACCTCCACATTTATGTAGAGGTCTTGAAAAGAATTATTCTAATAAGGAGTTATCCTAATTTTTGTCCTTCTTTGAAGGCTGCATAATTCAGGTTCCAAAGTTCTTCTTTTGGAGTTACTTTGCGCACAGCTTGTAACCAGAGCTCTTCGGGAATTTCATTGAAGGGAGCGAGGGTACTGACAAGCCCAAGCATAACGACATTAGCACAGCGCCCCATAGGGTCGCCCAGTTTTAGGGCAGTATCAAGAACATTCATCTTGATAACTTTGCGTCCTTTAAGACATTCGTCGATATCTTCCATACTTGGGTATTGTTCCATCTTCATTCCCTGCGGCAATATTTTGGTATCCGCCAAAATAATACTGCCTGTAGGGCTGAGTAAATCAAGAAAACCAGGGCGTAATATTTCGCTTGTTTCCATTGCTATGAGACAATTTGCGCTTTGAGGTGGAAGCTCAGGGCAATTCACATTGCCACAACTAAAGGAGCTCACAACAGGGCCACCCATTTGCGCCATGCCGTGAATTTCACCCTTCAATATATTTTCATCTTCATAACCTGCGAGGAACGCCATTTGCGCAAGTACTTTACCAAAGAACAAGTTGCCTTGTCCGCCTACACCACGAATGGAAAGCGCAAGATTCTTAGGTCTTTTCCCTTGCACGAGCGCCTTAACATTAGGTATTTCAGGTGCTTTTGGTAATTCTACCCCATTGGATTTCTTTGCTTGCGCCACATCAGGAACGCTGATGGCGCTCTTTGGACACATCTGCATACAAGCCGCACGGCCTGAAGCACAAGAAGTACAAAGGTTATTCCATTGTGGTTTTTTGTCCTCGCCCATTTCAATTCCAGGGCAAATACAGCAAGAGGAACAAGATATACATAAAGTCGGGTCAAGCACAGGACGAGGCTTTTTAGCTGAAACAGGGACTTTACGAATGCAAACACCTTGAATAACAAGAATAACAAGAGTGTCACTTTCCCCTGCTAATTTCAAGCCTTCGCTTATTTTGGTTTGTAATTCTTTATAATTATAGGCGTCCGCTTCTAGCACTTGCGCGCCTTCGCCCTTAAGGGCATCAACTAATTTAAACGGAGATGCTTTGCCCGCCAAATTCACAGGAGAGGAAGCACCAGGCTGGCCACCCGTCATCGCTATCCATTCATTATCAAGCACAATTTTCAAACCAGGAATACGGCGATAAATACTACTTCTTGAGGCGTCCATACCGCTATGGCATTCCGTTCCGTCGCCAAGCAAGCTGATGCAACGGTTAGCCTTTTCAGGCAAGGCATTAACATAACCAGCACGACAGCTTTCACTTGCGCCCATGGCAAGCCCCGTATCAAGTGCATTCATAAAATACAGCAAAGTATTACAGCCGATATCACCGAAAATAGTCTCAAGTTTCTTTGACTTACGCATGCGATTCAAAATCTCACCCGTAAGACGATACGGACAACCAGCACAAATCATAGGTGGGCGAGGCATTGCAGCTGTTTTTGGCTTTGCCACTACAGGAGCAGACTCCCCACTCAAAAATTGCGCTATTCCAGCAGATGTCCATTCGGTAATCTTACTATTGTAAGCCTTACCAGATACTTCAATACCAGCGGCTAAACAGGATTCTTGCACAAAACGATAACCGTCTTCCACAACAAAAACTTCACCATCATTAGCTTGAATCTCATCTACAAATTTACGGATGCGTTCAAGTGGCAAAGGATTAGTAAATGCCAAAGACAATATACTAATATCATTATCTATTTTTTCTTTATAGTCCGCCACATACATAGCGCCCGAACCATACGTAATAACGCCCTTTTTGCCAGCGCCCTTTATTTCATAATTAAGCGGGCTACTTTCTACCATTTCTCGCAAAGCAGGGACTCGATTATCCATAAGCTGGTCATAAGAAAGACGAGCTTTCGCAGGCAAAGAATTTAATTCTCTATGGGGTGCAACCTCCGCACGAGGGCGCTCCTTGATATCCATTAAGCGAATCAAGCCTTCACTATGGCACAAAAGGCCACTCGCATGAATAACAACAGGGCTATTAAACTCCTGCGCTATATCCGCCGCAATCTGTGAAGATTCATGCATTTCTTGGTGATTACGTGGCTCAAAAACAGGCACAAAACAGCTCTTATACAAATAACGAGGGTCAACAAGGTGCTGTGTGGAATTAGGAACAAAGTCACTCGCTATATAAAAAACAAGCGCTCCCCTTTGTGCTGTATAGCTTGAAATACTCGTAAAAATATCAGCAGCTTGGAACAAACCAGGGATTTTCATAGTCACAACACAGTCCGAGCCTGCAAAGCTTGCGCCAACGCCCATGCCAGCCGCTACCGCTTCATTCACAGACCAGCCAACCTTAATCTTATCCTGCACAGCACTCAAGCCCTTATCGATGACTTCCGTACTTGGCGTACCAGGATAGCCCTCAACACAATGAATGCCAGCACGAACACAGCCAGCAGCAAATGCAATGTTGCCCTGCAAAACATGGGTTTTACCAGCGCCTTCTTCACAAAGAGACTTCATTATACTCATTTTGAACCTCATCAATAACAGTTTGTGTGTTTTGGATTTTTGGATTTTAGATTGTTTGTTTTTTGGGAGGTTTCACCTCCCAAGCCCACCACCAAAGGGCATAATGCCCTTTGGAAACCCCATATGTTTAAGTAAGGGGGGATAGTTTTGGGTTAAGTTTTATAGTCTATAATAGTTTGATAGTTTCCCACTTGTGTGTGCTTGCGTATTCAGAAACCGCAGGGCCTCCAAGGGCAACAGGTGTCGCATTATCAATAAGTTTTTGTAAATAAGGGGCAAAGTCATGGAAATCAGAAAGGCTAGTGGCAAGAACTTCTTCTCGAGTTTTTGCACGCATTTCTTTTGTATATCCAGACATATATTCCCACAGCGCTGCATTTCCCTTAGCAGAAGGAAGATTATAGGTATCAATATCACCCACAGCACCCACAATGGATTTTGTGAGTTCTTCTTTCGTTAGAGATAAATTACCAATATAATTTGCTGCGTTCTTATAAATATCTAAGCTGCGTTCCACATTAGGGTCACGATAAGAAGCAAAAAGGAAATTACCTGTGCTTCTTGCGTAACGCACAAAGCAGCCATACGCTCCGCCCTGCACACGCACTCTATCCCACAAATAACCCATACGCATAAAGCGTGTGATAACATGGGAAGAACCTTGATACATATAGCCCGTTTCTTTCAAACTACCACCAAGCCCAACATAATTCACTTGCGCAGGAACAATAAGACCAGTCGCCTTAGCGCAAAGCTCATAATTACGTTTCGCCTTTTCACCTGAATACACAGGCAATTCACGAACGAGATCGGCAAAGCATGCACCCTTCTTAAGCAAGAGCGCACTACCTGTCAAACTCACAATAGGCTTATGGAAACACATAACTTTTTTATGTAAAGCAAGAAGCTTTGATTCAATTTCTGCGTAATTTGCGTCCGCAATTTCAGGCAATTTACGAATAAAGTCCCAATACGGCACACCGCCCATTGCTTCACTAATATACCCAGATTTACTGAACATACCAGAAAGATAAGAAGCTAAAAGATTATGGCCAGCAGGAACAATACCCTGCTCATAACGTGCCTTATCTTCCCATGCCATTTGTAAAAAACGTTCTTTATGGGCAAAATTAGGCTGCGTTATAATTTCACGCATCAAATCACAAAGCGCAGGGATTTTTTCTTCCACAGCCTTTGCGTATATCTTAAGATACACAAGCGGTTCATCCGTATCAATCAACGTATGCACCGTTGTAGAAACATCAAGCCCGCCCGTTTGCACGGAAATTTCAAGACCTAAATCAACAAAATCTCGTTTTTGCGTTCCCATTTCTGTAAGCGCACGGCAATACAAAGAAATAAGCGGAAATTCTTCTTGAGTAACATTTTCAAGAGGAAGTAAAATTCTTGTATACAAAATACCCGTGCTGTCTACTTCATGATGCAACAAAGTCAAATCATCAGAAGCTACAGCAGAATTTTTAGCAGAACTAGGCGCTTGTATAATCTCTAAAGGATTTTCTTTACCATGCCTTGGGATATCACTCAAAGTCAAAGTAGGTATAGTCGCTAACGCTTCTTCGCTATCTTCCCGTTCTTGTGCTTCGGTAAGTTCCTTAGAAATAAGTACTATTTGTTCTTTTTCTTTATCATTCAAATTTTCAATCATTTGAGATAATCGAGCAGCCTCACGTTCTTCACGTTGCTCTGCCAAATTTTCATCAGGCAAAAGCACAACGCAAACACGGTGCATATTATCCAAAAACCACTTCTTGATCGCATTTTCAAATATTTTTTCACCAGATGCTAAACGCTTCTTTATATTCGCTAAAGGTTTTTCCCACGCCAAAGGTAAAAACGGATCTTCGTCATAAAGCCATGTGGAAAGGCTTTGAATCATAGCAGAAAGACCACGAGGGAAACTGCCTGTATTATTTTCTCGTAAAACAAATTCTATCATGGAAAGTGAGCTTTGAATGGTTTTATCATCAATACCCTCTTCTGTGATTCGTGCGAGGGTATCCATAATAAGAAGCTCTGTCCTATCACCATCATTCTGCGCAATAGAGCGTAGACCTATGGAAAAATACGCTTGGCGCAAATCTGTTTCCAAGCCGCAGCCTGTCACGTCTTCACCAAGACCAGAATCCATAAGCGCCTTACGTAAAGGAGAACCTGCAAGACCAATTAATATATGCTCTAACATTTCCAATACCATGATTTCTTCTGCGTCTTTTCCTTCACACAAAAGCCAGCTCACAGTTACATGAGCGTTTTTAGGGCCTTGGCTTTGGGCTGGACTTACATAAGCAAAATCATCGTCATTGATGTCTTCTGCGGCATTTTTATCTGCATCATTTTCGTCAGTATTATTTGCGCTTTCTGTATTATCCGCACGCATAAGGGCATCGATTTCTGCATAAGCATCGTCATCATCTTCTGCGTCGTCTGCTTCTTGCGCAGCGTATACAGCTTCAATTTTGCGCTCGTAATCTAACGGTTTTTGTAATCCAACGAAGGAATCAACCGTAATCGCTTCAAATTTATCTAATACTTCTGATAAACGTTCAAGTCTTGCGTCCTCAGGATCATCACCCCAAAAGAAAAAGCGAGCGTTACTAGGGTGATAATAGCGGCTATGGAAATCTTTAAATTCTTTATAGGATAAATTTAAAATATCTTCAGGGTTACCACCAGAATCAAGACCGTACAAATGGTCAGGAAAAACAGCGTGCTGTGTTTCTTCTGCCAAAACAGAATCAGGGGAAGAATACACACCCTTCATCTCATTAAAAACAACGCCTTTAAAATGCCATTTTGAGGTATCCGCATCATCGGCATGAATATGCCAGCCCTCTTGGGACAAAACACTTTCATCAATACGAGGAAAAAACACCGCATCTAAATAAACATCTACTAAATTATAAAAATCTTGCAAATTCGTACTTGCAACAGGATAGGTAGTCTTATCAGGAAAAGTCATGGCGTTGAGAAATGTTTGCAAGGAACTCTTTAGAAGCTCCACAAAAGGCTCTTTAACAGGATACTTTTCAGAACCACAAAGAACGGAATGCTCCAAAATATGAGCTACCCCAGTAGAATTTTTAGGGGGTGTGCGAAAGGTCACGCCAAAACTTTTATTTTCATCATCATTGCAAATACTCAAAATTTGAGCTTTTGTTTTTGTGTGCTCCCAAAGTCTTGCAAGGCCGTTAACTTCGTTCAAATGTTCTTCTTTCAAGAGCTTGTAATTTTTAGACATATATTTTCCTTATACGATTTTGATATAAAAAGGGATTTTGATATAAAAAAGGTGACTCTTACGAATCACCTCGAAATACAGAATGATAAATATCAACTACTCTGTTTTACTAAAAGCTTCGTTTTAGCTCTTAACAATTTGCCGCACGGAGTGTTTCTTCCACCGTTTCAAGGCTTGGAGTAGCATCATCATCTAAACGACAAAGTGACCGCACAGCTAACATAAGCATGTCAAAAGGTAATGTCATTTCAGTAGAACCATTATTCACTGTGCAAGAATCGCCATGAGTAGCAATGTGATACGCTCTGCGTTCACGTTTACTTTCTGAACCAGAAATAACAGAATACACTTGTTCATGGGTGTCTGTCACATAAAGTTTTTGGCTTGTGATAGAGGCTTCGTCTTCATCATACCATGAAGATTCTGAAAAAAGTCGACCATTAAAGTCCAACTGTTCGCCGTTATCAAGCTTCAAAGATACTTTTTCCATACGGCTCATATTTGCATCAACCTGACTCATGGTAACCTCCACGCAATTCTCACCGAGATACAAAAATAAAATTTATATCTACACAGAATATGGCGCTGTTTTACAAAATATTTTCATCAACGTGCTTTGGGATCTTTTATACTATGTTCTAAACCTCTAAAATCCATACCATAAAAATACACGCTTAATGTTATACATATGTAGCATTTTTTGGCCTTTTCTGTCAACAAAAGCTTTTCATTCTCGCCCTATTAGGCAGACAATAAGAGAGACGCAAGGCATTCTTTTTGCAGATATACTTAAAAATATTCATAAATAATCTTTTTCTTTTTTTCTTGATTTCCCCTGGCGATGCGTAGGAGTTTAAAAGTTCCACCTCATTCTATTTTAGGGCATTGCTTCCGTGTACAATTCTATTTTTTTTTGATACACTATTATCACAGACAATGCTTCTTTTTAGAACGCTGTCCGTCTATCCATTTTATCTGTTTTAGCCCCTCATTTATAAAATATTTTGGAGTTTTTATGCCTATTCTGACTTACCCCACTGGCCCACTTGATGTTAACTGTCATATTTACCATAATAATAAGGACGCTATCATTATAGACCCTGCCGAGGACACCCGTTTTGTTATGGATAAACTCAAAGAACTTGGGGTAAAACTTCAATCCATATTGTTGACCCATATGCATTTTGACCACGTTTATGGTTGTGCTGCCCTTAGAAAAGAAACAGGCTTGCCTGTCTTTGCAGGACAAGGCGATATGGATATTGCTGAAGCCCTGATGTCCTCTGCAAAAAAATATGGTTTGCCACCTGTCGCTGAATTTAAAGCGCAGGCTCTTGAGGCTGGAAAATATGATTTTGGGTCTATACAATGCACGGCTCTTCATGTTCCAGGACATTCTCCAGGTTCTCTTGCCTATTATGTTCCTGCCGAGCAGGCTGTTTTCACAGGTGACGTGCTTTTTTATCGCTCAATTGGACGCACAGATTTAGGCGCTGGGGATTTTGATCTTTTAGCAAAAAGCATACGTGAACAGCTCTATACCCTTCCCCCTGAAACAAAAGCATTTTGTGGGCATGGGCTAGAAACTTCCATTGGAGATGAAATGCGCCTCAACCCATTTGTGAACTAGGCTGTGCTTTAAAATTGTCTTTGGGGGGAAAGAGAACTTTTTTAAAAACAGTAACTTTTCTCCCCTTCCCCACCCTCTATTTGCGTATTTACTCGAGCCTCATAAACGCAAAAAATTAAATTCCCTTCCCTGCTCTCTATTCCCCTTATTCTTGTAAAAACACAATAAACACATATAATAGAGCATAATATGGGGGTTTGGGGCATCATGCCCCAAGAAAAAAAAAGAAAAAAAAAGAATAAAAGAAAGAAAAATATATATAAAATATATATAAAAACAAAATGACAAAATATAAGGACTGGATATGAAAAATTGTATTTTTTCTGGAAGCACTCGTAAGGGTGGAAATTGTGATTTTGCTTCACGCATTATAGTAGACACTTTAGGTTCTGGCGAAATTCACCATATAGCCCAGCAAAACATTTTAGGCTGTAGATCTTGTGGTTATTGCAATACTAATGTGGGTAAATGCGTTATATCCAATGCTCGTGAGGATAATTCTGAATTTTTCTTTCAAACACTTTTTGATGCTGAAACAACTTTTTTTGTTAGCCCTATTTATTTTTATAGTGTGCCTTCTCAGCTCAAGGCTTTTTTGGACCGAGCCCAGGCATGGTTTCATATGCCTAGGGAGGCACGACCTGGAAAGAATCGAAATTGCGGGATTATCCTTCTTGGGGCACGTGAGCAAGGCGATAAACTTTTTGAGGGTGCGAGCCTTACGTTTAAGTACGCACTTGATGCGCTTGGTTATCGTTGCCTTGATCCGCTTTGTATTTATGGGGTTGATAAAGAGAGTGATTTAGCACAAAACGCAGATGCTTGTGCAAGCATAGTAGATTACACACAAAAGTATAAGCCGTAGCAGATGGCATGGGCTTCTCTTATATATGAAGTAAGTACACAGCTAAGGAATATTTTTCAAGAAAGGCGCTGTGTGCATTGCCATATACCTTTTCACCCACATGATCATACACGTACTATGCATGCCCATTCTTCTGACCAACACTTTTCAAAGTATAAAGAACCCCCTCAACAAAAAAATAGCCCAGAAACAAATAACCTAGAAATAAATAACTTAGACCCAGATACTCTGAAAACAAATACCCAGATTATTTTGTCACAGCTCATTGACGACGCTATACAGTATATACAGAATAATTTGTGCCCTGATTGCGCAAAAGAAATTGTTATCAGAGACAAAGGGTTTTGCCCTCTTTGCGGGGAGCTTTTCACAGATTCTCAAATGTCCCCTGTTTTATGTGCAAAGTGCATTCAATCAAAACCAGAATGGGATAACTTTCTTTTTCTAGGCACGTATCAGGACGCATTAAGGGAGCTCTTGCTTAATGCCAAGTTCCATAACAGTAATACAAGCCTTCGGTTTTTAGGAAAGTTGCTTGCATATTTTTGGCTTATCCACTTACACTATCAATCAGTAGAAGATAATTCCCCTATAAAATACCCCGATTACATTATCCCTATGCCACTGCATACAAAGCGCTTAAAACATCGTGGATATAATCAATGCATTGAACTTTCAAAGTTTTTTACTCAAGAACTCCATACTCTTTTTTCAAAACTACAAATAACACAAATAAAAATTCCCCTTGATTGCCATTCTCTCATCAAAACAAGATTCACGACACCGCAAAGTATTTTATCGGCCAAAGAAAGAATAAAAAACCTCAAGGACACCTTTCTTTCAAAGGATATGAAGGAAAAACACGTACTTCTCATTGATGATATAGCAACAACAAACTCAACCCTAAAAGAAGCAAGCCTTGCCCTTAGAAACGCGGGGGTTTCTCGTATCGATGTTATGGTCTTGGCAAAATCCCCCCTCTTTCAAGGTAGATAACTCTAAAGAAGGAAGTGAACAGACAGGCAAAGAATTCTAGGCGTGAAAGACGGGAAACATATAAAGCACAATATATTTCTTTATGCCCTATTAAGGTTTCAATTGTGTCCGAATAGTTTAATATCAATATCGTGAAGAATATATTCACGTCTCCATCTCATATTTTTCTGGGTATTGTTTTGTGTATTACGTGTTTGAAGTTTGAGTACATTAAAAATTCAGGAGCTGCTATGAAAATTCGTACAGGTGTATTTCTATGTAATCTACTGGCAATGTTTATGATTGCCCTTACTATCGTTCTCTTATTACTCGCAAACAATACCTTTAACCAAATCCAGGACATCCGAGAAGGAAACAAAGTACTTTTGGGCTTAGCGGATGAATTACGGGCAAGCTCCAAAAATTTAACTGAAAATGTTCGCCTTTATGCAACAACGAGCAATAAATCGTTTAAAGAGCAATATAATAATATTGTCGCTGTGCGTGGTGGTTCAAAAGCACGCCCAAGCGACGCTAAAGTTGCACCTAATGAAAAAATAGCTCTGCTTGAACTTTTGAAAATTTATGGTGTATCAAGCGAAGAATATGCATTAGTTGAACAAGCAAATAATTTATCAAACACACTCATCACACTCGAAACTGAGTCCATGGGCGCTGTCGAAGGAAAGTACAAAGATGACACGGGTGCATATACTATCACGAATTCTCCTGATTCCATAGTAGCAATAGACCTTGTTTTCGGTGCTTTGTATCGGGGTGAAGCAGCAAAAATCATGGTACCCCTTGATGATTTTGCTCAAAAATTAGATGCCAGAACCGAAGGCCTTGTTAAAGAAAAACAAGCGGCACTCAATGTGAAGTTTATTTTAGTGGCGATTTGCATGGGTATATCTCTTATTGTCGCTATTGCATCTTATATTATTGTTCGTAATCGTGTTGTTGTTCCTCTCGAGGACACCACGCAGTTCGCTGAACATATTGCAAACGGTGATTTAGAAAACCAAATTCAAATATTAAGACCTGATGAAATTGGTATTTTGCGCGCAACACTCAACACACTTGTTAGTAATTTACGTGAAAAATTAGAACAAGTTGAGCAAAAAACCATTGAAGCCAATAATACAGCAAAAGAAGCAACTATGGCGACAGAAAGCGCAAACTCTGCTCTCGCCGATGTTCAGAAAAATGCTGACCATATGAATGCTATTTCTTTAAAATTAGAAGATACTATCGGCTCTTTATCTGAAATAACTCTCAAGCTAGAAGAGAATATTTCGATTTCTGCCATAGGCGCAGACACACAAGCACAAAGTATTACAGAAACCGTCACTGCAATGGATGAAATGAACGCTACAGTGGTGGAAGTTGCGCAAAGTGCAAGCTTTGCTGCTGACATTTCTAATCAAACGAAGCATAAGGCAAATAACGGCGAGCTCGTTGTTAATAAACTTATTGACTCCATCAGCTCCGTTTATGAAAGTTCTAACACCATGAAAAATGACATCAAGGCACTTTTAGAGCATGCACAAAATGTGAGCTCCATCATGAATGTTATTTCTGATATTGCTGACCAAACAAACTTGCTTGCTCTCAATGCCGCCATTGAAGCCGCTCGTGCAGGTGATGCAGGACGAGGCTTTGCTGTTGTTGCAGATGAAGTTCGGAAACTTGCTGAAAAAACCATGGCCTCCACAACAGGTGTTGCGAATGCTATTAATGCGATCCAAACAAGTGTCACTAATAGCACAAAACAGGTTGAAATCACCGTGCAAGACGTGGAGCGAGCTACTACGCTTGCAAGTGAATGCGGCGCTTCCCTGAAGGAAATCGTTGCCATGGCAGATAGTTCTGCGGACCAAGTGCGAGCCATCGCCACCGCATCAGAAGAACAATCAGCAACCACAGAGGAAATTGCAAAAGCTATTATTCAAGTGAATAATATTGCCTCTGCAACGACAGAACGTATGAGCGAAGCAGCGCAGGTTACCAACTCACTTTCTCAGCAAAATTCTATCTTACAAGGCCTCATCATAGAATTGAGACAGAAAAAATAAATAATAAAACTGCAAGATTCTCTTTTAATAGATGATAATGAGCTAAAGTAGGTATCTCGGCTAGAAAAAGTCAAGATACCTACTTTTACCAAAGAGCAGAGTACGCTTCCAAACAATAACATTTAGATTAATAATACTTTCTTATTTCTATTTCTTGGATTCTTCAAATGTATTATTATACCATTCTTCTTTCGATTTTAGTATACGAGAGGCTTAGGAGTTTCTATGAAAATTCGTACAAGTGTATTCATTTGTAATTTAGTGACGATGTCGCTCATGAGCGTAACGCTCTGTTTATTGTGCTTTGCAGTAAATATGTTTACCCACGTGGAAGAAGTTAGCCAAGAGACTCAATTACTTCTCGATCTTGCAGATGAATGTCGTGCAAGCACCAGAGAAATGTCAAAAACCGCTCGCCTTTATGCCGCAACCGGTGACAGCGTATTTAAAGATAGATATAATACCATCGCAGCCATACGTGCAGGCACACAAGAACGGCCCGAAGATTCTTTAGTTGCACCCAATGAAAAAATCCCCCTCATTACACTCTTAGAAGCCCACGGCGTGACTTCTGAAGAATACGCTCTTCTTATGCAAGCAAGTAGCTTATCAACGAAAACTATGCTCTATGAAGAAGAAGCTATGAACGCCATTGATGGCCTATTCAAAGATAGCAAGGGACAATATACCATTACAGGAACACCCCTTCATGCAGTGGGTATGGAACTTGTTTTTGGCCCTCTCTATCGTGCTGAGTCAGCAAAAATTGCCATCCCTCTGAATACATTTGAAGAACTATTGAAATCACGAACAAAAGAAAACATTGACCATACACGTGAGATGCTACTCTTAAATTTAACAGCAATAGCCGTATGTATGATTCTTTCTTTTATTGCAGGCATTGCTTGCTATATCATCGTGCGTAATCGGATAATCATCCCCCTTGGAGATACAACCCAATTTGCTGGAAATATCGCACAGGGAAATCTCAAAGAGCAAATTGAAGTACCACGAGATGATGAAATCGGTATTTTACGAACAACTCTCAACACATTAGTAAGTAATTTATACCAAAAGCTACAGCAAGTTGATAAACAAATCATTGAGGCAGATAAGGTCGCAAACGAAGCAAGCATTGTCGCCCAAGAAGCAAGAAGTGTCTTAGAATACGTTCAAAGCGACACTGATCATATGCACAGAATTTCTTCCACACTAGAAGAAACTATGAACGCCTTAAATTCAACCGCCGCGGAAGTAAGCCAAAGCACAAGCCTTGCTGCTGATATTTCAAACCAAACAAAGCAAAAAGCAATGAATGGCGAATTGGTTGTCAATAGACTTATTGACTCCATCCATTCTGTCTATGAAAATTCTAATACAATGAAAACAGATATTAAGGACCTCTTAGGGCATGCACATAATGTAAGCTCTATCATGACCGTTATTTCTGATATTGCCGACCAAACCAACCTACTAGCCCTCAATGCTGCCATCGAAGCCGCTCGAGCAGGTGAGGCAGGCCGAGGCTTCGCAGTCGTTGCTGATGAAGTGCGAAAACTTGCTGAAAAAACTATGGCCTCCACAACAGGTGTTGCCAATGCCATAAATTCTATCCAAGTAAGTGTAGCTAACAGCACAAAACAAGCAGAAGTCACCGTGCAAGACGTGGAACAAGCAACAACACTTGCTAGTGAATGCGGAGAATCCCTTGCTGAAATTCTTGCTATGGCCGATACCTCCGCAGCTCAAGTAAGCGCAATATCCACAGCATCAGAAAAACAATCCGTAAGCACGGAAGACATTGCAAACACCATAGTAGAAGTTAACGAAGTTGCCTCTAGTATATCCGTTCACATGGAAGAAGCCGCCCGTGTTAACAATACTTTTTCCCGCCAGAATGATCTCCTACGAAGCCTTATTATAGAACTTGGAAACACCCACACAGAACCTGCAAAAAAACGCTAACAAAACGTATTTTTATGCCTTAAGTGCGTAGATTTTTAGTTGGCATCCACCATATTATAAAGCAAGAAAGCCTATGTGATTAACAAAGGCCTTCTTGCTTTATTGCTTTAATTGGCGAGATATTTTGAGGAGTATGAAGGATATTGTTTTTGGAGTTGGGGGCTTTTTTGTTACTACCTTTATGTTTTCTGCCTTTTCTTGGGCTTTTTCTTTGAGGTTTAGGACTGCGATATTTTGGGGGCTTGCCAAAGGCTTCCGTGCTTGGCGATGGCTTTCGGGGGTGGCATACGCCACGCCGTGAGGAAAGGCTTTAATTAAAAATTGTTTTATTACTACCTTCATGCTTTCTGCCTTTTTTTGGGCTTTTGGGCTTTTGGGCTTTTGGGCTTTTGGGCTTTTGGGCTTTTGGGCTTTTCCCAAAAACCACCAGTGCCGGACGGCACACCACAAAAGCCTTAGCCAAGCAATGAGTAGCGCCACCCGAGTAAGCAAAGCGGCGAGAGTGAAGCCGTAAACCTGCATTAAAAAATGGGAGCAAAACAATTACGCCAACAAGAAAGCTTTGTATGCGAGCGAGACTCGCAAGCCCGAAAGAGCGTAAGCTCTGCACGGGCAAGGTAGAGCGATTCTTAGGGGGTGATGGCTCGGGTGTCCAGAGGGGGATTCTGCTAGGTTTGGCCTGCCTTAGCGAGGCACGAGCTTTAGGCAGAGTAAGCTAGTGCCGAAAAGGGCGTAAGCCCGAAGAGCCGAAGGCTCAGGCAAAAGCAGATTTATCCCCCTACTGCTTCCCCTTTGGTCAGGAGCTCGAGGGGTGACACCCCTCGTAATCTTAGCCCGTCACGCAGTGACACCATAAAAAAATAAACAACCTTTACACTAATCCCAATTTAGGCATAAAAAAAGCCCCTCTAAAGGGGCTATCAAATTTTTTGGAGCGGGAGACGGGATTTGAACCCGCGACTTCAACCTTGGCAAGGTTGCA
>CAMQVJ010000069.1 GCA_947038175.1 uncultured Desulfovibrio sp.
CTGACACGTGGGTCAGGCGCTCGCGCTGCGCGGCTTTTTTATCTTCGTACACAGGAAAGTTAACGCTTGAAACCGCTCGGCGCAGTCCATCACAACCTTCGTACACAAACGCATTAACTACTAAAACCGCTCGGCGCAGTCCGTAACAACCTTCGTACACAAACGCATTAACTACTAAAACCGCTCGGCGCAGTCCGTAACAACCTTCGTACACAAACGCGTTAACTACTAAAACCGCTCGGCGCAGTCCATCACAACCTCAACAAAAGCAATTTAGCGCCACCGTGAACGTAGCCCGTAGAATTAACACCGCCGTTTATAGCCCCAAAAAAACTTACAGTGCCGGACGGCACACCACAAAATCCTTTGCCAAGCAGTGAGTAGCGCCACCCGAGCAAGCAAAGCGGCGAGAGTGAAGCCGTAAACTTTCATTAAAAAATGAGAGCAAAACAATTGCGCCAACAAGAAAGCCTTGTTGGCGAGCGAGACTCGCAAGCACGAAAGAGCGTAAGCTCTGCACGGGCAAGGTAGAGCGATTCTTAGGGGGTGATGGCTCGGGTGTCCAGAGGGGGAGAGCCTAGGGGGGGCTTGCCCACCCTACTGCTTCCCCTTTGGTCAGGAGCTCGAGGGGTGACACCCCTCGTAATCGGGGTTCATAAGGGGGCGACGCTCCCTTAAGTATTAGCCCGTCACGCTAGTGACACAATACCCCCCCAAACAAAACCCTTACTTAAACATACTCTTCAGCATATACTTATAATTGTACCAAAGGTACGGGAATTTATTTTTCACGTTAGCATGCTGTAGAATTTGTTTTAGTTCGGCGGTAGGGAAGTACTGTTTCTTTATAATATCTTTGCAGTGTTCAAGGCTACAGTTTGTAATGCTGTGGTAGTTGGAATAGAGAGCTTGCGCAAGTTCGCTACTAACCCGTTGCGTATCGCTAGTAGAAATACCGCCGTGTCTGAAAGCGGTAATAACTTCGGGGATTTGGACAGCGGTGGCATTATCAAGGAAGGCTTTAAGATAAGAATCAAAATCCGCCACAATAGCGTAATCTTCGTTGTATTGCCCGTATCTTTCAAAATATTCTTTTTTGAGCAGCATACTTTCGTGGTTAATAGGCATACTTCTCACACCACGATAAAGATTCGGGTGATAGGTTTTTTTCTTTCTGTCCTCGTCCTTCAAAATATAATTGGAAGCAAAAGCATAAAGGGCATTCGAATCCTTAAGAGCTGCGGCGCAAAGCGCAATTGCATCATTCCTAGCATAAAAGTCATCGGAGTTCATAAAGGCAATATAATCACCCTTCGCTTTTGCAATGCCCTTATTATACGCATTATAAATCCCAGTGTCAGGCTCAGAAATAAGAGTGATAAGCCCCCGCTCCTCATATGGCGCAAGAAGCTCAAGCGTCCCATCAGTAGACGCACCATCAATAACAAGATGCTCAATAGCCGTATACGTTTGACCATGAATAGAATCAAAGCACTGTGCAATATACTCTTTTCGACCAGACGAAATAAGATTATATGTCGCTGTAATTATAGTAACAAGTTTTTCCATTAGTATATCTTCTCTTTTTCTTTTTTTTTCTTTTCTTTTTTCGGGGGCATGATGCCCCCGAACCCCCCGTATCTTTTCCAAACTGCGTTTGAAAAAGTATTATTGGGTCGAAGGTTTTTTCTTTTCCTTTTTCTTTTTTTCAAAGGGGCATGATGCCCCCTTGACCCCCCGTATCTTTTTCAAACTACGTTTGAAAATGTATTATTGGTTCGAAGGTTTTTTCTTTTCTTTTTCTTTTTTTCAAAGAGGCATGATGCCCCCTTGACCCCCCCCGTATCTTTTTCAAACTACGTTTGAAAAAGTATTACTGGGTATAAGACTCTTTTCTTTAATAAATTATTAATTGTTTTTCAGGAAGGGGGTGTGGGGGAGACCTCATTTTTTCAAAAAATGGGGTTTCCCCCACAAAAAAATATAAACTCTTATCCTAAATAAAAACTATATATCCATAAATACTGTGCCGTTGGCGATGAGGTCGTTGTGTATGAGTGTTTTGAGTTTTTTAGCTATTGGGCCTACTTTCCCGTCAGCGATGGGACTGCCTTGATAGTGTGTTATGGCGGCGCATTCGGGGCCTGTGCCTAGAATGAAGAGTTCTTTTGCTTGTAGTAGTTCTTGTTCTGTGATGTTTTTTGTTTCGACTTTGAGGAAGGTTTCAGCGAGGGATTTTGCAAGTAGTGCGGTTGTTCCTGGTAGTGCGTGTTTGAAGTGTGGGAGAACGAAGACGCCATTTGAGTCGATGAGTGCAACGTTTGCTATGGCGGCTTCTGCGAGATGCCCGTCGAGGTCGAAGGAGAGGCTCACGTTGACATTTTGTTCTTCGGCTTCTTGCGCCATAAAGACGTTTGGTAGGTAGTTTGTGGATTTAATTTGTGCCATGTATGCGTGTTTTGCGGGGATTTTGCTTCGGCAGGCGGTGAGGCCTTTTTCCCAAAAGCTTGGTGGAATGGGGCTTGATTTGCTTGCTACGCAGTAGAAGCTGGCTTGTGGGCATTCTTTTGGACTTATGCCCATTCCGCCTTCACCTCTGCCCATGAGAACTTTCAGAGAGCCGAGGGGGGCGTTGCCTGCTTTGGCTACTTCTATGAGAACTTGTCGCATATCTTGCCATGGCATGGGCGGTGTGATTTTGAGTGTTTCGGCGGAGCGTTGTAGGCGTTCCATGTGGGCATCGAGCTCTAGGATTTTTCCTTGGGCTAGGGTGAGGGATTCAAAGATGCCGTCGCCTCTGTGTACGAGATGATCGTCGAGTGGTACGAGTAGATAGCGGGTGTCTTTGCAGATAGCGCCTATGCGGTGTTCATAGAAAGCAGTGACATCGTTTGTGCCTATTCTGGGTAGTTGCGTTAATCGTTCTGCCCACTGTTCGCCATTAATACATGCGATATTGTTAGGTGAGATAGTCATATTTTTTAGCACCTTATGATTGTTTGAGTTTTTTTGCTCGTATTTTATTGCGTATTTTTTTGAACGGTGCTTCTATTTTTCTCATCAAGGGCCTTGATTCACGTTTGAATTTAAACCAAGAGCGAGCGAGTGAGAAGGAGCTTGAGGAAAATATTTTTTCGAGGGCATCTTCTTCTTGAACTTTCTTTTTGTACCTTGGGCTTTCTTTGACGGCTTCTAGTTCTGTATGGAAGACGGGGGTGTTTTTTGCCATATCCCACCAGAGGTCGAAGTTAGGAAAATAGTAGGGTTTATAGGCTGCGGTGATGCCGAGGCCTTTCCCGTTCCATGGTTTCATGGCGTAGTGAATAATTTTGGGTGATGCGACGCCAGCAAGGTAATCTTGTTTTGTGTGTTGATTATTGTAGTTTGGCGATTCATCTATATTTATGGTGCTCTCGGGCGGATAGGAATTATGAATCATCATATTCCATTTATAGGGCAATTGAGTAAGGTTTTGGTAGATAACGGCATTAAGGGCGTCTTGGTCGGGGGCACGAGTGATGTATTTATGCAAAAACTGGAAGGTTTTGCTTTCTATATCTTGCGCTCTCCATTCCTTGAGATTCATGAGCATAACGCCTGAGTTGAAATAGTATCTGCCGTGTTTGAAAGGGAATTTTGTGTCATCGAAGCGAGCGTCTAGATTGTATACCATGGGGCATACATTGGCGGCTACGGCGCAGATAGTATTTTTCAAATCAACGGCAAAGAGTTCACGAATATCACAATTAACAAGAGTATCCCCGTCTAGATAGAGGGCTTCTTCAATGTCAGTAGAAAGAACTTTCCCCATTTTTATGCGATAATAGGCAAGATAACTATTTCGCCATGGGGGTTGACCTATAAAATCATCACCATTAACGATGTGTGTTATTATTTGGGTCGGGAAAAGAGCGTTTAATTCGCTTGCTAATGTAGCAAATTTTTCTTGTATATTTTCTGAAATATAATCGGTGAGTATATGGAAGATGTATTCTTCCTTGGGATTTGTGGGGGTGTGGGAATTTTGGAGGCTATCGTGTAGGGAATTTATTGTGCTCATCTTTTGCGAGTCTGCGAGAATATCGCTTGCAGTGGCAAAAGTATCGGTTTGGGAGCTTGCGATGTTATCGGTTGCGCCCTCAATAGGAGTAAGAAAATCGGCAAAGACTTTAGACGTATCGGTGTTTCTAACAATACTTGTAATACACACGGCGGTGTATTTTAGATAGTTCTCATCACCAGAAAAAACAATATGAAACATAGCGCCTCCCATGAAGTTCAAAGTTAACGCATTATCGTATCATTGTAAAATAAAATTCATTTGAATTTTTGAGATTTAGTGTGAGGGCTTTGGGGAGGAGGTGGTCTGCGGTGGGTGGTTTTACGGACAAGGGTAATCGTGTGCAAAGGGTGTGACACTCGTTCTCGTCGCTGACGACGCCTTAAGGCTTACTACCGCCTCTCTTTGGTTATGACCAAGTTTAGATAGATGATAAGATTAAAGCACAAGTTTTCATAATCACTGTTTAGATTATAAAGACTTGTGCTTTTAATGTACTTATTATTGTTTTGATTATACAATAATTTAATACTGTAGCTGATATTTATGTCTGAATCTTTTTCTCATTTTACTACTCGGTATTAAAAAAAGAAGATTTCTTATAATTTTTTGTTTGATAGTAAAGTCAGCTATGATCTTTATTCCTTTACGGTGAAGTACTTTTATTCCCTTTTCTCCAACTTGATAATCAATCCACACATTAAAAAAACGTTCTAGTAGATACGCTGGAGTGCGTCTTTTTTCATAGGATGTATACGTTGTCCAATCACTACGTTTTTCAGTCTCAAAAAGTAAATCAAAGGACCATTCACAAAAATCTTCCAACAAGTTCTTACGCATAAGAAATGTAAGGCAATGATAACCTGCTTTACGATTGAGCGCAGGAGCAATGTAGGGGATATATTGTGGATATTTATCACAGAGGATATTTTTAAAAAGTTCAAGTTCTTCTGGTGTAGAGTGTTGCTCTATATACATTTCTTTAAGGCTTTTTTTCATTTTATGACGCATGGGCAATATAATATCATACGCTGAAATATCAGTTTTAATCTGTGTGGATTTTTTAAAAAAGTTAATAAACTTTTTTTGTTCAATACAATTGAATGTTTTAAAAACTGGCTTTTTGTCTAAATTCATAAATCGGCGATAATGACAAAATCCAATATACCCATCATCAGGAAAAGTTTTAAGATAATTTTTCCATACCCAATATAATACAGTCAATTCCCCATAATTAAAATTTCTATGAGAAATATTTTCCCCTGTATTATCTTTTAAAATACCCAAATCAAACTTTGAATTTTCACTACCAGCTTGAATAGGTTCAATAATTTCAGATTTAAAAATAGGAAATGCTTGAAAATATGTACAGAATATTTTAATTTTCATTGATTTTTTTGAGGTATAGTATTGTAGAGTTGGTATAAAACAAGATTCAAAGCAAACTTTTATATTTTGGTTATGTAACAAAGAAGAATGCAAAATAAAAGGCTTATGATAAAAAAGATGAATCAAAGTTTTTTGGTGGAGGTAGAGGGAATTGAACCCACGACCTCTTGACTGCCAGTCAAGCGCTCTCCCAACTGAGCTATACCCCCACGCGAGTCTTGTATTTGTCAGATTTTTGGGGGTTCGTCAAGTAAAATATGTATAGGCTAGGTTTTTCAAAGGTTATTTTTTTTTAGGCATGAAGTACATCACAGCCTCAAGCGCAACTCTGTGGTGTCAGCATCCAGTTTCATACAACAAACAGTTCACTGTAATATATTGATAATAGCCTCAATAATCATTTTGAGTATGATAATTCATGATATCTAAAATATTGCAGTGAAGGCGTTCATATAAGTTTAAAAGTTTATTATTTTTTATTGAAATACATTGCCGATTGTAATGCGGTAAGAGCTATAAATTTAGTCCGTTGTAGTAAGGTGGAAGGAAGCATGAATTCTTTGCTCGTATGGATATGATCGCCTTCTGGTCCCATACAGCAAAGAGTTGGGATGCCTAAATCAGAAGAACAAAAACCTGACTCAGCAGCACTTTCATAGTGTTGCCCTTTTAGCTCTATTCCAAGTCTAGCGGCAACTTCGTGTGCAATATCAAATAATTTATCACCATTTTCGGTTCTTTCCAAGGGATACAGTCTTAAGCCACCGCTCATGCTTGAAACTGTTCCTTTCACAAATACTTGGTCTGTAATTTCTTGTATTTTTCTAACAAGCTCTTTACCTTCGGCAAGGGTTTGGTACGTAAGATGTATGCGAGATTCTGCCCAAGGTGAAATGGAATTTGCAGAAGTACCGCCAGAAATCAATCCAGTATTGACAGTTTTACTTTTTGAAAGATCAAGAAGTTCATTAATCATCAGTGTTTTATGTGCTAATTCTATAATTGCGGAAGATCCATCGCTATAATTTCTTCCTGCATGGGCAGAAACACCTTGTACTTGTAGGTGGATATGTCCAGAGCCTTTGCGTGATAAGGTGACAAATCCCCCAACACCACCAGGTTCAGCACACATAATAGCACGAGCACCTTTTAGATGAATGGCTAATTGTTTAGAGGCCGTCGGTGAACCAAGTTCTTCATCAGGAGAAAACATTAAGGTCATTGGACAAGGCATAATATTTGCTTGTTTTAAGGCTCTTGCTGCAAACATGTTTGCTATAATACCTGCTTTCATATCCGCAACACCAGGACCTGTAGCAATATCGTTTACTTTGTCCAGATAAAAAGGTCTTGCTTTTGCTGTACCACGAGGAAAAACAGTGTCCATATGAGCAATAAACCCAATACCAGGCTCGCTTGTTTTATGCGATTTTGCCATAAACACATCACCTAGGCCATGAAGCCATGTTTCATTTTCTGGAATACCGACTTTAGATAGTTGCGATGTGTAAAAATGAGCGTCTTTAAGCCAGTTAGTAATTTTTTGACCGAGTTTATTCACATCATCGGCATCAAATGAGAACGTATCCATATTAACAAAGTCTTCAAGCAAAGCAAACATTTCGTCTTCACAAGGATCTAATAATGCATCAATACGCTTTTTATAATCTTCAATATTCATAATGTTCTCATTTATTGGATAGAGTTTAAGTATTCATCATTTAGATTATCAAGAGCTAATAAACGAGTTTTTTCTTCTGCGGATAAGTCACCATTTATGTCATAATATTCAACAATATTCATAAGCCATTTATGAATTGTACTTTTACCTGCTTCTTGACTAAATATTTTGATTTGTTCTTCAAGGGTAAATACAGGATGGTTTCGAATATCAAGCATAGCTTCTTCAGTCGTAAGTGTTACTCCAGTCCATTCTTCGTAAAATTGAATATATTTTACTGCTAACTTGTCGGGCGTGGTATTTCTAATCATTTCAATGCCTTTTATGTAAAGCTTTAGAAAGTTCTGTATTTTTTGCGGGTTTTGTTTCGCGAATTTAGCATCTGCTACAAGCACAATAGGTTGTGAAATTGAAATATCTTTTGAAAAAGCTACTGGTTTTAAGCCTAAATCTTCCGTCATAAATGTATATGGAGACCATACGCTATATATGTCACCATAATTATTTTTCATAGCACCTATTATGGCTCTTGGAGTCATAAATTGAATTTTCACATTTTCGCTTGTCAAGCCAAGGCTTTGAAGCCATGAAGTAAGCATGTAATGTGCAGATGTTCCTTTTGTGGTAAGGATAAGTGCCTTGTCTAAGGTTTTAGGAGAACCAAATATGTCTGGGTACGCAGGATTATAGCCTTTAGCTTGGAATACTTTACTATTGGTTGGTGCATAAATAATATTAGAAGCTGACTCATCATTTGCAATAGCAATAATTTCTACTTCATTACTGAGAGTACTGAGTAATGCTGGAACCGCACCAAGTCCTGCTATTTTCCATTTATAAGCTCTCTTACCTTCAATAATCTCTTTGCCAGAATTAAATTCTAGTATTTCTAAATCAAGGTTAAATTCTTTGTCCCAACCATTCTTTTTTGCATACCAAACAATAAATGTTTCATGTTCGCCGAGCCATGCTGTAGTGAGTTTCATTTGAGATGCATGTGCGGTAGGCAGGTGCCCAACATTTATTAATAAAAATAACAATACAAATAATAATTTTATCATAATCATCCTTTCATAATAATATACGAAACATTATAAAATGTGAGGTGTAAAGAATGCAGAAGAGAAATACATCCTCTTCTGCATTACTCATGAATTAATTTAAACCTAGTTCATCAAGTGAGTTACCAATATATACCCACATGTCATTCATTACAGTTTGAAATTCTTCAGTTGGCAAATAGTCTGTAGAAAGTCCAGCTTTGGTGAATTTTTCTTGTACACTAGGGTCAGCTAACGCCTCTTTGAGTAGATTAGACATAATTGCAATATTGGCATCAGGGGTACGGCGAGGAGCGATTAATCCATGAGAAGAAGCAAATACATATTTTTTATCCTCTCCAAATTGTTCAACAAATGTTGGTACATCAGGGAATTCTGGTAAACGCTCGGGACTACTTACACCAATCATAGTGAAATCCCCTGAAAGTACATAAGGCTTTTGGTTTGTAGTAACACCAAAACCCGCTGTAATGTGCTTGCCAGCTAAAAGCGATGTGGAAACATCATGCCCACTTGTAAAGGCAATGTGAGGAAAGTTTATGCCTGGATATGCTTGAAGGATGTTACCCATAAAAATACGTTGTGTTGAAAGTGCACCGTGGGTAGCAAAATTATACTTCCCTGGTTCTTTTTTTGCCATCTCAATAAGTTGTTTAACTGAGGTAATACCTGAATCTGCGCTCACTGAAATACTAAGCCACATGTTGGTAATTTGAGCAACAGATTTAAAACTTTCTAAGTTGTATCCAGTTTTTTTTATTTGTGGTGTTGCGGAAAAAGTAGCTAAAGCAGGAAAACCATAGGTATATCCATCTGGACGAGCTTTTGCTACATCAAGCATTGCGGGTGCTCCAGCTCCGCCCGCTTTACATACAACATTTAAAGTTATGTCATACTTAGTTTGAAAATGTTCTGCTAAAATACGAGCCGCTATATCAACAGCTCCCCCTGGGCCAAATGGAATAATAATATTGATTGGTCGGTCTGGATACGCAGCCTTTGCTACACTAGGTACCCCGATTGATAACATGGAAACACATAAAATTGAGAAAAGTAAATTACGAGCTATCTTCATATTGAACTCCGTGTGATAAAGTGATTAACCAAAAGATTCTACTGCTTGAATAGCTGTTAGAACAACAATTTGACAACGAGGAATAAGGGAAGCAATATTCATATACTCCTTGTTTGAGTGTAAGAATTCGCCTTCAGGTCCCATACTACAAATACTTGGAATTCCAAGCACACTGGAACAAAAACCAGATTCGGCTGCACCTTTTGCAGAGTTAGGAAATACGGGATATCCTATTGCTCTCCCTGCATTTTCCGCAAATTCAAACAATTTATTATTGTTCTCATTTGCCTCTAAAGGAGGTAAGCCTAGCCCTCCACTTAAGAATGATTTTGTCCCTTTGATATATGTTTTTTCTGTTTCCCTTTGTATTTTTTGGAGAAGCTTTTCTCCGTTCTTAGTTGTTTTATAGGTAATATGAATAGCACCTTCAGCATAGGGCGCAATAGAATTTGCTGAACTTCCTCCACTAATAATCCCTACATTAACTGTTTCATCTTGATCCAAATTGACATGCTTATTATAGGCTAAAATTTTATGTGAAAGCTCTAAAATTGCGGAAGAACCATCTGCATAGTTTCTTCCCGCATGTGCAGAAATACCCTCAATGCGAACTCTCGCATGTCCTGCTCCCTTTCTCTCAATTGTGATACCACCATTAAGATAACCAGGCTCTGTACAAATAGCTGCTATTGCCCCGTGTAGTTGTTTTTTTAGAACAGGAAGCGTTGTTGGTGAACCAATTTCTTCATCAGGGGAAAAGGTGAGAGTGATGGGAGTGTTGACAATATTTAGTTCTTTCAAAGCTCTTGCCACGTACATGTTGACGATGATACCACCCTTCATGTCAATGATGCCTGGTCCATAAGCTTTGTTTGTTTTTTCATCAATACTAAAAGACCAAAAGTTATTTTTTGGAAACACAGTATCCATATGTCCTAAAAAAACAAGTCCAGCGCCTTTTTCTTTTGGGTGAGTTCGTGCAACAAATACATTTCCAATTCCATCTACCCAGTCCATGCTTTCATCAAAGTTGAAGGGCTTTTCTTTTTCTATTTTTTCTACTATGAACCCAGCTTCATCCATCCATAAAATAAGTTGCTCTCCTACTTTATTGACATCTTCACCGTCATGGGAAAAAGAACTCATGTTTACTATAGTCTTGAGGCGTTCCATCATTTCTATTTCATGGTCTAAGAACCATGTATGTAGCTTTTCTTGGTATTGCAGTATGTCCATATCTACCTTCTATTTGGTAAAAATTAAATGAGGGTTATATTATCAGCCAATATACAGTTATTGTTTAATCATTCCCTTTATGCTTGTGTATATAGGCTTGATTAGAATGACAAGGCTTACAGTGAGAATCACCATAGTTATTGGGCTTGTGTAAAAGATGCTAAAATCATTCTGTGAAATAGAAAGTGCTCTGCGGAAATTAGTTTCAGCAATTGGTGCAAGAATCATAGCAAGAAGAAAAGGTGGTTGAGGAATTTCGCACTTAGTCATAATATAACCAAGAGTACCAAATATTGCCACAATCAATAAATCAAAAGTCGAATTATTGATTGCATATCCACCAACGACACATAAAGTGATGACTATTGGCATAAGCAATGAACCTGGTATAGCAATAATTTTGCCTGCTCCACGAACGGCTATTAGTCCTAGTATCAACATAAGAACATTAGAAATTATAAATGCTGCAAATAGTCCATAAACGGTAGCAGGATGTTCTACAAAAAGTAGGGGGCCTGGAGTAAGTCCTTGAATCATAAGCGCACCAAGCATGATTGCTGTAATAATATCCCCTGGTACACCAAGAGTAAGAAGAGGAATAAGAGCACCACCACAAACGGCATTGTTAGATGATTCTGTTGCTGCAATACCTTCAAGGCAACCCTTACCATATTGCTCAGGCGTTTTTGAATAGCGTTTAGCCTCCGCATAGGCAAGAAAAGCAGCGGCGCTTACACCTGTGGCAGGAATTATACCAATAAATGTGCCAATAGCTGAAGAACGAATCAAATTGATAGTATTAGCATAAATATCACGCAAACTTAAGCCTTTGCTTGCAAGGTTTCCACCTTTTAATACCACACCCTTTATAACATCTTCTATGGTAATAAATACTTGAGATACTGCAAATAGTCCTACAAGAACGGGTACTAAGGAAAGTCCGTTAAAAAGGTTAGGATTATCAAACGTATTACGCATATCACCAGTAACAGGGTCTAAACCAATGGTGGCAACTAATAGGCCAGTAAGGGCTGCAATAAACCCTTTTAAAACTTGCCCCGATGAAAGTGAGGCTACAATGGTGAGACCAAACACAGCAACGGCAAAATACTCAGGAGCACTAAATGCCATGGCAGCTTGAGCAAGTAATGGCGCCACAGTAATAAGAGCAATAGCACTTATAATACCACCGATAAAAGAAGCAACTGTTGCCATTTCTAAAGCCCTGCGAGATTCTCCTCTTGCGGTTAATGCGGGGCCTTCTAGCATGGTAGCTGCTGCTGCAACTGTCCCAGGAGTACCTACTAAAATTGCCGTGATGCAACCGCCATAAACAGCTCCAACATACATACCAAGTAATGCTGAAAAAGCTTCTACGGGTGGCATACCAAATGTTAATGGTATAAGTAAGGCAACACCCATGGCGGCTGTAAGGCCTGGTAATGCTCCAAATATAATACCTAATGTAACACCTATAGCGTTTGCTAACAAACTATCAAAGCTGATAGCGTTCATAATTCCTTGAAAAATTACATCCAACATATGTGCTCCTTAGAGATATTTTGCAATACAGATTAGGGTAAAAGCACTTTGAAAAAAACACCGAAAACGCCGAATAAGCAAGCTGTTGTCGTTACACTGACAATAATATTCTCTAGTGTTTTCTTGCGCCCCAATAAGGGTAAGGCAATGAGAAGAAATAAAGTTGTTGTAATACAAAAAGCGGTACCTGATGGAATATAAATATCTTGAAGAGTGATGAAGAATTCTCCTAAATAAGTAAGTGATGCCAAGTAAGCATAAAATAGTCCGATAAAATAACAAAGATGCCTTATTACGTGAGGATTTTTCCAATAATCCTTAGATGGTGGCGTCTTTATTCCTTTGATAATTAATAAAATGCCACAAAAAGCAAGTAAGGCAATAATCATTTTAGGAAAAGAGGCTGGGCCATAGAGATCTAAACTTGTAGGCTCTGGGAGCGAACTAATACTGTATGCACCAATTCCACAAATTATTAGGACGAAAATGCCACTTAATACATCAGTTGGATTCTTCATAAAACCTCCTCAAATTATATGGGCATAAGTTGTAAAAATAGCTATAAATAGTTTCCTGAGTTAAAGTGCGGTGAAAAGCATGTTGGTTCCTACAATAAAAAGCAAAATAGCAAAGAATTTTTTAATGCGAGTAACAGGTAGTATGTAAACTAATTTTGCACCAAGTGGGGCAGAAAATATGCTGCAAATAACAATACCAACTAATGCAGGGAGAAATATAAAACCAATGGAGTATTCTGGTAAATTCTGCACGGATAAGCCATTAATCAAATATCCAGCACAACCAGCAACCGCGATTGGAATACCAATGGCAGATGAAGTTCCAATTGCTCTGCGCACTTCAACATTATGCCATAGCATGAAAGGTACAGATACTGTTCCACCTCCAATGCCAACCAAGCTTGAAATACCCCCAATAGCAATGCCAACTATATTCATTCCTAAGATTCCAGGCATTTCTCTTGTGCTTTTTGGCTTTTTATCAAAAATCATTTGCAACGAAACATAAAAAAGGAATAAAGAAAAAACTATTTGCAAGTAATTTGCTGGAATCTTCGAAGCAAAAAATGAACCGCAATATGTACCAAGTATAATACTAGGAGTGATATATTTCACAATATTCCAGTCTACTCCTTTACGTGCGTGGTGTGAGTAGGCACTTGAAAGAGACGTAAACATTATACTTGCAAGGGAAGTCCCAATAGCCATATGCATAATCACATCAGGCGAAAAGCCTTGGTAAGAAAAACCAATTACAAGCAAGGGTACAATAATTATTCCCCCACCCACGCCTAGCATGCCAGCTAAAATACCAGCAATTATACCTAGAATTGCATACATACCAATTGCAAGTAACATGTCCTAATCTCCTTTTTTAAAGAAAGCGTGATTCTTATAAACTGTTGAAAGATGTTCTTCGACTTCCTTTCTGCATTCTGCTTTAGACCTTTTCTCGATGGCATCAATAATACGCAGATGGGATATAACGGAAAATTGTCGCCATTCTTTGTTTCGTAAGTTATCAGTTCTACCTTCTAGGTAAAGTTTGTTGATTTTATCTATGGTTTCCACAAGAAGAATATTGCCCGTTGCTTCTGCCAATGCTAAGTGAAATTGAGCATCTAAAGTACCATCTCCACTATTTACTATGATATTCTTTTGTTGATCACATACAATAATCTTCAATTTGTTAAGTTGTTCCATTGTACATTTTTCTGCTGCAATTTCAGCAATTGCAGGTTCTAGAATCATTCTAAATTCAATGAGCTGCTCATATAAAGAAGTGTTTTGTTTAATGAGTGAGGCGGTGTTGAGAGTTTTAGGTGCCATGTCGATATTTGCCACATAAGTACCCGAGCCCTGTTTGCTTGCTAGAATCCCTTTGTCAATGAAGAACTTTAAAGCAACTCGTAGGCTACTGCGAGAAGTCTCAAGTTGTGCTGCTAAGATTCTTTCTGTTGGAAGTTTGTCTCCAGCAATCAAAAGAGAATCTTGTATAAAGCTCATTAATTTATTAACAATACCATCATGTAGAGGGGTTAATTTTGGACTAGGGAGGGTGCTTGTCATAATACTTCCTGTTTTACGTTCTATTGTTCTTCTGTTTATATTTTTACAACAATAAAACCATAATGTCAATAACATTACACAATCTTAATTGTTATTTATTTAACTAGTAGTTATTTCAGTTAGTTAAACTATGCATGTATTCAAGTTGTATTAATTGGTATAAATAGTATGCACTGGATATACTCAGATAGGTGCCGTAATGAAATTTTTATACGTTCATTTTGAATTTGGTTGTACATAGTTGCACCACCCACATATGGCTCTACCCGTACCACTCCATAACAAATCGCATATATGGGGTTTCCAAAGGGATTCAATCCCTTTGGCGGA
>CAMQVJ010000070.1 GCA_947038175.1 uncultured Desulfovibrio sp.
AGATTCAAAGATTCAAAGATTCAAAGATTCAAAGATTCAAAGATTCAAAGATTCAAAGATTCAGGGATTCAAGGATTCAGGGATTTACGATTTTTCTAAGCTCTCGAAGAAGAGCATCACCAGAATACTCAAGAGATAAGCCATTAATCAAATCTCGTTTACGAGAATTGCAAGGTTGACACAATACTTGCAGGTTAGTAATTGCATTGGTGCCATAGTATCTCCGTGGAATAATATGGTCGATTGTCACCTCTCGTGGTGTATTGCGGTTAAGTTTTTTCTTGCACCGCTTACACGTATGGTAGGGACTCGGATAATGCTTAAAATAAATCTCACGGTAATCACTACCTATAGATGAATTTACGCAACGCTCCACCACTTTAAAGAAATCACTCAATAAGTCCATAATCTTTCCCGTATAGAAGAATAAATTTTTTTAGAACGTGAGAACTCAATTAGATTGATATACCTAGCGGTACACGAGTAGATTAAAACATTATAGACATTAGATGTCAAATTAAGGTCATTTTGAGCTGTTCAAAAAAATCAAGTTTGCACTCAGGTTTATAGAACAGGAGTAGCAATTATGTCAGACAAAAATACCCACAGCTTGAGTGTCTTGGTCGGAATAAATATCACGATGCGCCGAAAAATGAAGGATTGGACGCAAGCAGAACTTGCTGAAAAACTAGCAATAGGAACAGACTCTCTTTCTCGTATTGAACGTGGTGTTGTTGCACCTCGCTTTCCTAGACTAGAAGAATTTGCAAAAGCATTAGAATGTTCCGTAGCTGACCTCTTTAAAACTTCTGATGAACTGCTCAGAGAAAAGCTCGTTGATTATCAAGCCAGTACCATAGATACTGCCACCGAAATAAAACTGCTTGCTGAACGCATTGCAATATTATCTAAGCAAATTAATAAAAATTAGTATTATAAATGTTTCCATATAAAGATAAGAAATAAGACCAATAAATAAGACCAAACCCACATGCTATGATTCTCGCACGTGAGCAAGCCCAACAAAATCCAAAGGTATTTATTCTTTATCTTGAAACAAGAGGTGAAAATTAGAATACTGATGTAAAGAATTTGTGCCTTGCTTTATAAATTCCCATGTTTCTTCATAGTTGCCTTTCACGGTAAAGTTTGCATTTGAAAAAAGCTGAATAAACGCTTCAAGGGGTTTATCTTCGTATGCATCCACAAAAGTGTCTACCAAATCCCTTTTTTGATAATTTTCCAAATGTCCAATATTGCCGTGTAGGACGTGTTCTAAATTACGTGAGAAATAATAGCCCGTATATTGAATTTGGGCTAATTTGGGAAGGGCTAATAACTTTTGAAGTATCTTTGCTTTTTTTGTGTTTCGCTTTATAATATTTTCGACTTGATTTGTCCGAATACTGTCTAGCTCATATTGTAGCTTATGATTATTATCAGCGATGATAGAGCTTTCTTTAATAAATGCGCCATCTGTATCAAATAAATGGACAATTCTAATTACATCACTACGCTGAAAGCCGTACCTGCCCATAGTCGTTCTAACGAGGCGGTTTATCTTTTCGATAACATTCGCTTCGGTAACATAGTGGTTTGTTGTGATGTCACCGCCAACAACATGAAAATGAATAGCTTTACTTGCAAAAACTCGTTTCAGGCTGGGGCCAAGAGTGTTTTCGTCATGAATTCCCTCAACGATAAAGAGCATTACTTTTTTAGATTGAGCCATTGTTTTCAACCTTGCTTGCTTTTCTAAAGGCCCTAGCGATTTCTATGCTATCGGTTTCCATATATAATTCTTCTTGCTCTCCACCAAGCTGAATGCGACGAAAATAAACATCTCTTAGATTATTATTCTTTTTTAGATGTTTTACCCGTGCGTACCTATTTTGTGGGTTAGCGGTTGAAAACATTATGCTTGATTTATCAAGTAGTTCAAGTGGGCGAAGATTGTGCGAAGTGAAAATGATTTGCCCTTGGGCATTTTTTTTGAAAACAGAAAGAAGTTCACCAAGTAAATATTCAAAAATGCCTGCGTCTAATTCATCAACAATCAGGCAAGAAGATGGATTGCGATACACACACACTAAGGCATTAACGATTGATATTATTTTAATAATCCCAGAGGATTCATAGCCCAGTGGCAGAAGTACATCACCTCGTCTAGAAAGAAGCTGAATCCTAATACCTTCCGTGCCATCTTGCAGAATTTCTGTGCCAAGCTCTTTTATTTCTAGAGAGAGATTTGGAATTATTTTGGGAATCACAATGTTTATGATTTCAAAGGCTTTTTTCACAATATCAGATGCTAATGGACGCAAAACAAATGTCTCTCTAAGTGAAAGATTTATATGGTGCTGTCGATTCAGTTCACCATATACAATAGTAAGGGGAAGAGTTTCTTTGGTGTTTATCATGCCAGAATGGATATTTGAAATAACAGATAAGTCTGTTCTTGCATAAATGTTTAACGACATAATACTTGTAAGAGCGTGTAAGTCGTAAAGAGATGCGTCCTTTGTGTTGTCATCTACTGGAGCAAGTATATCATCGCCCGTTTGTTTAATAAAATCCTGGCCTGTGCGGGAAAAGATTGCAGAACGTCTCTCTTTTTGAGCAATAAGAGCATTCGTGGCGATCTGAATTTTACCTTCCAGAATATTTGAATTTGTTTGAGAAGATGTTTCGAGATTCTTATCGATAATGCGAATAAAGCGCTTATAGCGAGAACTGGGGGTGAACTGCCCAACTTTTTCAGATGAAAAGGTCATATACTCTTTTAGCGTTCCAAACTTACTGCCATCCCATAGGGAGAATCTAATTTTTTCTGAATCAATAATACATTGATTTTTTTCCGTGCTGTTAGTTCTCATTTCAAAGTTGATGCTGTCATTTCTAACATTCAATTGGGTGGTATTATGTTTGATGTTTACACTATATTCGACTTGAGACTGTGCAGCGCCATTGTCAACAGTAAAAAGAACAGAAATAGTGCAAAAATCGTGATTCTTTGAAATGTAGTCTGTGGCTTCTACGGGTAGAGGATTGCCACTGAGCAAACTTTTAATTATTTCCATTGCTTCGACTATGGCAGTTTTACCTGTTCCATTTTGTCCATAAATACCTAAAATATCAGATGAGTTTAAAAAATATTCTTTATTCAGAAAAGCGGGCATAGTTACTATTCCATGCTCCACATTTTTGAAGTTTCTCAATTCAATTTGTTGTATACGTACTATAGATGTTCTTTTCATTTTAAATTACCCCTGTGTCAGCGATACAATAGCGATACGATTAAAATGTAAAAATGTCAAGGTTGTTTTGGGATAATAGGCACAAAATGTTCCGTTTTGCACATTAATGACATCTAGTGTACATCATGACAAGCCCTAGACAATAAATGCACAATGCCTATACTATCGTATGAGCTTTTTACTACGCACATGACGCTTTTACATAGAACATTTAACAAAAAGAAAACTATGAAAATAATCAAAGTTAATCAAGAGAATCTGCCTGTTTATATGAATCTTGGGCAGCATTATAGTGCTGAATTTTCACCGCTCACTAAGCAATTACCAGAAAAAGATGGGACATTTTACCTCGAAAATCCGATTTCTGAAACAACAACAGGCTATTTATTATATATTGATGGCTTGCCTGCGGGGCTAACCTTGATTGCTAGTACCGAGCAAAATCATTATGAATTTCTTGAGTTTTATGTCACGCCTATTTTCCGCAAAAATAAAGCAGGGATGAAATTTGCACATGCCTTATTTGAAATGCTACCTGGTGAATGGGTAAGCAAGCAAATTGAAGGGGCGGATTACGCGGTTACCTTTTGGCGAAATACCATTGGCTCTTACACTGATGAAAATTATACCGAAGATATGTACCAAGATTCCACATGGGGACTTGTTACAAGACAACGCTTTAGCACGGTGTCGTAGGGTATAGCGCTCTCTCGCAAAATAACTCCCAGTCCAGTCTCTCGAAATCTCTTGACATCTTACTTGGTATATGGGCAATATACTATTATATGGAGGGTAATACTATGGGTAAAATATTAACTTTTTTTAATCATAAAGGTGGGGTTGGTAAAACAACTCTTGTGCATAATTTAGCACAAGCACTCTCTGATGAAGGGAAGAGTGTTTTAATAATAGACGCTGACGCACAAATGAATATTACTGCCTCAATATACGGTCTATCCACATCAGTGGACTATAGTACAGATGTCAACTCTATATGGAGTGCAAATACAAAAAAATATTTATCAATCACTGAATATCTTGGATCAAAAATAAAAAATGAACCATTACCACGTAAAACCCTCTATAGAAAAGAGGGAACAAAAATTACACTGCTAATTGGTTCAATAGCATTATCATTATTAGAATTTAGCATATTTGGGATTGTTACAAATAAGAATGAATTAACTCAGAGTATTCCTTCAAAATTACAACAAGCTATTGATGAACTAGCAAAAGATTATGATTTCATCTTAATTGATACTTCACCAAGTTCAAGTAGTGTCTTGAACGCTTTGTTTGTTTTGACAAGCCATTATTTTATAGCTCCTGTTTCTCCAACATTTTTCTCCTTGCAAGCTGTCGACAATTTAAGTGAGATTTTTAGAAATTGGCTTGAATTACTTGCGCCATTCCAAACTACTAGAGGCTTTAATGGTATTGATATACGAGTGAAGTTTCTTGGGCTTGTCGTTCAAATGGCAAAAAGGTATAAAGGGGGAGGCGGGCCTAATTCGCAATTTACAGAAAAAACAGAAAGCTGGGTAAAAGATTTAAAGCAAAGCGTTGAAAGTTTTGTTACCTATATGAAAAATACTGATAGAGTAATTTCTCAGGATGAGTTTGTTCGAATTTTCGATAAAGAAAATTTACCAGAGGCTTCCCCATATATTATTGAAAAATGTTGTGATTTTACGCCAAAACTCAGAACCGCTGCAGAGCAAGAGGGAGTTCCTGTGATTTCATTGACACCGGAACAAACGAAAAAACACAAATGCTCGATTAGCACTGAAAGAGGCCAATACAAGAGAAGCTTTGATAGTATTACTCTATCATATCGCGGAATTGCAAAGAGCTTGCTGAATTTGTAGATTATTCTTTTTTCACTCTAAAGTGAAGTTGTCGGGTGTTATTGCTTTTAACACTCGGCTTTTTTTGTGTAGCTTCTTTATCTCCTCCCCAAAACACTCCATTTTAAACAAAAAAAAGGGTTATGATTTTCATCATAACCCTTCAAAATAGCAAAATTTTATGGCGGAGAGGTAGGGATTCGAACCCTAGATACAGTTTTATCCGTATACTCACTTAGCAGGCGAGCTCCTTCGGCCGACTCGGACACCCCTCCGTGCGTTTATAGTCACGCAGGAATTCTTTTATGTTATTTAGAAAGGAGAGTCAAGCGGAAAGCGTGATTTTTTATAATTATTCTTTGTATTCTTCAAAATCCTCCCTATTTTCTTAAAAATCCTCCATGTATTCTTCAGAATCTTTTCTCTCTTCTTAAAAAATCGCTCATCTTTACAGCTTATTTCATAAATTAAAGCAGATAAAAATAATTATAAAAAACTTGATTGCAAAATATTCCAAAATAGACTACGGTTAGGGGATTGATTGAAGCGAGAATTTAGTATATATTTTTTATAAAGAAATCAAGTTTTGTATGCCATATGAGGCAAACAGAAGATTTAAAATCATACAACAAATGAGGGGATCGGATGGAGGATAAAAACCAAAATCTTGAAAACGTCACCAAGAAGAGTGCTATTTTGGGTTTAGGGCCTTTTATTTTAGGGCTAACGATTGCGGCAATTTTTGGTTGGCATGCTTTTCCTGAGCTTATGACAAAAGAGTTGAAGCAACCCGTAGCATTTAATCACGTGGTTCATATTGAACAAGCGGGAATGACTTGTGAGGATTGCCACTACCTAAGACAGGACGGAACTTTTAGTGGAGTTCCTACGACTGCCGCATGTGCAGAGTGCCATAGTTCCCCTATTACAGAAAATCAAGAAGAAATTCGCTTTATTGCAGAATATGTTGATAAAGGTGTTGAAATAAAAGATAAATGGCTTGTATATCAAAAGCAGCCAGACAATGTATTCTTTAGCCATGCTGCGCATAATTTTGAAACCTGTACACAGTGCCACGACTATCTTTATGAAACACCTCAGGATTTATGTAATGCATGTCACCTTGATGTAGCGTCAACAACGACACCTCCTGTTTATAAAGAAAACAGACTTTCAGGTTATTCTAAAAATACAATGATGATGCCTACTTGTGAGGCTTGTCACGCTAATCCAGAACATTATGATGGTATAACCAGGGCAACAAACGCTTGCGCTGTTTGTCATAAATAGGTAGAGGGAGTTACTATGGAAAGACGTGGATTTTTAAAATTTGCTCTTGGTGGAGTTGTGGGTGCGGTTGCCTCGCCTATGATTTGGACGACCCTTTATGATTTGGCATACTGGACGCAAAACTGGGGTTGGATTCCCCGTTTGAAAAAAGGCGATAGCGAGTATATTGCCACTGTTTCAAAAATTTGTCCTGGTGGAACGCCTATACTTGTTCGCCTTGTTGGTGGGCGTGTTATCCGTACTTTGGGTAACCCTGCTAATGATATAAGTGAAGGTGGTCTTACACCTCTTGCGGCGTCTGAAGGCCAGCTCCTTTATACAGAATCTCGCATTAAGCGCCCTTTACTGCGTGCGCCTGATGGTGGATACAGAGTTATATCATGGGAAAAAGCAGAAGGCATTTTGAAGGAAAAGACGAGAGCCGCTAAAGAATCTTGTGCGTTTATTTCAGGAGATGCGTCCTCTAGTCTTAATGACCTTTTTTCTGCATTCTTAGTGGCTAACGGTTCTCTTGATTACTTCTTTATGCCTAACGAGCAAAATGCTGCTGAGAAAGCATGGGAACTTATGGGCGGTAGAGGCCGAGTTGGTTATGATTTAGAAAAGAGTGATTATGTTCTTTCCATTGGTGCGAATATTATGGAAAGCTGGGGAACGGTTGCTCGAAACAGAAAAATATTTAAGAATACTCACCCTACAGATGCTGAGCGCACGATGACCCTTGTCTTTGCTGGTGCGATGCAAAATAACACGGCTGTCGTTTCTGATTTGTGGCTTCCCACGCTTCCAGGAACAGAGGCCATACTCGGTATGGGAATTTGCAGAGAATTGGTCAGCCGAGGCATGGGAAAATCTCTCAAGGGTATTGAAGAATTTACCAAGATTGTTCAACCGTATACGCTTGAAATGCTGAAATTAGAATGCGGGATTTTGCCTGATCGTTTTCATACTATTATAGAAGGCCTTCTTCAGGCGAAACGACCTCTTGTTTTAGCTGGTTCTTCTATGGGCCATGGTGGCGGTGCTGCTCCTATTATGGCTGCAATTGCTGCTAATATGTTGCTTGGTCGCCTTGGTCAAGATGGCAATATGATTGATTTACCTTTGCCAAGAAAATGTCTTGCACTTGCTCAAGCGTATCGACGGGCTCATGCTAATGATTTAGTGGATTTTTCTCAAAAAATAGCAGAAGGGAAAAAGACAGCACCTAAGCTTCTTTTTCTTTACGAAGCCAACCCCCTCTATGCATGGCCGAAGAATGCACGCATACAAGAATGCCTTGACGCCATAGATTATAAGATTTCGTTTTCTGGCTTTTGGGATGAAACAAGCGCTCAATGCGATTTAGTTTTACCATCAGCATTAGGGCTTGAACGCTTTGATGATGTTTATACTCCTTATGGATCTGGCTTTGAAAACTGGACACTTGCAAAACCTGTTGCTGAGCCTCGTTATCAAGCCCGTCCTGCTGGCGAAGTTATTATTGCTTTGGCAGAGGAGCTTGGTTTGAATTTAGGGGTGAGCGATGTGCCTTCTTTACTCATATCACGAGCTAAGGATATCGGCGCAGATTTTCAGGAATATCTTGAAAATGGGCTTACTTATCGAACATCGGCTCGCTATGATAATGACTGGTTTCACTTGCCTTCTGGTATTTTGCGTGAAGCCATGACTTCAAAAATAGAAACAGGCATTCGCCTTTTGCCCCATGTTGTTTATGGTATTGGATCTCCAAGCACGGGGATTCCTCCTTATGCAAACCGTATCATTGCAGATTATCAGTTGAAGCAGAATTTAACTGTGGCGCAAATGAATACAGAAACAGCACGCAAGCTTGATGTTGTTCATGGTGAAAAAGTGAAGCTTGAGACAGATAATGGTAGTATTGATGTTGTGATTGCTCTTTTTGAGGGAATCATGACGGGTGTTGTTAGTGTCACTGCGGGGCTTGGTCATACCGAGTTTGACCGCTACTCTATCAACAAAGGCGATAATATTCTAAATCTTACCCATGTCCACATTGAGGCCGGAACAGGTCTCCCTATATGGAGTGACAGTGGCGTGAAAGTGGTTAAGGGGTAGTTATGGCTGGAGAAATAAAAGAATTTGAAAGAAAATGGGGCATGGTTATTGACCTTGACAAATGCACAGGCTGTGGTGCTTGTGTTATGTCATGCCAAGCGGAAAATAATGTTGCGCCGCAAGATGACGCAACGAATAAACTACGTGCCCATACATGGTTGTTTATTTATCGTTTATCAAATGGTAAACAATATCCTGAACATTCTACGGTGTATTTGCCTCGCCCTTGTATGCAATGCGGAAAACCTACTTGTGTAGAAGTTTGCCCTGTTATCGCTACGGAAAAAGGGGAAGATGGCGGCATTGTGAGCCAAGTAACGCCTCGCTGTATTGGCTGTCGTTATTGTATGGCGAGCTGCCCTTACCATGCACGATATTTCAACTGGTTTGATCCACATTGGCCAGGAGATTTGGCGGAAGCCCTTTCACCTGATGTGTCTACTCGCCCTCGTGGTGTTGTGGAAAAATGCACATTTTGCCATCATCGCTGGATGCTTGCTAAAGATAAAGCCATTGCTAATAATGAAGATCCTCTTGCTATAGCAGAAAGTGAATACCAAACTTCTTGTGCAGAAACTTGTCCTAATGGAGCAATTTACTTTGGTGATTTGAAAAATCCTGACCATAAAGTTCATCAGCTTTCACAAAGTCCTTTTGCGTTTCGTTTACTTGAAAGGCTCGGAACAGAACCTCAAGTGTATTATTTGAGTAAACGTGAATGGGTGCGTCGCCTTGGCGATAATTATTTAGATGATGAGAAAACAGGTCAGCCCTTAAGAAAACTCTAAAGAAGTTTGCATGAAGGATATAAATATGGATTATAGTAAACCACTTGATGCAGCCCTCTTTCCTAAGGGGTGCGAGCGTTGTTCTTTGACAAAATTTTCCATGTGGATGTGCGTACCCATTTGGCATCTTATATTTGGTACTGTCGCCGCTTTAGTTGTTTTTGGCGGTGGGCTTGGCTACACTGCGCTTGATAATAGATTTGGTTTTGGTCTTTGGATTACCCTTGACCTTGCTATTATCGCTCTTGGTGCTGGTGCATTTTTCACGGGATTATTGCGTTATATTTTGAATATTGAAGAGCTTAAAAGTGTGGTTAATTTCACTGCACTCTTAGGATTTCTTTGTTATACAAGCGCTATGGTTATTTTGGTTTTGGATATTGGGCAACCGCTACGTAGCTGGTTTGGTTATTGGTATCCCAATTCTCACTCCATGCTTACTGAAGTTATTTTTTGTATTAGTTGTTACTGTATTGTGCTTACTATTGAATATGTTTCTCTTATTTTAGATAGTGATGCTTTTAGTGGAAACAAATATATTCAACACCTTGCCCATAACTTTCACGTGTATATGCCTCTTTTTGCTGGTATTGGTGCGTTTTTGTCTACTTTTCACCAAGGTTCTCTTGGGGGTATGTATGGCGTTCTTTTTGGTCGCCCTTACTTATTTCGCGAAGGCTTCTTTGTCTGGCCGTGGACATTTTTCCTCTACTTGTTATCTGCTGTAAGCGCTGGGCCTATGTTCTCCGTTATTGTGATAACCATTATGGAAAAATTCACAGGGCGTAAGTTTGTTTCTTGGAAAGTTAAGCAGCTTATGGGGAAAATTGGCGGCACTATGCTTGTTGTGTATACCATCGCAAAATGCCTCGATTCCTATGTTTGGATTCATGACTTATTGCCAAGAGCAGGGAACACTTTTGATGAAATGTTCTTTGGTTTTATTTATAGTGAAATTTGGTTCTGGACAGAGCATATAACGCTTATTGTGGCGATACTTTTCCTTGTGATTCCTCGTATTCGTCGTATCCCTTTCTTCTTTTATACAGGGCTTTTACTCACTTGTTATAGTGTTGTTTTGAACCGCTACCTTATGACAGTTCAAGCACTTGGTATTCCTGTTCTTCCTTTTGAGAATTGGACATATTATTGGCCAAACTGGTCAGAGTGGGGCGCTTTTGCCTTTATCTTTGGTTATTCTGTTTTGTCTTTATCCTTGACGTACAGGTATACACCTGTGTTTCCTGAAGAACCAGAATTGAATAAAAAATAATTCATTGGCGTATGCCGAAAAGATTTCTTTATAAAGGAACGCCTGAAAAAATCTGCGAACGCCTGAAAAATATGAGAAAATCCGAGAACCCCTTAAAAAGGGAATCTCGGATTTTCTTTTTTTGTGGACGGGATTCAACCTGAAATATACCAGCAAAAAATCCTATTTCAAGTGAGCGATTCTAGAATGAAAAGAAGTGATTGTGTATAAAATGGCATATAATATGCATATGTTACTGTATATGGTTTCATGCTAGGCAATTTTTTCTTGTTTTATATAGAATAATGAATGTTTCTAATATTAAAATTTTTCTAAAAACCTTCGGAAATTACCACGAGAGTAGGAGAAAATATGAGTATTTCTGGCGTAACAACTGGTGTAACATCGGGCGTAACATATGCAGGAAGATCAATGCCTTCTAGTTATTCTTCTCAGACAGCAAAAAATTCCCAGAAAGAACAGACTCAAAGTATATTTGAACCTGAACAAGAAAAAAGCGAAAGTCCTAATAGCTATGCTTCCTCTCGTTCTACAGAAAAGAATCCAAGAAACGAAACCACTGAAACATCCGAAACGGGCGAAACAAATACGTATTCTGCGCCAAAGTCGTCTTCAAGTTCTTCATCCATATCTTTACCAGAAGATCATGTGGATCATGCGGATGATGTTCAGGATGCTATGATAGAAGCCTTTAGAGATCCCGATAATACATTAAAACCAATGAACTCTACCGATGAGCCTTTATCTTTTTCTCAAGAAATAAAGACCAGCAATGGCTCTACCCTTAATGTTTTTGAGCAAAAAGTAGAAGATGGGGAAGGCGGACTGAAAAGTATATACGGACTAAGCCTTACTGGAAAAAATGGTATAGAGGTAGGTTTTACTGTTAGGGGTGATACAAAAATTGTTGAAAATACCGACGGAACAGTGTCGGTCTATTACTCGGATACAAACAAAACACTCACCTTTGATGCAGAGGGAAATACAACAGAAAAAGAAGGAAATACCCTAGATAAAAATGCGGATACCATTGTTGTTAATACAAGTGGTTCAGACATTAGCACAGGCGACGGCAATGATATTATCTTCAATTTTTCCGATGATGTTGATATTTCCACAGGCGACGGTGATGATACCGTTTATTTGCAAGGAAAGAATCAAAACGTCAATCTAGGCGACGGCAACAATACCGTTCACGCTGAACGAATGAATGGCGACACGATTACAGCAGGAAATGGCGATAATACAATCTAGGCGACAGATACTATTCATGGGGCGAATATCACGTTAGGTGATGGTAATAATAAGATAAAAGGTAGAATGATTTTTGATTCAAATATTACGCTAGGAGATGGCGATAATACTTTGAATGGAGGAATTTATTTTTCTAGTCTAACGGCAGGAGATGGCGATAATACTTTAAAGGGCAACATGAATACTTCTAGTGCCGTTTTTGGTAATGGTGATAATTCCCTTGACTTAGGAACAAGCAAAAATGCAAGCGTGACCATGGGCAATGGTAATAACAGCGTAGAAATGTATGAAGCTAAGAAATCTTCTGATATAACATTTGGTAACGGTGATAATACTTTTGAAGCCTATTCCGTGGTAGATTCCTCAAGTGTGACGATGGGCGATGGCAATAATACTATTGGTATGAATTCCGTTGATGATAATTCCAGCCTGACACTGGGTGATGGAGATAATAATCTCGATATGTATTCTGTCGAGAATAATTCCAGCATGACCGTGGGCAATGGCAACAATAATATAAATATGTATTCCGTTGATAATAATTCCACCATGACCGTGGGTGATGGTGACAATGATATAGACATGTATGCCGTTGATAATAATTCCACAATGACTGTAGGTAATGGTGACAATGATATAGACATGTATGGCGCCGATAGCAATTCCACTGTGACGGTAGGAAATGGCAATAATAATATAAATATGTACTCCGTTGATAATAATTCCACTATGAATATTGGGGATGGCGATAATAGTTTAGATATGCACTCTGTTGATGATAATTCCACCATGAATATTGGAAATGGGGACAATACTATAGATGTGCATTCTGTTAGAAGTGATTCAACCATGAATATAGGAGATGGAGATAATAGCACCACTGCACATTCCGTCGAGAATAACTCCACAATGAATGTTGGCAATGGCGACAATGATATAGACATATATATTGTCGAGAATAATTCCAGTCTGACTGTGGGTAATGGGGATAACCATATCGATATAAATTCCGCCGAGAGTGATTCCACTGTGACTGCTGGTGATGGTGATAATTCCGTGGAAATCTATACAGCGGACAACTCTGCCGTGATTTTGGGTGACGGCAATAACTCTGTTATGGCAATGCGATTTGATAATTCCACAGCGGAAATGGGCGACGGTGATAATATATTTCAAGCATTTATGCTTACTCAAAATTCCTCCGCTACAATGGGTGAAGGGAATAATACAGTACAGATAGATTATATGTCAGGTAATAGTTCCGCGGTTATGGGTAATGGTAATAATGATATTTATGTGCATGGAGTTCAAAATAATGCGTCTGTAAGTGTTGGTAATGGGGATAATATTATTCAAATTAACTATGCCCAAAATACGGAGAATATCCATTTAGGTAGCGGTAATAATGCAGTTGTCATTGCAAGTAGCAAAGATTCTAGATCCTCTTATATAAAAGACGGCTCAGTTTATACGCAAGCGGAACTCGATCAAATGACAGAAAGTGAGCGTGATGCAATATTAGGTGTCATTGAAGACATTGATCAAAGAAGAGCGGAACGCAATAAGAATGGTCAAGCTCTTGCTGCGGAATCTGCGTCTACCTTTAATGCATTTATGAATGAAGAATCTTTTATTCGTATGAATAAAGAGCGCTCTGCAAAACTAAAAAACTTTGAAAAAGCAGAAATGATGCAAGCTAAAGTGCATAATCCTAATGATTCATTTTCTGATTTACAGAAAACGAGAGCGGATATGCTTCAAAATCTATCTGCATCTGGCATTGATGTTGGCAATCGCTTAGAAAATACCTCTACACAGACAACGCATGCACTTGAAAAAGAATTTGCAAAGAAAAAAGAAAGAAAAGCTTCTAAAAAAATAGAAAATGAAAAAATGCCGACGAGTATACCAAATTCCACTCAAGACTTTGCTTCTCAAGTGAGAACTGGAATGGGTAGTGTGAGTTATAATTCTTATAGTACATCTGGTATCGACATCGCAAGGGCAATGCAAAATTCTCAACCAGGAGCGTAATGCGCTTGCTTTTGGGTGCTTATCCTCGTAGTAGAAAATAAAAGTATAAAGTAGTAGAAAGTAAAATTATAAGCCCCTTTCAGCTTTAGATACAGCTCTCAAACCTATTCATAATAACCAATATATATGGGGATTCCAAAGGGCATCATGCCCTTTGGTGGAGAGTTTGAGAGGCAA
>CAMQVJ010000071.1 GCA_947038175.1 uncultured Desulfovibrio sp.
TCCATAACAAATCGCATATATGGGGTTTCCAAAGGGATTCAATCCCTTTGGCGGAGGACTTGGGAGGCAGAGCCTCCCAAATAAAAAACCTCAATCGCTCTTAATTCTCCCAAATAAAAACCTCAATAGCTACCGCCACATATATATTTATAGTAAATCTAATCCCTAACAAATCACATATATGGGGTTTCCAAAGGGATTCAATCCCTTTGGCGGAGGGTTTGGGAGGCAGAGCCTCCCAAATAAAAAAAACTCAATTCCCTCTAACGCCTCCCAAATAGAAAACTTTTCTTTCCAAATAGAATATATTTCCCTATAAAGTAGCTCACTATTATTTTGACAATATTCAACATTAGGCATAAACTGCGCCATTCAGAGATTTAATATTGGAGTATGTCATGGCCAAGATTCAAGCGATAAAGGGTTTTGCAGACCTTTTTGCAGATGAGAGTCGCTTATTTACATTTTTAGAGCAAAGTGCTCGTGCGGTGTTTTCCCGTTACGGCTTTACTGAGTTACGCACTCCACTTATGGAGTTTACAGATCTTTTTTGTCGTTCGATTGGTACAGAAACCGACGTTGTGCAGAAAGAGATGTATACTATCCTTGATAGTAAGGGTCGTTCTATGTCGCTTCGCCCTGAGGCTACGGCTGGCGTAATGCGTGCGTATGTTGAAAATAATGTGGGCGCACGGGAGTCTGTGAGTAAGTTTTTTACTACGGGCCCTATGTTTCGTCATGAGCGTCCTCAAAAGGGTCGCATGCGCCAGTTCCATCAAATAAACTGTGAATGTGTTGGGCCAAAAGAGCCTGAAGCTGATGCAGAGATGATAGGAATGCTCATGGTTTTTCTTGAAACCGTTGGCATTAAAAATATTACTTTGCAGTTGAATACGCTTGGTTGTGCAGAATGTAGACCGAGCTACCGTACTTTGCTTCATGACTGGCTTACTCAGCTTGATAGAGAAGTGCTTTGTGATGATTGTAAGCGCCGTATGGAGACTAATCCTTTGCGTGTGCTTGACTGTAAAAATCCGAAGTGCCAAGAAGCGACACAGGGTGCGCCTCTTATGATGGAGCATTCTTGCGGAGAATGTAAAGATCATTTTGCGGTTGTGAAGAAATCTTTGGAAGGTCAAAATATAGCTTTTGAAATTAATCATAGATTGGTGCGTGGGCTTGATTATTATACACGTACGGCTTTTGAGGTTGTTTCTGCAAATATTGGTGCTCAAGGTTCAATTGCAGGGGGTGGGCGCTATGATGGGCTTGTTTCCTCTATTGGTGGAGCGTCTGTTCCTGGTATTGGTTTTGCTTGTGGAATGGAGCGTTTAGTGCTTCTTTTGCAGGAGAGCGAAAATACAAAACTGGAAGCGCCTCAGTCGGATTTTTATGTTATTGCTTTAGATGATTCCTGTAGGGCGTCAGCCTTTAGCGTGACACAAGACTTGAGACGAGAAGGGCTTTCTGGGTCGATGGCGTTTGAGACTCGCAGCATAAAAAGTGCTATGCGCCAAGCGGATAAATCGGGAGCTCGTTTTGCTTTGTTGATTGGTTCAACGGAGCTTGAAGCAAACTCTGTAATGATAAAGAATATGGAAAGTGGCGCACAAGAAGCTGTTTTATGTGCAAATGCTGCAGTATTTATAAGAGAGGGAAAGTAATGAGCCAGGAAAACGAAAAGCAAGCAAACGAAAAACAAAATCACGACCTTCAAAAAGAGCACGCGAATTTTATCACCCCACTTGGTGATTGGTCTCGTACTCATCATTGTGCTGAACTTTCTGCAAAAAATGATGGTGAAGAAATTTGTGTTATGGGTTGGGTGCAGTATCGCCGTGACCATGGCGGACTTATTTTTATCGATCTTCGTGATAGAGAAGGCCTTACACAGGTTGTTTTTAGCCCAGAAATCGCACCTAAAGCACACGAAAATGCACACATTATTCGTAGCGAATATGTTCTTGCTATAAAAGGTACAGTGCGCCCTCGTCCTGATGGTATGGTGAATGCTGGTATGAATACTGGTGAAATTGAAGTCGTTGCTATGGACTGGAAACTTCTCAATACCGCTAAAACACCTCCTTTCGCTGTAGACGATAGAAGCGACGCTGGGGAAAATTTACGCTTGCAATGGCGTTATTTGGATCTTCGCCGCCCTCGTATGACAGAAAATTTACGTTTGCGTCACCGCATTTCAAGTGCTGTGCGTAATTATTTAGATGAACTTGAATTTATTGAAGTGGAAACTCCTATTCTTACAAAGTCTACCCCTGAGGGTGCGAGGGATTTTCTTGTCCCTAGCCGTGTAAATAATGGACAGTTTTATGCGCTTCCTCAATCTCCTCAGCAGTTTAAGCAAATGCTTATGATGAGTGGGCTTGATCGTTATTATCAAATCGCTCGTTGTTTTCGTGATGAAGATTTACGTGCGGATCGTCAACCTGAATTTACTCAAATTGATATCGAAATGAGTTATGTTGATGAAGAAAAAGTGATGAGCATGGCGGAAGGGCTTATGGCTCGTGTGTTCCGTGATTCCATGAATATCGAAATTCCTGTGCCGTTTCCTCGCTTGCCTTATGATATTGCTATGGAAGAATATGGCGTTGATAAGCCTGATACTCGCTTTGACCTCAAGCTCAAAGATATCACGTCTATTGTTAAGGGTTCAGGCTTTAAGCTTTTTGCTACGGCTGAACTTGTTAAGGGTATGCGTGTTGCTGGTGGCGGTTCTATGAGCCGTAAAGAAATTGACGAGCATACAGAATTTGTGAAAATTTATGGCGCGCAAGGGCTTGCATGGATTAAAATTCATGAAACCGAATGGCAATCACCTATTGTTAAATTCTTCACTGAAGAAGAAAAAGATGCCATCGCTAAAGCACTTGATTTACAAGTGGGCGATATTGTGTTTTTCCAAGCGGGCGCTACTGATATGGTTAACGCCGCTCTTGGTAATTTACGTGTGCGTCTTGCTAATCAGCTCAATCTTATACCTGAAAACACATGGAATTTATTGTGGGTGACGGACTTTCCTCTTTTTGAGTATAGTGAAGAAGATAAGCGCTATGTTGCTTGTCATCACCCTTTCACTTCTGCTCAAGATTCCAGTAAAGAGCTTATAAAAACAAATCCAAAGGCCGCTAAGGCACGTGCTTATGATATGGTTCTTAATGGTAGCGAAATTGGTGGCGGTTCTATCCGTATCCATGCAGCGCAAGACCAATTCCATATGTTTGAAGCACTTGGTTTTACAGAAGAATCTGCTTATGCACAATTTGGTTATTTTATAAATGCCTTAGAATTTGGCACACCTCCTCATGGTGGTATTGCTTTTGGGCTTGACCGTATAGCTATGCTGCTTGCAGGTGTAAGCTCTATTCGTGAAGTGATTGCGTTCCCTAAAACGCAAAAGGCGACTTGCCTTATGACAAATGCTCCAGATACTGTATCCTCTACTCAATTGAGAGATCTAGGACTACGGCTTCGTGAAGAACAAAAAAAACCTGAATAGGTTGGTGATATATGTTAAGACCTTTAGTATTATACCCTGATCCCGTTTTGGCGAAAGTTTCAGAGCCCGTTCACCATATTGATAATTCTGTTCGTGAACTTGCTCTTGATATGCTTGACACCCTTAAAACCGTTGGTGGGATTGGCATTGCCGCTCCGCAAATTGGTATTTTTCGCCGTATTGTTATTATTGATAAGAGCCTTGAAGACCTGACGGATGATGTTGAAAAACCTCAAGATTTTGTATTTGTTGTTAATCCTGTTATTACTGTGATTGATAAAGTAAAGCATATAGAAAATGAGGGCTGCCTTTCTGTTCCTGAATTACGTGCCAAGGTTGCACGCCCTCGCCGTGTCGCCATGGAAGGGCTTGATCTTGATGGAAAGCCTGTACGCTATGAAGGCGATGGCTATTTTGGTGCGTGCTTACAGCATGAAGTGGATCACTTGGACGGGAAGCTTTTTCTTGACCATTTGAGCTATCTTAAGCGCTCTATGTATGAAAAGAAGATGAAGAAGAAATAAATAGTGCCTTTGGAAAGAAGCCTTCTTGTTTTGCGAAAGCTCGCTCCTGTGGAGGGATTTTGTATAACTTGAAGGTTTCTTTTTATGTTACGTATGTTTTTGATATTTTCAAAGTATTTGATATCTATGGAGAAAACACAAGTATGGATAAGCACTTAGAATGGGTTCAGGTTCCTGCAGTCTCCGGCGAGTATATCGATAGGGTGAAACTTAACCGACATTATGGATTTGTGAAAAAACACCTGCAAGCAAAAGTTGCACGAGGTGAAAAACTCCGTGTTGTGTTCTATGTGCTCTACGATGGTATGTTTCAGGCGAAACCTCTTTATCAGCTTATGATTAAAGATGAGATGTTTGATCCGTGTATTGTGGCTATTCCCAATGAACTATCAGGTTCTATCGATGTTTTAGCAAAAATGTTTAAGACTTATGATGTATTATCTCAAGAGTTTAATAGTGCTTCTGATAAAGTTTATGCTGCGTTTTCTACATCCAAGGGTTTTCTTGATTTCTCTAAAGATGCAGACATGATATGTTTTTGTACTCCATATGACGATGTGACCCATGAGCTTTATACCGTAAAATATGCCTTGAATATGAAAGCCTTGCCTATTATGCTGAGTTATGGTTTGTTTGTTAGCAGTCATTCAAATTTAGTTGTTTTTAATCTAGCATCTTATAATTCTGTTTGGAGAAACTTTTTGGATCTAGATGAGTCTGTCTCCTCGTGCAAAGACATAACGGAAGCTCACGGGGAAAATGTTGTTCTAACTGGTTATTCCAAGATGGATGAGCTAGCAAGCATAGAGAAGAAAAAAGGAACAAGGAAGAACATTATTATTGCTCCTCACCATTCTATCCTCTCAACGGATCCGATATGTCTTAGCAATTTTCTAAAGTATGCAGAGTTTTTTCTCGAATTGCCAACGCTTTATCCTAATGTCGATTTTGTTTTTCGCCCTCACCCAGCCTTATTCGATAAGCTCTATACTGCTGACATATGGTCTCAAGAAAGAGTGGAAAAATATAAAGCAGATTTATCTCTCTTGGATAATATGGAACTGAGCTGTGAGGGGGGGTATCTTGAGCTTTTTGCTCAATCTGACGCCCTTATTCATGATTGTGCGTCTTTTGTGGCAGAGTATCTTTATACTGGAAACCCAGTGTGTTACATGATGAAAGCGGAAATACTAACTTCTAAAACTTTGTCAGCTATTGGTTTAGAGTGTCTTCAATATCATGAATATGCGAATAATAAAGAAGACATTATGCGCTTTATAGATGCAGTTATTGAAGGTGTTGATGTGAAAAAAGAGGAGCGAAACAAGTTTGCTGACGCTAAAATTAAAATTAATTATCCCCATGCTTCTCAAAAAATATTAGATGTTCTAAAAAATGAATTGGGCGAAAAATAAAAAAGAGTTCAATGAAAATACGTTTGAAATAGATGTGTTTGTGGGCGCATACGCCCCTTTTTTAGCGAGTGTTATTCAAAAACTAAACATTAAAGAGGAATACAATGGACTTAGAAACTTTCTTATTGTGGTCACACCCTGTTGTGCAGGTGTTTGCATTTTTTCTTGGGCTTTTAGCTATGTGGCAAGGCTTTAAACGGTTTGCTATGTTATTAGGCAAAAAAGTTATTTTCCCATGGAAGAAACATGTAAAGCTTGGAAGCTATGCTCTTGTTTTATGGACACTTGGCGGTCTTGGCTTTTACACGACGCATAGTGTTTTTGGAATGACACACATCACGGATAGCCATGCCATTGTTGCATGGTTTATTATTGCATTGTCTGTGCTTGGTTTTGCGACAGGTTTTGTTATGAATAAGTATAAAAAGAAACGTGTCTATATGCCTCTTTTGCACGGGGGAATAAATGTTCTTCTGCTTATTCTCGTCTGTTATGAAGTGTATTCAGGGATTTTGCTTGTGCCAGCGTTTGGGCTTATATAGAGAAAAAAGGGAGCTTTTTTTGATGCCTAGAGGTGACAGTGATATGTATAGAGCTTGTTAAAAATATTCAAGAATATCAAAAAAACCCATAAACAACAAAAGATTGCCAGACACTGAAGATGTCTGGCAATCTTTTGCTTGGCCACGATAAACATTTGATATTACATGTTTATAATGATAAATACAAATGAGCACTCTAACGTATATAAACTAATTAATCGCAATGAGACTAAAACATGGATAAAAGATTAAATGTCACGGTAAAGATACTGCTTGTTTTTTGGATTGTTTTCTGTATTGGATATGCCATTCTCATGTACGATGAGATACCATCAGCTCTTAACGCTCCAGAGCGACACTACCCTTTTGGCAAGGGAGATCTGGGTTGGAGCTACGCCTCTGTAGAAAATTATGTTATAAGTTCTGGAATATTGGGAACCTGGTTTACATTAGGTGGGATTATATCAATATTAGCGTGGAAATATCCAAAGTATAGGATTTATGTATTATTTCATTGTATATCAATATTTATGTATATAATATGGGTTAATTTAAAATATTCTTAAAGTAAGAGGCTTTCATATTTGGATAAGGGTATTATTACATCCATATTATGATTGTTTGCATTTTTTATAATGCATGAACACGTCAGATTTTGTTGCGGCAGAGAGTATGATAGAGTCTTAATGCATATAAGCTAAGCGTCTCTATGTTTCTCTATGTAACTAAAATCTGAAATAAATAAAAGGATTATATGTTGATGCGGCAATAGTCGCCACAGCATAAACAAAGAGTAACATAAGCCAAACATTGAGACATAATTGATACAATCTACTGGAGGGCTTATAATGAAGCATATTTCTAAAGAGAGGCAAAGCGCACAATATAGCCACGAGTAAAATGACAATGTCCTTACCAGACAGCCAATCAAATGATAATTCTACGGTCAAATCAACTAATCCAAGCATGCCTTGCAGATACGTAACTGCCTTGTCCATATTTTCTGCTCTAAAGAAAACCCAGCCGATAGTAAAAACCAAAATAGTATATGCATGCTGTGTGCATCTTAGAATAAAATTGTCTTTTGCCTCATGCCAATTAGTCCTTTTCTCAAAGATAATAAACACTCCGTGCCATAAGCCCCAAATAATGAAATTCCAGCTAGCACCATGCCAGATTCCTGTGCATAAAAAGACCAAAAACAGGTTGAGGTACACTCGTGATTGAGAAACTCTATTTCCTCCAAGTGGGATATAAAGATATTCTTTAAACCATGTAGAGAGTGATATATGCCATCTTCGCCAGAACTCTGTGATTGATTTTGAGATATAGGGGTAATTGAAGTTTTCAAGGAACTTAAATCCAAAGATAGAACCAAGCCCTATCGCCATATCTGAATATCCGCTAAAATCATAATATAACTGTAAGGTATAGCAAATAATACCTAGCCATAGCAAAGGAGCAGCGGCCTCATTAGAGGGGAAAGCAAATATAGTGTCTGCCACCTGTCCAAGGGTGTTTGCAATAAGAACCTTCTTGGCTAAACCAATGATGAATCTCTTTACGCCATATTCAACTTTAGAAAAACTGACTTCCCTATTGCTTATTTGAGTCGAGATATCATGGTATTTTACAATTGGTCCAGCAATTAATTGAGGAAAAAAGGTTATATACAAAGCAAGGTCGTAAATGTTCTTTTGTACAGACACTTCTTTTCGATAAACATCAATAACATAGGATAAGGCTTGGAATGTGTAAAATGAAATACCAATTGGCATTATAATATTGACAAGATCAAACTGATACGTTGAAATTTCAGAAACGGCTTCTAAAAAGAAATTGAGATACTTAAAATAAAACAATATGGATAGGTTACTTAGAATAACCAAGAATAAAAGGCATTTTCTCAATTGAGTGCTTTTATCAATAAGTAAAGCACCAAAATAGTTTATAGAGATAGTTATCAGCATGATAGCAAGATATGTTGGCTCACCCCAAGCATAAAAAGCAAAGCTAGCAAGCAATAAAAGAAGATTTTGCCATGCTTGTTTTGCAAAAAAATGTAAGGTACACACAATTGGTAAGAATATAAATATAAATGTCATAGATGCAAAAAGCATAATTATTTTACCTCGAGGAATGAGTCAGATAGAAGTGCTGGGATGTGTCTCTCTACTTGTTCAAGAATTATTATGTCTGCCTTATTCTTGATGTAGTCTAAATCATCAGCGATCATTTCGCTACGGAATCCACTTCGTATGCTCATAAAACTTTCTCCGAAATACGGAAGGAGTAGTTCGGAAAAAGAGTCACCCACTATCAATAAATTTTTCTTGCCATGGGTGTTCTTATGTAGTTGGGACTGATTATTTACCGGGATAGATTGGTAAACATGTTTTTTCTCAACATTAACATAGTGTGTTGTATCAGGATCAACTTTTCTCTGCATGTGCAGTAAGTCCATTCTTCCATTAGGTTTTTTAGGGAAATTAGCTGCGACAAAAAGCTCTTGCTCCTTGTTTGGATCAATCATGCTCATAATCTCTTGATAGGCAATATATGCGCCGAGCTCATTCCAATGTGTATCTTGTTTCCAGTATAAGAGGCCTTTATCTTTATTTTTATGGAGAACATCATATAGATAAAGAGTTCTCACCTCTGTATGAGCATCTAGGTAGCCCACAAGCTGTGTGGCCCTGCTTTTAAAATTCTTTAAATTTACTTTAATCTGAGCTGGATAAAACTTACCATACATTCTATTTTTATCTGGAGCTATAATATAGTAAAAAGATTTACCCTGTGCTTTGCACCAAGTATCAATATCAGACAAATATTTTGCAATGTATTGTAATTCATTCGTGGTAAACAGGTCTTTATTTAAAAAATTGTTGACACTATTACCGCCCCTGTAAAAGAGCCAACCCTCGTCACCGAGCAAAACGTTTCTGCTAAGATAAACGTTTCCATAATTAATGTTTATCAAATTATTCAGAAAATCATAAACAATAATAAGATCGCCTCTTCCAAAGAAGTGGTCATTAAACCAGGATTCAAAGTCTTCCCCAAAGGATAAATTGATTTTTCCATCAATAAATAGTCCTTTGTAGGAAGCAAGAGGTCGATTTTCTTTCCGGAAAATCCTCTCATTACTAACGTTCAACGCAGGGACAAACAGTGTAACGAAAAATATAAAAATGAAAACAATGGCAATATAGGAGTGCTTTTCTTTCGTTCGAATATTTACTGCTATTTGAATTATTTGATTAACCATGAGCAATATCAAGGTAAAACAACTTATAAGCAAGAGAATATTTATGGTAATTCCCAAGAAAAGAGTTCTATTGAAATAGAGCTCCAGCGACACAAAGTCCTCTAGTGGCTTAATACGAAGTTGCTGATTATTTCGCTCTAATATTTCTAGGTTGAGTGCTTCTATTTTACCAATATCGCTCAAATCGGTTTCCCATAAGCCCTTTGCCATGAAGTCAGAAATAGTAAGTTCTTGTCCTTTAAAACCAGCAAGCACTATTTGAATTTTTGCAATTTTAATGGTGTCAAAAGTACAGCTTACTTTCATTTTGCCACCAATAAAAGTGGGGGAGGGTGATTGAGATTTTTTAGTTGTGTATATTTTCTGTGGTCGTGTGGCATAGTAAATAGTTATCGATTTTTTGTTTTCCGTATCCTTTGAATCCAAAGAGAATGAAATTGGGATAGGGCTAATATGAGCCCACACGAAAAAAGTCGAAATAGTCAATAGAAGAGATAAAAAGACTGCTATAGTTATGCGCAATTTCATAAATAATAAATCCTAAACATTATTGATTTAAAGCGATGCTTTCTTTGGGATGAGGCCGAGTGTGCTGAAAAGGGACTAATTGAAACTTGTAATGATTCAAAAGGTATAGAGCGAGTAATAAGTATAACGTGAGGCCCTTTATCTTTAAATGATAAGGATTCAAGTTCCGATTGCTCATGGGTACTCAAGGCAGAATAAGTAACTTAGTTATTTACTAGGTTATTTCTCTATAGATGTCAATTAACTTTTCCCGTTTGTGATTCGTTGAATGTGTAATAATATAGCGATGTTATGTGATATTTTTTGTAGGCGCATATAATGAAAATAGTTTAATATACATCGGGTACTCACGTATTATTTAAATGAACTGCGTTTCTTTGATTGTCTTGATATGTGAGCATGACAGGGCGTCGCTGTATGAAAAATGGTCGTACTTGAGGTTTCTTGTGGACGCCATTTATATGTGTTTAATGCCTTTAGCCATTGCGGTGCTTTGTGTTTAGCTTTTTATTCTTTCATTTTTCTGAAAATACCTAACGACATAACCGTGAAGTACTTGCGTCCTTCGCACGTGCTTAAAAAGAGTTCTAGACTGGCGCTTTTATCTACAGTAAAGTGGGGTGAGCAATTGATGAGCTTCAGCGGTGTGGCTGGGAAAGGCGTGAAACACCCTTCTTATTTATGAAGAGTGTTTGATATAGGAGGCTCTTTTCTCTTCACAGAAATAATAATCTGTTGCCTCATAATCAAAAAATCTTAATGCTTGAAGCGGAAATTATATGTTTGCAAACTACACATACCAAAGAAATGAGCCTGTCTTGCTTCATCATTTAGGCTTGGAAAAACCTGAGAATCGCCGAGCCGAGAAGCAATTTTTAGATGCTCTTTTCACGTCATCTGTCATGGAATCCTCTTCAGGTATTGCTACACAGAGTTCTTTTGCTCTACCCAATTGCCCAACTCTTATTGTTGTTATGGGTGGTTTTATGGATGGAAACCACGGGTTTGCGTATTCGATATGTGCTGTTTTACGAGATTTGATAAAAGATAGAGTGCCTTATCATCTTTTTTATAGAGAGCATGACGAGGCAAACGATGTGCGACATCTCGTCAACTTTTATGCAAGGCATGGCTGTAAAGTCATTATCATCGGGCATAGTTGGGGGGGCAGTTCCTCCATTATGCGTGTTGCTGCAAAGGTTACTGTTCCTATTCAGCTTATGATAAGCCTTGATCCTGTTGGTTTTTTTCGCCCAAGAGGGAAGCTATCGCATGTTCGCCGTTGGGTTAATGTCTATGTTGATTATCAAAAGGCGAATTACGCAAGGCATAATAATGTCGCTCGCCTCGGTTTGCCTTGGGAACATTGTGTTATGGCTGATGTGAACGTCCTATATCGATTTTTAAAGCATCATAAAGCTCTTGATATGTTTAGTGATTACTGTGTTGATGATTTTAATCGTGCCCTTTTGTTTGACTAAATACGAATATCCTCTTATATAGTAGGGATATTGTTTTGATTAATATGGAGAAAACTATGTGGAAAGTAAATAATCATCATTTTGTGATAGCTGTGAAGACAATACTTATTCAGCTTACCATTTTCTTTGGAGTTATTTTTATTATATGGGGTGGGCAAAGACTCTATTCGTTTACGGATAGAACGGTCTTTCCAGAACCGTATACGGTTGTTACCAGTCCTGAAATGGACGATGCGGCGAAAGGTACTCAGCTTCTTAATGCGCTCATGAATCGTATGCATTACGAGCTGGACTCTACCTATGGTTGGTCTGCTAATGATATTATTTTTAATAAATGGATTATGGATAACAGAGCCTATCGCCAGTATGGAACCTATGTGGCGACAAAAATGCTCCTCGATCATTATTCAACAGTGATTGCGAAATTAGGCAACAGCGATAGGGAAAATGAAGACTTATATGACGCTCGATTGAGTCATTTTGCGCTTAGTCCTGCTCGTTGGGGTGCTCTTTTTATTCCTTCCGCTGAAGGCTCTTATACAAAAGCCTTTGAACTTATTGAAAAATATACGGAAGATTTGAAAAAAGGCGAAGCTGTCTATAATGCTCGTACCGATGATATCTATTCTGCCTTTAATCTTGTTTTAGGCGAGACTATTTTTGGTTATGCCTTGGGCTTATTGCAAGATACTCAGAGCCAACCGTTTTATTCCCTTGATAATAGAATATATGAAGTTCAAGGGGTTATGCTTGTTGTTCGGGATTATATGAATGCTATATATACCCTTTATCCAGAAATAGCTGCTAAAGGAAATGAAGAGAATTTTGCGGCAGCTATGGATTATCTTGATAGGATTTGTACCTATAACCCTATGTACATCACGTCTGTCTTTAATTCAGGGGAGCTGATTATCTCTTATGTGCTCTTTGCTAAGAACAGATTAGAAGATATTAGGGACAGTATTCGGATATAAACGGATTTTTAGAGTATAGATAATACTTTTAGGGGGAACTACGTTCTCCCTTTTTTTGGATGGGTGGTGTGCGAGATGAGAGCGTGGGGGGAGTGGATTCAGGAGGTGGGTATGCTTAGACTTTCCATTAAAAGATGTCTTACTTCCTTACCAGTACGCCTTCTTTCCTTCTATTTTTATATAATCATTGAGAATTTTAGGGGTGTCTTCTTCTAACGGGAAGCTCCAATGTTCATTCATGTGCTGTTCTAGGTAATTCCAACGAGTTCCCTTTATTCCAAATAATAACTGTGTTGCCCCTGCAGTATGGACAGCCTGCTTTCCTATTTCTTTAACATAATTCCCTAAAAACATGCCATAGGCTCCAGCGCCAATGAGAGCGATATCAAAGTCTATTTTGTCAATTTGTCGATACATATGTTCCAAAGCGATAAACCAATCTCTATACTGCTGTGTTTCGTCAGACTCACCGAGACCTTGAATGGCTTTTATTGTAATGAGTTCAAATTCAGGTAAGCAGAGAGGATTTTTGAAAAGAAGCTCACGCTTTTTGTATTGTGCTCTAATGGAAGCCTCAAAAGGGTGAATGACGAGTACTTTTTTCCCTTTTAGATATTGTGTCCACGGTTGTTCTACTGTGAGAAGGTTTTCAGCGAGTGAGTATAAATAAACTAACTCAGCGTTGCTATTGTATTTTTCAAAAACTTCCTTTTCCATGGTTGTAACCTTGTATATCCATGGAGCAAAAATATCTATATTCGTGAGTATTTGCAATTCATCACAGCAAAATTTAGTGAGTAATTCATCACTAGGGGAAAAGAAACCGGATGCATTTTTTAGTTCTGTTTTTATGGGTTCTGGGAAGTTTAGAGCAGGATTGTGTTTATTTTGATAGAAATAAAGGAGTGCTTTAAATTCTGACGCGCCAAAACGTGATATCAGGCAAGGGGTGTTTTTCTTTAAATGCCGCAGAATAACATCGTTTCCGTGTTGTTCTTTGTTGATGTATCTTCCTGAGAAGTGAATGTGTGGTTCTACTCTGCGTGCGGATCGTCTCATTTCTTTTCTTTTCGCTCCACTCCAAAGCCAGCTCAAGTTTTGCAATTTCTCTGTGAGTGTACTCATGTTCATAAGTCCTGTTTGCCTAAGTGTTATTATGTTAATTCAAGTGCTTGTCTAGATGAGTGTCGAGCGTCAGGTGGACGCACGCAGCAAGGAATGTGAAGTTTAGAAGGCTTTTTTGTAGGTGTCAATCATTAAATGATTAAATTGGTAGGCTTCGGTACATAGATACAGTAAGTAAATGCCTTGATAAGAAGCGAATGCTCATATAATATCAAATTTTGAATAATAATCCTTGACACCTTAGAAGGTATAGTGCATATTCCATCTCGTTGGTTGAATGCAAATAAAGACTTGGTTTTTACATGGCTTCAACTGGCGAAAGGTCTTGCTACTCTTGAGAAAGAGCTTGGGAGGCTGGGTTTAGATGATTATTGATTTTACGGTTTAGTTGAGAAATTATTTTCAAGTTTTTGGAAAAAAGTTCTTGACAGGGAGGAAAGCCTAGTGCATAGTCCCACTTCGCTGATTGT
>CAMQVJ010000072.1 GCA_947038175.1 uncultured Desulfovibrio sp.
TCGTTTTAAAAGAACACTCTGAGAATGAGGCTATTATTAAAGCATTTGGTCCTATTTTATTGTGCGAAGAAAAACTTCTTCAAGAACACGCTCTTAAGAAAGCGGCTAACACGGTGGAACAAAAAGATGCCAAGAGCCCGCTTTTAGATAAATCAGCTCTTGCCTTTTGTACAAAGAAAATCACAATTTTTAGCCAAGCTTTATTGACTACTATGGAAGATTCTCTTCCTCAATTGGCTTCAGAAATTCAGATACTTAGAGACTCCTTGAAAGCAACGGCTATACGTGATTTGTGCAAAGATTTTCTTGCAGGTAAGAAGAATCAAAAAGAGCTTATGAGCCTCTATATTGAGAACACAATATTTCCTTATATTCAAAAGAGCACGAAGACAAAAAGCAAAACAGACGACGGCAAAAACCGTATAGCGGATATAGAGAAAAAAGAAAAATTTCAATCTCTTCTTGAGCTTTTTGTAACTCGCATAAGCCACCTTTTTCTCTCCAGAGCCGCACGCTCTCTTCCAAAAGCAAAAGATAATATTAATCTCAATACCTGTCCGTATTGTGGCAGCCGACCTTCCCTAAGTATTGTCCATGAAAAAGAAGGCCACAAAGACTTGCTTTGTTCTTCCTGTGGGCGCACATGGCGCTTTAAACGCACAACTTGCCCCAACTGCCTCGTTGAAGAACAAAAGAACTTGCACCTTGTTTATCAAGAAAAAAACACCCAAGAACGTGCTGTGCATTGCGTTAAATGTAATCATTATTTATTGGAAGTTGATATACGAGAAAAAGATGTTACCATCGAATGTGTCAACATGCTTGCCCTTGGTTTGACCTATCTTGATGCTATTATGCAAGAAAATAAGGCAATTGCATTTAACTAATAGGACGAGTGTGGGCAATCGCTAATGAATTGAGAGAACGTTTTGTAAATTCATGAAGAGGGAACTTTTTAGAATTTACGAAATAGATGTACCGTTTCTTTAAATAAATCATTAAGTTGCGTCAGTTTTTGTTTTAAGATATATTGAGTACTTGCTTGTTTTGATAGGGGTGTAAGTACTTTACCCCTCAGTTGAAATCGTGGCTCTTTATAAGGGTTTCGTAAAATAACAAACATATAGCAAAATATAACAAAAAGTAACAGTGCGTTTATAAAGTGAGTTTTCATGGAAATTGGCGGTCTAGGTTCAAGCGGACTTAGTTATCAAGACCTGCTCGACATGCGAGAAACAGGGGCTACGCAAGATAATTCTTCGCGTGCGCTCAGCTCTCGTTCGCCAAATTCCGCTGCATCGAGTATCGCCTCTGATAGTATAAAAACAGGTGCGTCCGCCACATCGCAAAACTCACAAAATAACAGCAAACAGCAATCAACCCCTCAGCCGTTAAAAACACAAACTCCGAATACGGAACTTGTCGCAAAACAAAATCCGAATGCTGTTCTTGCCGCAGCACTTAAGGGGAATGCGCATCAATTTGCCATTGATCAAGTGCTTAGACAATCGGGAAATCCCGCTGCGTTTGCTCAAACCTTACCTGCCAGAGCGGATACTTCTGGAGCAAATCCTCGTACGAGTACAAACGCCTTCCTCACTTCCCCACTGGCAACGCCACAAGCCCTTTCTGTAAAAAGCTCTTTTGCTACGCCTTCCATTGCGCAAGTTTCTGCTGTAACGGCAAAATATAGCCCTGCTGGTCAAAGCCCTGTACTCAATACCTTCAAGCCTGTTGACAAATACATTTAGTCTTTTTATATTAATAGGGTGCAGTAGGCTTAACATCTCGTTCATTTTAAAAACTTTTGCTGAAAATATTTTTTACTAAAGCACCAATGAAAAATATTTCCAGCTACCTTTTTCTTTTTATTTAGAATTCTTTAGACTCATACCACTATGGTGGTTTAATGGAGAGTATATAATGACATTTTTAGAACTTGCAAAAAAAAGACATAGTTGCCGAAAGTTTTGCACTAAAAAAGTAGAAGAAGAAAAACTCATGCAAATATTGGAAGCAGCACGAGTTGCCCCTACAGCGGTGAATAAACAACCCGCACGACTGCTTGTAATACAGGGAGCTGATGGCTTAGCAAAATTAGGGAAGACTGCTGATGTTTACAATGCCCCTCTCGTTATTCTTGTCTGCGGCGAACCAGAAAAAGCTTGGGAACGCCCTTTTGACAAGAAAAATGTCCTTGATGTGGATCTTGCTATTGTGACGGATCATATGATGCTAACAGCGACCGACCTTGGTTTAAATTCCTTGTGGGTCTGTTATTTTGACCCCGCAGTTCTAAAAAAAGAATTCAATATTCCAGCGAATTACGTGGTGCTCAACGCTCTCGCTATTGGCTATGGTAATGGAACACCTGCTTCCCCTGACCGTCATGACGAAAAGCGCAAGCCCCTTGAGTCCTTTGTTTTTTATGAAACAATGTAGTTTTTACTTTATAACAAAACGGATTTTGTCGTATAGAAACGTGGATTTTACCGTGTAAATAATTTTGTCCTCGCTTATGGCGAAGCGGATTTTGCTTTATAGAAAAAGTGTTTAATGTGTGGCGAAATAATTTGATGAGATATAGCTAAATGTGGCGTTACTGTGCAGAGAATTTTGTTTCTGTAGAACCTCTTTTTCCTTTTTCAAAAGTATTTCACAATGGAAAAAGACCACTTCTTCTATTGGCATTATATTCCTGCTCTGTTGGCATTATGCTGGCATTCCCTTGGGGATTTCTTGGCGTTATGTTGGCATTATACGAACATTTTCCCAAAAGTACATATTCACTCTTGACGCTTAGCAAAAAAACAGATATAAAAACGAACTGTCAACGGGACCATAGCTCAGTTGGTAGAGCTACCGGCTCATAACCGGTTGGTCGGAGGTTCAACCCCTCCTGGTCCCACCATTATATTTGAAAGGCTTATGCATTATTGCATAAGCCTTTTTTATTTAACTTTGTTATATGTACACGACTTTTATTTGAGGAGGAGCCGGAAGCCCATATTGTTTATAATTACTCTATAGTCTTTTGCATATTGTACGATAAAGTTTAATGAGAAAGTAATATATTTGAGTTAATTTACCCAACTATACCCTTATTTACATTAGGAACTTTTATGATTGCTGGAATCCCCCCTAGCGGAAGAAATATGTTTCAAATGACTATGCCTTCCCCTCAAGAAGCACAAGCTAAAGCATCAACTCCTGAGGAGAATGCGTCTCCTTCTGTGGTTTCCTCTGAAAGTTCGACAACAAGCGAGCTTCCTTTTATTCCGAGTAGCTCAAGTTCACCCAATATGATGTCGAGAAATTTTGCACAGGGACGTAGTGAAGAATCACGCTATATTATGGCAAGAATAGATTCCTTTGAAAATGCTAAACAAGTACAGCTACAACAGCAGAATGATATGTTTGCTTCGTTAGATCAATTCGGTGGTATTTCTGTTAGTGGTACATATTATCCCAATCCTTTAAAGGCGTCACAGGCAGAAGCTGAGGAAGCTTGCCAAAATGCAAGTGACGAAAAAGTTTTAGAAGAATCAGAGGAAGTATTAGAAAACATGAAGGAAGAGATAGAAGAAGGTGTCGAGGAGGCTTTAGAGCCCGAAGAGTCTAAAGATTCTTCTAAGCCTGTGACTGACACTACTCTTGACGATGCTACTTCAGAAAATACTCCTGACTCTGAAAATACCGAATCTAAAAATACTACTGACAAGGAAAATAAGCTTCCTATCATAGATATGGAAGATGTTGGAAATAATATATCACCCAATGTCCCTGGTAATTCGCTACCAAGCACAGGGGAAATATTGGAATTAAAAGATGCCTCTTTTACTGAAAAGGTAATTGTCATAGAAAAAGTCACAGCGGCAGAAAAAGAACAGCTTACAAATAGTGCGAGAACTTCAGATGTCACAGCAGATACTAATGATATACTAGCTAAAAGTTCTTCTAAGACAGAACAGCAAAACAATACATCCTCCGCTCTTTCTTCGCCTATACACTTTATCGTTTAGCTGAATTATATTTATTTTTAAATGCCAAAATTTGAAGTCAATTGTGTTACACGAAGGGAGATTTCATTCTTTTCTTGGAATAAAACTACTCGTTTTCTTTGGAAAATCTTTACCCTATTGGGCGTACTTGATGTTGAAATATAAGTGTGCCCTCTTTGTGTCACCTTGCCCCATTTTATTTTTAGAGACTGCCCCTTTCGTTGAGGAAGAGGCGCAAGCTGATGTCAATATTGCAAGTGTTTCACGAAGTAATTAAATACTTAGACCTTGTAGATCTTCTTATGCGCTATCCTCCATCAAAAAAAAGCAACCACTTTACTAATAAAAACACCTTCATCTCCGAACTGCTTGATTATGTATGGCTCAACCTCGTCAATATTAGAACACATTTCGTAGCTTAAAAATTGCTTTTAGCTTGGTGTAAATATCATTTTGTCTACTCTTTATTGTGTTGGTTTAAAATGAGTGAAATACTCTTGTTGAAGTGCTAACTCTCAATTTTCTATTAACTTCTCTAAATTTTACATTATCTCTAATATTAAGCAAATACCCAAGAATGCTTTATACTGCTCCCCATTAACAAATATTAAACTTACTCAATCTTGGAGAATTTACAAAACCTTGACTACCCGTCTCTTTGGTTAAAATCCAATTAAAGCAATTTTACAAAGAATTATTTAAAAAAAGGATTATAGTTTTCCCATAATCCTCAATTCTTTTAACGGTTTAAACGCAATACACCAAAGCAAATATTTACAATATTTTATGAGTAGAACTCTCATTTGTAAGGGAATCAATCACATGAACAGAACAAGCAATGCAGGGGTCAAAAGCATGCACTGTGCGTAAAATTTCGATAGGGCGTTTGGGGTCATAAACAGGTGTGCCAATGAGTGCATTTTCAACGGGGCCTTTTTGTCCAAAGTTATCTATTGGTCCAAAATTCCACGTAGAAGGAACAACTAATTGGAAATTACTAACAACACCATGTTCAATTTTCATCCAGTGGGAAAGCCCACCACGAGGAGCATTGAGATACCCGATACCCGTAGCGTAATCGGGAATATCCACTTTTTTGCAAATCTGAAGATCTCCGCTAGCAAGGTTATTTTTGAGAGCTTGAAACCAAACGTCCACTTGTTGGGCTACTGTGTAACATTGTACAACACGGCTAATTGTGCGACCGATTGTGGAGAAAAGGTCATCCACTGACATGTTTAATTTTTTGAGCAAATCATTTAGATTTGTTGTCACTTCAGGGTGCCCTTGGGCATACGAAACAAGCATTTGAGCAAGTGGTCCTGTTTCCACGGCAAGTCCATCGTAGCGTGGGGATTTCATCCATGAATAGCGGTCTAAATCTCCCATTTTTGTAAACTCTGGAATTGTTGTACCATTAATAGGATGCTGTATAGGCTCGCCCTTGTACCAGCTATGGCCAATGTGCTCTGCTATTTTTTTTGGTTCAAAGGGGTGAATTATGCTAAGGTCTCTGTTTAAAATAAGCCCTGGCTTTAACCAACGAGCATCAAGGTCGCGCACTTTTTCCGTGTCTGGAAATTCTCCAAAAGTAAGGAAGTTTTGAGACCCTCCAAAGGCAGACCAGTCCCGATATTCATTGGCAATCAAAGTAATATCAGGAACAAGTATGTTTTCTATAAAATCAAATGTTTCTTTGTATAGTTTATAAAATTCGTCGAGATTTTCTTCTCTGAGGGCTTCATAGCAGGTAACACCACCGGCAATAAGAAATTGCGTATGCGGGTTTTTAGCTCCAAAAATAGCCATAGCTCTGGCAGTTTTAACTTGCAAGCGCAAGGCTTTTAAATAATGAGTTGTAAGTAATAAATTTGCTTCAGCACTTAGATAATAGGCAGGGTGTCCGCCCGTAGAATACGCTCCAGCAAAGGGTCCAAGTTGGTCGCTGTCGATGAGTTTTTGAATTTTATATTTTGTTTCTCGAAAATCTATTTCTGTATAAGGTTGTGTTGAAAGCTCATTGGCAAGCTTGAGCGTTTTTTGTATATCGGCATCAATAACAGAAGAAACATCTATAAAATCAAGACCATGCAAGTGATAGAAATGCACAAGATGGTCATGCATATATTGTATTCCAAGCACAATATTTCTAATGTACGTCGCATTTGGTGGAATAACCGTTTTCATGGTGTCTTCTAAGGCTCTTGTTGTGCAAAGAGCATGGGTGTAGGTGCATACACCACACGTTCTTTGCGTAAAGTGTTGCACGTCTTCTGGATTGCGACCAATCAAAATATTTTCTATCCCTCTAAATAAAGTTCCGCAACTTCTTGCTTCCGTAACATATCCATTCTCTACATGGATTTCTAAACGCAAATGCCCTTCAATCCTGGTGAGGGGGTCAATTACTATACAGCCAGTATAATCGCTAGTAGGAGTCTTTTTTGTCATTATTGTTCCCGTAGGTATAGGTGATTTTTAGTGTCCTCTCCGTAAGAAATAACTTAATTTTTCCCATAGAACGGAGTAAACGTGTCCCAAAAATCGGGTTCACTGCAACCGACACAAGGGTGCCCTGCCTTTACAGGCCAGTTGACACTGTTAAAAAGAGCGGAAGGACAGTTATTAAAAGTTTTTGGCCCTTTGCAGCCTAACTTGTGAAGACAATAGCCAAGTCTCGCTTCCTCGGAATCAAAAGAAAGTGCAAAACGCTTCGCTTTAAAATGGGGAAGACGCTCACAAAGCATATGAACAGTTTTACCATAAAACATTTTAGGGCGGCCTTTTGTGTCCAATTCGATGTCTTTATTCTGCAGAAGAGCAACGATTACTCCCATGAGATTAAGGGGATTGGGAGGGCAACCTGCTAGGTTAATAACGGGGGCTTTTAGATTGCTAAAACATTCGGAAATCCCCTTAGAACCTGTGGGGTTTGGGCGAGCAGTTTGAATTCCACCATAAGCTGAGCAAGTTCCAACAGCTATAACAATGTTTGCCTTTGGGAGAATACGGGCACAATTTTCATACATAGTGTGCCCGCCGATTGTGCCATGAAAATCTACAGGAATAGAACCTTCCACGAGACAAATAAAGCCATTGGGATTATTTACTGCTTTTTCTAAAAGAGATTCAGCACCATCTCCTGATGCAGCCATTAATGTTTCGTGGTAATCCAAAGAAATAGCGTCAAAAATGATTTGATCAATATAGGGAGATGAACTGCGAAGCAATGCTTCAGAACAGCCCGTGCATTCTGCATTATGCAAATAAATGACAGATGGACGGTTTTCGTTAGTCAAAGCCTTTACAACTGAAGGAATTTCTTCGTCTGCAAGCCCCATATTTTTGGCAACATCTGCACAAAAGTTTAAAAGATCAAACTGAGATTTTTCTTTAAAAAGAATTTCATATTCTATGTTTGTAAGTGTTGCTTTTGTTTTTGCTTCTACGTTTTCAGTCTTTATATTCTCAGCATCTTTTTCGGTATGCATAACGACTCCTAGACTGCGATGAATTATTCTAAATATTTATAAAATAACCCTGTTAGAGTTTCTTTTCAAAAAAACAATTACTCATAATTGCTTATTTTGAAAGCTTACGACGCATTATGTCTCAATTTTTAGCATCTTTTTTGTATTACTTTTTTGCGAAGTGGGAATATCTTCATATTATTTTAATACAACCTCTTACGAAGAAAGAGAAATAACGTCCTAACTGTACTGAAAATACATTTTGACTATTTAAATAAACACAACTTATTAAGGTCATAATACTATCATTTCCAAAATAAGTTGTGTAACATAACTGCATTTTATGGCAACAACAGAATGCTATCTAATAAAACTCTTAGTTAGCACCCTTCCAAGGCTTCTTGCCGAGTGTTTCTAGGTACGAGTTTATTGTCTTTTTTCCGCCAACAAATTCTTCCATACTAGGCCAAACAACATCGTAGGAGATTTGCCTCCAAACATCTTCATCTTCTAATGTGTCAATTTGAACTCCATTTTTAAGAAGATACTCTTTTGCTTTTTTCTTTTCTGCTAAGTGGTATTTCAAACCTTCCTCTTGAGCGTATTTACCTGCATCAATGAGTACTTGTTGTTCTTTCTTAGATAGTTTACTAAATACTTTTTCGCTAACAGCAAGCAATTGGAATAAATAAGAGTGATTTACTTCCGTAATATATTTTTGATTAGCTTCATTAAACTTCATCACTTTAAAAAGGAAGTAACCAATGTCTTGTCCGTCAACCACTCTTTGTTGTAGCGCTGTAAATGTTTCTGCCCAAGAAATTGGAGTAGGAGAAGCACCAAACGCTTCAAATATTTTTACCAAAATCGCATTTGCAGGAACTCTAAACTTTAAGCCCTTCATATCATTAATATTTTTAATTGGACGGATACTATTTGAAGGGTAACGATAATCATTATAAACCCAAGCCAAAATTCTTATGCCTTTGTCTATGGTTAACTTATTTACCCAATCATGCGTTCTACCTCGGGTACTCCCTATAATTTGGTCAAAGTCATCAAAAACATAAGGCAGTGTAAGTACACCTAATTTTTTTTCAAAAGGCACAAGGTTTGCAATACTTCCCATTGCAAAAGCAAGGCTTCCTTTTTGAATATTACGAAGAGATTCAGTTTCATCTCCTAGCGCACATGAATAATAGTTTTCGACTTGGATTTTATTTTTGGTATGTTCTTCTACATACTCGGCAAATTTTCTGGCAACAAATCCATCATCGGAAATTTCAGGGTCAGGGACAGCGTTTTTAAATTTATAGGCTTCAGCAAGCGTAGGCGTCAAAATAGTTAGAAAGGCTAATGAGGCAAGTAAAAAAAATTTCATAAAATATCCTTTAATCGTTCTAATAAGAGGTATGAGGGATAATAATGAATCTTGTCCTAATAGTAGCATGGAATAATACACTAATGCTGTTAGAGTGTTTTTAAAGAATGCAGTTATAAATTCGTTGCTATATATTCAACAGTACAGTGTCTTGGCAGTGGCACGTTATCAAGATAGCGTACCCACACGGCTTAACGTTGCATGAGCTTAACATTTGAGGTCGAACGCTAGACACTGCACTGTTGGAATATTTTTTCAGGTCAATCTTCGTATATTAAAGTCTAAACACGTTGTTTAGCTCATTTTGAAAACTGTTTATAGATTTTCAGAATTATTATTTTGCAAGTCCCATTCGTTTTTCTTCATCTATAATGCATTGAGTAAATGCTTTAACAAAGTCATCAATATTTTCTTTGGAAATGATATAAGCTGGTGCTAATTCAATAACATTAGGCATGGCTTTTATCATGTATCCAAGTTTTAATGCTTGTGTTATAATGCTGTTCAAATTACTCATTGGGAACTCTGCTCTTGTTTCTTGATTCGTAGTGAAGTCAATGGAAACCCAAAGACCTGTACCACGAATTTCACCAACTGATGGGCGTTTGTCCAAGGCATCAGCAAGAGTTTCTTTGAGATATTTACCCATGGCATTTGATTTTTCAATGAGATTTTCTTTTTCGAGAACATCTAATGTCGCAATACCTGCAGCACAAGCTACAGGGTGGTTTCCGTAAGTGTGCAGATGCATAAAGTTGTCCACAACATCATAAACTTTATCAGAAATACCTACAGCTGCTAAAGGCACATAGCCTGAAGAAATACATTTTGCCATTGTCATAAGGTCAGGTTCCATATCGTAATGCTCTGCAGCAAACATTTTACCTGTTCTACCAATGCCGCAAATAACCTCATCATCAATATGCAAAATTTCATATTTCTTACAGATAGCACGTACTTCGTCCCAATATTCTCTTGGTGGAGCGTAACTTCCAAAACCTTGCTGAATAGCTTCACCAATAAATGCGCTGAACAAATCTGGATCTTCAAATAAGAGGCGTGTTTCAACTTCTTTAGCACATTCAAGGTTACAGTCAGGATATCTACGCCCGAAAGGACAGCGATAACAGTAAGGAGAATTAACAAAAATAGCACCAGGAGTCAAAGGCTCAAAGGAGTGTCTCATTGGAGTCATAAGACCTAGAGCTCGTAAGCCCATTCCGCCAACACCATGGTAAGCACCCATGCGTGAAATTACTTTATAACGGTGCTTATTGCCTTGCGCACTATGGTATAAACGAGCCAATTTCATAGCAGATTCAACAGCTTCAGAACCTGAAGACTCGTAGGTGAAGTGATTTATATTTTTAGGAGCAACTTTACTTAAACGCTCTGACAATTCCATTGCAGGAAGATTTGATCGCCCACAAGGTGTCGCATAGGAAAGTTCCATGATTTGATTATAAACCGCTTTTGCAACATATTCATTAGCATATCCAAGACAGACAGGACGTGTAATGCCTGATTCCATATCTAAATATTTGTTACCGTCAACATCTTCGATATACATTCCATTACCACTTTTTAAGGTGATTATTCCTTTTTCTATTTCACCTTTAGAAGTTTTATGGAGGACAAGTTTTGAATCAAGTGTGTGTTTCTTAGAAGTGTTCTTTGTTCGATCAGTTTTCATAATATAGCTCTCCTAAACTAGGTATGTAAAAAGTTCTATAAAAGGATCTATGCCACGTTAAACCAAATGGGAATATTTCACTAAACCGAATGGGAATGTTTCATCTTCCGCGCTGTTCTTCTTTTCCTCAGGATCTATTCAGAACCTAAGGAAAAGAAAGTCTTTGAGGTTGCTCGCTAAGTAGGAACTCAGCCACCAAAGGGCATGGAGCTCTTGCTTTACTGTGCATGCTTGTATTATTCATATTTTGTAACACAAGAGACATTAACACCTTTGGATGGTTGGAATTCTCATGTCTGATATTTTATATATTACGCGCCGATTCCACCCATAAGGGCGTAGCGTGTTTCCATGTAATCCAAGAGCCCTTCATGCGCTCCTTCTTTGCCCATACCACTTTCTTTTACACCACCAAATGGTGCTTCACACAAAGCGAGACCCGCATCATTTATTCCAACTAAGCCGTATTCCAACGATTCAGCCACGCGCCATGCACGTCCAAGGTCTGTGGTCATAAGATAGCTTGCAAGTCCAAATTCTGTGTCATTAGCAAGTTCTATTGCTTCTTCTTCAGTTTCAAACGTCATGATAGCAGCGATAGGTCCAAAGATTTCTTCTTTGTAAATACGCATTTCTTTAGTCATACCTAAAATAAGAGTTGGTTCAAAGAAAAGTCCACCAAGGGCATGCTTCTTACCACCAAGAACTATTTTAGCTCCCTTTGCAACTGCATCAGCAACAAGGCTTTCAATGTTATCAAGAGCTTCTTGGTTAACAAGTGGCCCAATGATAGAAGAAGGATCCGTTCCTTCAGCAACAACTAAAGAAGGAAACTGTTCTTTGTAAGTAGCTATGAATTTGTCACAAATGCCTTTTTGAATAATAAATCTGTTGGTGCTAACACATGTTTGTCCAGCATTTCTAAATTTACTACCTATAGCGCAATTGATCGCGTGGTCCATATTGGCATCATCAAACATAACAAAAGGAGCATTTCCGCCAAGTTCCATGGAGAACCTTTTCATAGTGCATGTAGCTTTTGCCATGATGGCTTTACCCACAGGAGTCGAGCCTGTAAAGCTGATTTTACGTACTTTCGGATTGGTGCAAACTTCTTCTCCGATAACTTTAGCGTTACCAGTAATAATGTTTACAACGCCCTTTGGAATTCCAGCTTCTTCAGCAAGTTTAAAGAGCGCAATAGCGGAAAATGGTGTTATGCCAGCAGGCTTTACAACAATCGTACAACCCGCTGCTAAAGCAGGAGCAATTTTTCTAAGTACCAAGGATATAGGGAAGTTCCATGGAGTGATAGCAAAAACAACTCCAACAGGCTTTTGATACGTAATAGGACGAATGCCAGGACGTGGAGCAGGAATGGTTTGACCATAGGCGCGTTTTCCTTCTTCGGCAAACCAAGTCATATAAGAATTACCCAAGGCAATTTCACCCAAAGATTCAGCAATAGGTTTCCCTTGTTCTAAAGTTAGAATGCGAGCCAAGTCTTCTTTATTTTCTTCAATAAGGTTATACCATTTTACAAGGTACGCCCCTCTTTCTTTTGGGGTAAGTTTCTTCCAGATTTTGAAGGCTGTGTGTGCGTCATCGATAACTTTTTTTGTTTCTTTGGTTTTGCAATTAGGTACTGTTCCTAAAATTTCCCCTGTTGCAGGATTATCAACATTAAGAGTGCTCTTATCAGCAGCGTCTGCCCACTCACCGTTTAAGTAACATTTTGTGCAAAATAAATCTTGTCGTTTTAGCTTTTTCATAAGTCCTCCAAGAACTGTTTTTTTTTGATATGTTACATATCTGATTAGCCACCAAAGTAGAATCCCAGCTTGAAAAGTATTTTTAAGAGAAGAAGGCGCTTTTTGAGATGTAAATTGGTTTTTGAAAGTTCTACAAAGATACATGTATATCCATAATGCTGATGTTCAAAGTAGACTAAAATCTTTTTTACTCTCAGTAGGAAACGTATTATTACTCTCAATCTAGTATGTCTAATGTTTCATATCTTATATAAGATGTCAAGTACATTATTTATTTTTATAAGAGTACTAGTGAGGTGCTTATTCATTTTATGTTTCATTTCAAATGGTTGCATGAGTCATGAGTAATTATTTATTTTGTTTGATTTGTTTCTTAAAAAACAATTATTTAAGTTGCGAGACGAAAAAGAACTTTGTATTTGATAGATGATTTCTAACAAATACAGAGTTCTTTACTTGGCAGTATAAATCCACGTGTCTATGGATTCTAAATACAAAAGGATTTTGCTTATAGCTACTTATCGTTTGTTAATATTATTAATATGTGTTTCTTATGTACGATTAATTAATCCATGCCTATACACATGTTTATTGGAATTTACGCTGCTGTTGTGAAGTTCAAAGGGAATATACTTATGAATATAGATGTTCGTTGAATTAAAAGTGATGTCTGATTTTTCAAAATATCTAAGCGTTTTATGTCGCTAGTATTGGGCATTCCTGCTTCAATCTTTTTCACAACTCTTGCAACTCTAGGCCCACAAGACTGTTGGTAAAAATCATATAAAGTATTTTGAATTTCAAGATTGCATAGATCCTTGTATGGGTCCGATAGCATGGTAGGAAAAATATAAATAATATCACTTATAACGGGTTCTTTTTTAAGTATACGAATACGTTCAAGGCAAACAACAATGTCTCTCACTTTTTTATCTACAGTCTCTTGCATTTATATATAGCTCACATGCAAGCAGGTTCAGCTTGCATGTGAGCTATATATTTTAAGAAGAAGAATTTCTTTGTCATATTGCACAGAAAAGAGAAATACAGATTAGATTGTTATGATCTCAATCTAATCTGTATTTCTACGACGTCTATACGAGGTTATTTAAGCGCTTTCAAATAATCTTGTCATAACAAATTCGTTATGATTAAGAGCTTCA
>CAMQVJ010000073.1 GCA_947038175.1 uncultured Desulfovibrio sp.
AAACAAAAAACAAAAAACAAAAAACAAAAAACAAAAAACAAAAAACAAAAAACAAAAAACAAGAAGAAAGAAAAAAGAAAAAGAAATCTTTCTCCTAAAAAATCTCTTTCACGAGTAACTATTATGACAAATTTATTTAAAATAGACGCTTCGGCGGGTTCAGGGAAAACATATTCTCTCACCCGTCGTTTTTTAGAATTGCTTGCTGATGGGGATATGCATGTGGAGGCGCATTGTAACGCTTTGCCTCGGATGGGGGCGGACGGTAATGCAACTGGTTCTGCTGTGTCAAAGAGTCTTGATGTTGCCAGTATTGAAAGTGCTTTTGACAAGGCCGAGAATCCTCATGCTTTTAGTAAGAAAAGTTTTCGATATAATTTTTCTGAGATATTGGCGCTTACGTTTACGAACCTTGCGGCGAGCCAAATGCAGGAGCGAGTTATTAGCTCTTTGAAGAATCTAGCTTTGGGTACTGATGCTGTTAATTCGGAAGATAAGCAGTGGACAAAAGAGGATGCGGCTCAAGCTTTAGAGCAAATTTTCCGCAGATATAGTGCGCTTAATATTAGGACTATTGATAGTTTGTTGCATCACCTTGTGCGGATATCTGCGTTGGAGTTGGATATTTCTCCACAATTTGAGGTAACATTTGACTCGGCGCAGGTGATATCTCCTTTATTTGATGAAATAGCTTTATCAGCTTTGCATGATGAGACACTTGCGAAAATTTTCGATGAAATATGCCAGTCAATTATTGATAACACTCCCAAATTTTCTAAATTTTTAGCTGGTGATATTCTAAAAAAGCAGTGTATTTCTATCGCTTATAGTTTGGCTAATTCTGGGCATAGCTCTGTTTGTGTGGGTGATGCGAATGAAAATACGCTACCTGACGGAAAAGGCTTGCCTGATGAAAAGGCAGTTGTAGAGGCTGTTGCTACGTCTGAGAACCTTGATGATGCAAGGTGTATACTTGAGAAAATGGGGCTGACTTTAGAGGGCTTTGAAGAGTATGCACAGGGTGAAAAGTCATGGGATGATTTTTTAGGTGTAGGATTTGTGGAAAATCAAGAGGCTGTATTCACAGGGGAAGATGAGCTAAATGTCGTACTTGAGGAGATTATAGCTGAAGCTGTTGGAGCGGCTAAAGAATTGCATACGCTTATGGAAAAAGAATCTCTGGCTGTTAATGCAAATTTCCTCAAAGCTTTGAGCGCTCTTATTGGCGGTGTGAATAAAAATTCTACATATTTCAGTAAAGATGGTCTTGATGCGTGTTTGAATGCCGCTTCAAAAGAGAAGGCAAGTGACGAGGCGTATAGGCGCTACATTATGTTCAAGGAATGTGTTAATAATCATACTGTCCTTGTTCCTATTCTTCGTAAGGCTTTGAAGTTCTTACCCATGCTTGAGCTTGCTAAACTTGTGGAGGCTAGAGTCTGGGCGCAGGAAAAAGAAAAATCTTTGCTGCTTTCGTCTCGCATGCCGTCATTAGTTTCAAAAATCTTGCGAGATGAGTATTATGTGAGTGGAGCGTTTTGCCGTATGGGTTCGCACCTTACCCATATTTTATTTGATGAATTTCAAGATACGAGTAATGAGCAGTGGAAAGCGTTAGAACCGCTTGCCCGTGAAGCCTTATCTCTTGCAGGTTCTGTCTTTTTTGTAGGTGATGTTAAGCAGGCTATTTATGGTTGGCGTGGTGGCGATGCGGAGCTTTTTGATCGTGCGCCGCAGGGGCTTGAGCGCTATGCGAGTGAACATGAATATAAGCCTTTGGAATATAATTGGCGTAGTGAAGCTTGTATTGTGGAATGGAATAATGCTTTTTTCCAAGGGCTCAGTCATGTGGAAAATGTGAGAAACGCTCTTTCTCTTTTTGAGAAGAAATTTGAGGAAAAAATAAAAACGGAATACGAGTTACAAGACATATGTCACGCATGCGCAGAGAAAGTGGGGAAAATATATACCCACGTAAAGCAGGGTATTTCCCCTAAAAAGAAAGACGAAAAACCAACGGGGCTTGTGCAAGTTCACCATATAAATGTACCCAAGAAAAAAGTCCAAATTGCCACATTAAGCCTTATAGCATCGAGTGTTCAAACACTAGGTGAAAGGCATGAGTGGCAAGATATTTGTGTTCTCACGGTGACGAATGCCCAAGCGGCTTTGGTTTCGGAATTGCTTTTGTCCCAGTCGATTCCTGTGGTGAGTCAGGGAAGTTTGCTTATGGCGGAACACCCAATTATTATTGAATTAACCGCCCTTATGCGTTTTCTAAGTAATCCTATGGACGAGCAGGCTTTTTGGCATGTGCTTATTTCTAAACATATTTTACCGACAAGTTTTTATGAAGCGCCTTTGTTTGATTTTTTGGCGAGCAAAAGAAAGGAATCTCTCTTTCAATCGTTCAAAAAGCAATTTAGTGAATTATGGGATATTTATTTTAAGCCTCTTCTTGATGGGGCGGGGCTTATGACTGCCTATGATACGCTTTGCGAAGTGTATAGTCGTTGGGAACTGCGAGCACGTAAGCCCGATGCTGATATTTTTCTTTTGCGATTTTTGGAAATTGTGCATTTAGCGGAAGAAAATTCTCTTATGGATTTAGACGCATTTCTTTCTTGGTGGGATGTGCATGCAATGGCTGAAAAAGCCCCTCTTCCGCAAAATACGGGCGCTGTTTCTGTGATGACTGTGCATAAAGCGAAGGGGCTAGAGTTTGCAGCGGTGCTTATTCCTTGGCATGATTTCAAGGTTGAACCAGATATGGAAACTCCGCAACTTATTGAATATAAATATAAAAATAAAAAACTGAAGCTTTTTACAAATCTTATGAAAGCCCATGGTTCACCTTATTATAAGGCTCTTTTTGAAAAAGCTGTGGAGAGTATAAATACTCTTTATGTGGCATGGACGAGAGCTGTGAAAGAGTTACATATATTTTTACCAGAGGAAACGGATAAAGAGTTTCCTCAATTTGTGAATTATATGCTGGAAGCGTTAAAAAAAGAGAATGCTGGCGCTTTATGTTCAGCATCCCTTGACGAGTTTGAAGATTATATGAGCTATGGCTCATTGGCAGATGCACAGGCCGCACCTCTTGTAGACCCTGCGTTTTTGCGTATGCTAGAATATTGGCTATGCCAAAATAATGAAGAATTTATAGGTGTTTATAATTCTGCAAAAAAACATGTGCTTAATCAGTCCAAAAACATGCCGTATTTTGAATATATTGACGATGATGATTTTGAGAATCTGCAAAGTGGCGACGTGCTTTATATGGCAAAGAAAATATCTTTTCTTTTTTCGGACATGCTGAAGAAAAAATTAGACGGTAAAAAGAAAAATCAATCGGATATACCTGACAAATCAAATAAGGCTGTCCAAACAAATGTGCTTAGGCGGGGTGACTTATTATCTGTGTGTAATGAGTCATGGGAGGACATGCCAACAGGTACTTTATTAGCGCCGAAAGATCTACAAGAACTCCACGCAAAAGAATGGGAACGGCCTATGGCTTGGCTTCCTCGGCTTAAAGTTTTTCGCAGTAACTTGGAAGATATCCGTAAACATGGCGAAATAAGTGCGAATAAACGTGGTACACTTATGCATAAATGTTTAGAATGCCTTGTGTCTTCTGGTGATATTCCGAGCGATGTTCAAAGAGCAGTTAAAGAAGCTATTGGATTTTCTCCTAGTAACACTAAGCTTTATAAAGGTGTTGGAGAAATACACGGCGCAGAAGAGTTTAATGATGCCCTTACATGGTTTTTGGAATTGGAAGCCCCTTTTGGTGGTGCGCAAGAATGGTTGCGTTATGGTTCAAAAGAACACGCCTTGTCAAGTGCTGACGGTAAAATGTATCGAGTGGATTTACTTGTGAATATTCCTCAAGGGATAAAAGAAAGCCTACAGAAAGAATATTTAGATATTGAATGGATCGCCATTGATTATAAGACGGGGTATCACGGTGATTTACCAAGTGAAGATAATGTGGAGCAAATAAAAAATTATTTGAGTTTACTTGATGAAGCGATACAGAAAAAATCAATTCAGCAAAAAGACAATTCACGGACGCAGCATGAAGAAAAAGAAGCTCCAAAGCGAGTGCTTGGTATGCTGATTTATTTGGATAGAAAAGAAATTTGTCTTATTAATTTTCAGGGTGAATTATAGGGTTAGAATACGGTGTCGGCTTTTAGGACTGAGCTTTTAGAAATTTGAGCACACGTTTTCGAGTAATAAAAATAATAATAAGTAGTCTTCATTAATAAAATAGAGTGAATCCATGCGAAATACATATGCAAAAGAGTATAATTTTTTGGGCAAAAACAAAATAAGTCTTATTCCTTGGGATAGGGATTTTTTGGCAGAATTGGAGCTTTTGGCGCAGTCTCTTTGTAAAGAGTACGCTTCATTTTGTGCCAGTGATGCAAACGCAATGCAAGCACATTCCGAAAAGGCTTTTGCCCATGCAGAAAGTTTTGAAAATGCAGAAGATTTTGAAAATACAGATTATGCGAGCAATAAGCAGAATGTTATTCTTGTTTTTCCCCATGGGCGGCCAAGAAGATATTTGGAAGGTCGCTACAAAGAAATGGCTAAAAAAGCAGGAAAAGCCCATATTTTGCCTCGCATTATTACGGGAGGAGATTTTCTTTCTCTTTGTCTTGCTCACTGGGAACGGGGAAAAACTCCGTACACCGAATTAAAAACACTGGACAGAATTTCCTTTTTGCACGAAGCGGTTATCCGTGTTGCGCAAACCTTACCTGATGATGCCGTGCTTAGGCGCTTGGTGGAAGTGGCGGAAGAAGATAAAAAGCGCTTAGAGGAAGACAGAAAAAACTCTCAGAAAATTTCTCAAGAAAATAAAAGAAAAGCTCATAATTCCTTTGATTCGCCCAATACGCCCAATATGCCTAATACCCCTGATTCTGCTCAAAATGCAGATAGCGTTGCAGACGATGAAAGTATGTATGCCTCAGAAGATATGGATACAAAAAGCTTAAGTATGGCGAAGTTTTTCCCGTGGGCTTATAGTCTTGATGCTCTTTTTGAGGAATGTTTTCAGCAACTTGTTGACGTTATAGATATTGCTCATGCTGAGGGTGAAGTGAGCGCCTTTGCTGCGTCTCTTTTATCTTCATTGCGTGCTATTCATGCAGAATATATTGAGCTTTTAAAAATTGATACGATTAAAGACAAATACGATACAGACAAAAGCGATGCAGAGAAAATAAATAAGCATAAGACAAATAAAGAAAGGGCAAGCACTCCCGCTTTTTCTGCTTACAGGGCTGCGCAATTTGTGGAAGCCCACGCTGTGCATACACGTACAAAAGAAAAAGGATTGCCCTTTGAACTGCCTGATCAAAGACCTGATGCTATTGGTATAACTGATTTAGATAATGCTGAAAGAAATCTTTTTTTTGATTCCTTTAGCCCCGAAGTGTTTAAAGATAAAATTATTATATTTGCAGGTTTTGTGCGTTTAACGGAAGCGGAAGAAACACTGTATAGATATTTTTGGGAGAAGGGGGCGAGCGTTGTTTGGCATAGTGATCCTGCTCTTTGTGAGGATTTCCCTTCAGAAAATAAAGTGCATTATTCTTGTGTTGACCATGTGCAGTGGCTTAAACGCTGGGCTACGAGTTCTGTTCTTTTTTGTGAACCAAGAAAAGACAAGCCGAATATGCATTTTTATGCCGCCTATGATGCCCATTCGCAAGTGCAAGCCCTAAAGAGTGATTTGGATATCTGTGTGAAGGCGATGTCTGCGGAACTGCTTAGCAATACGTCCAATGAATTCGTTGGAGATATGTCCGCAGAACTCACGACTGGTGTGGACGCTGAATTGTCTGCTGAACTCATTGGCGACCTTAGCGAGCTTGGCCAAAAGGATTCCATGAATCCCTATAATCACCTTTCCGATGATGCGCTGGCTGTGCTTTTGCCAAAGCCAAGTTTGCTTATGCCTGTGCTTCATGAATTACCAGAAAAAGATATCAATATATCGATGGGTTATCCTGTAAATAGAACGCTCATGGGCCAATTTATTGAGCTGATTATACGTTTACAAGAACACAGGCAAACTCGCACGATTGGAGAAAGCGCTGTATCTAGCCCAAGGACTGAAGGCAATACCGAGGGGAATGCTAAGAATAATGCCGAGGAAAATACGGGGAAGAATAGAGAGCCTAGTTCTTGGTATTTATGGAAAGATATTTTGTCATTGCTTCGCCATCCCTATGCTCGGATGTTGGTGCCCTATGATAGTGCTTTGCTGCTTAGTCAGAATGAGAATGGCGATAAAGCACCAGATACAAGCGAAAAAGAAGGCGTTCTTGGTCAAGCGGAAACAGAAAAAAATGCATGGCGTAGTCTTCTCTATCTTTTAGAAAAATCCTTGCGTGATGGCAATGTTTTACTCAATCTTAATGAATTTCTCGATGATGTATTAGGTGATATCGAAAAAATAAATTTCGTCATGAGTGAAGATTTAGACACGTTTACCTCACTATTTTTTGAATATTCGGTGAGCGCATGGGAGCGCATAGAGTCATTGGATGATGTTGCCAATGCTCTTGAAAATTTTGTGGATTTTTTACTAAAACACGGCAGTACCTTATGGCAGAGTTTTCCCTTAGATGCAGAGGCTCTTGTGCGCTGTGTGGAAAAAATTGTGCCAGAACTTAGAGAAAATGAACTCAGCCTTGATTATTTACCTAAGGCCGCTCTTTTTACGGTGCTTCGTCAGCTCTTTGCAGAAGAGCGCATTCCCTTTGAAGCTGACCCACTAAGTGGCATGCAAATATTGGGTATGCTTGAATCTCGCTTACTTCGTTTTCGTAAGTTATTTATCATGGATATGACAGAAAGTAGCTTGCCTGGAATTATTCAGCAAGACCCTCTCATGCCAGATTCGCTTAGAAATCTGCTCTCCTTGCCAGATACCCATAAGCGAGAACTTCTTATGGCGCATACCTTTTATAGGCTTGTGGCAGGTGCGGAAGATGTTTGGCTTTATTGGCAGGAAGGCATACAGGCTTCAGAAGTGCAAAGCAGTAAAAGTTTACGCTCTCGATTTGTGGAAGAATGTCTGTGGGAAGAGGAAAAGAAAAATAAAGCCCTTTTAAAAAATGGTGATGGCTTTTTGCGTAGCGCCGATTGTCGCCCCGTTGCCCCTCTTCGCCGAATAAAAAAGAGTATTCCTTGCACACCTCTTATTAAAAATCAAATGCGCACTTTTTTTGAAAAACCTATTTCTTCTAGTGCCTTGGATACATATATACATTGCCCTGCAAAATTTTTCTATTCTTATTTAGGTCGCCTTGGTGAGCTTGAAGAAGTAACAGAAGGGGATGATTATAGAGAATTAGGGCTGTGGTTACATGAATTATTACAAGATATGTATAGCGAATTTGTTGAGAAAGTTTTTGAGCATAACGAAGAAAACTTAGAGGCACTCCTTACTTTATTCCACACAAGGCTCAATTCGCCAGAGATACATAAGTTCATTTCTCCTGAGAGTTATTTTATGTTGAAAAAAGCAGGGGAGTTTCACTTGCGCAATTACTGGAAAAGTATGCCCGCTTGTATAAAACCCCTAAGCTTAGAACAAAAATACGAATGTGATGTTCCGCCATCTTTTTTTGAGAAAAATAGCTTGGGAGTTTCAAAAATTAGACTCCAAGGGCAATTTGACCGTGTGGATATGCGCCTCTCTCATGAACACATGAGTGGTGATGAATTACTTGGAAAAGAGACCTCAACATATGCCGATAAAGAAGCTGTGTTCTCTCGTGCTCATGATTCGCAAAAGATGGAACATTGGATTTTAGATTACAAGACAGGGAAAGGGAAAAAGCTGAATAAAAAGTTTTGGGGTAAAATAGATTTATGGAATGCCATCAGAAATGCTAATGAAAGCAGAGAACAAGCGCAATGCTCCGATATATTAGAAGAAATATCACAGCAAATGCCGAGCGTTCAGCTTCCTTTTTATCTCTATGTATATGGTCAAAATTCCCCCGATATACTATGTAACGCTGCATGGATTTTCCTCGGGGAAGAGAAAAAAGAAGTTGCCCTCGTGGAAATAGAGAACGAAAGTACTACGCCAGTCAAAAAAGCCAAAAAGGCAACGACAAAGCCAAAGGCAAAAACAACAGAACTTTCAGATGCTGATACCAATGTGGGGACAGATAATTGGGTCGGCGATTGCGCAGAAGATTACGCAGGCGATATAGATGGCGAATCCCAAAAAGAATCAGAAGAAGCACGTTTTTCATGGGATTTACTCGATGATATCAAAACAACTTTTATGCCAGAACTTTTGAAATTTACCCTCAACCATTTACTAGAAGCAAATTCCTTTAAAGCACTGGAAAGCAAAGCCTGCCTCTATTGCCCGCATAAAGACTATTGTTAAAAGCTTCTAACGTTTTGCGGGAGGCTCTGCCTCCCACACCCTCCGCCAAAGGACATGATGTCCTTTGGAAACCTCATATCGTAGTATTTTTGTAAATGTTGTTTCCATGGAGAATGTTACAAATAGAGCGGTTTTTAGCCACCAATGGGCGGTGTCGTCGTTTGCATTTACGAACATAGTGAAATAACACAAAGGGACAGTAATGTAAGGAGTAATATCCTTTACAGGAGCGTTTCCTGCCTAAAAAAACGGATTGACGTAAAGTGTCGAGTAGAAGCAGAACGCTTCACAGTGGGCATGAAAACATTCAATGTTTATACGCAGCACCATTTTTCTCTTGAGAAGCTTCAAGGGCATGATTCAGGGAAGATTTACGGGAATAAGGCATTTTATTTTTTGCCGCAGTCGTTCCTATATTTTCTTCGCCTGTTTTTTTATTTGGGAGATTCTCCTCTGTTGCCGTTATCTCTTTAGTTCTAATAGTATCGATTTCTTCCGTTCTTTGTTTGTTTATACTTTGCGGCTCTTTCTTCATACTTTCAAGCGGCACTTCAGCACGTACGCTTTCTCCAAGCAGCAAGGAATTATGTTCAGCATCGAGAAAAAAGCGCTGTAATGTCCATGCTTCTAAATCAATGAAGTCCATTTTTCCTTTGCTTTCTTTGCTTATATATTCTGCCAAAATCATAGCCACTTCCTCATGAGGGAAATAAGTACCCTCATAACTTATGGTCAAGAGATTATCATCTAAAGAAAAAATATCCTCGTCAAGATACCAATCTTGACAGATGGCATGTAAGGCAAGAAGGCATTGCGCTTGATCTTCACTAGAATACTTCTGTGAATCAAACTCTAAGTGCCCATATACTTTTACTAAAATATCTTTCATATGTGTCCTTTATTTCTTTATATGTGGGGGTATGAGGTTTTCAGCTACAAAGCCACCCAACGGGTGCGTAGGCGTTTGCATTTACGAAGAATGGTAAATACGCAAAGGGACAGCAAAGCAAGGACATCATTCCCTTTGTTGGAGCGTTTTTTATATAAATGTCTTATAGTTCTTAATTACTTAAAATAAAGGAACAAGTGAAACCCCATTCCATTGGAATTCTATATTTCCTTCCTTATTTGTAGAGAGTACTTTTTTATTTTCTTTTACAAAATAATTTTGGATGCTTAGAGCAGGAAAGCCAAATCGATTATAACGTCCTGCGGAGGCGAGAATGGTTTTTGGGTTAACTGCTTTATAGAAAGCTGGTGAAAAACTGTTTTTTGAGCCGTGATGGGGGAGGACGAGAATCTCTGCTTCTAGTGACCAATCGAGCAAGGCGTCTTTATGATGATTAACATTATGGGGAGATTTTGTGTTGTACGTCCACATATTCTTTTTTTGAAAGCGCAGCAAATCATTGATGCCGCTCTTTTCTACATCACCACATAAAAGCGCTAAACCTTTCCCGTCTTTTACAAGGCGAAGAACAAGGGAGCTATTATTACTTGAATAATGTTCCTTTGCCCTTGCGTGTGCTTTAGAAGGGGGTATGGCGTTTTTTGATGGGATTGGCTTGAGAGCATTCAGTAATTTGGCAGAATCGGGCTTATAAGGAGTATGGCTAGTATGAGCAGGATAAGGAGTAGCCACCGTATCAGTAGGATTTTTCGGAGAAGTAGGATTTTCAGAATAAGGAGGATACAACACTTGCAAATAAAAACCATCGCCCATGTCAATAACGTCTCCCATGCCAAGTTTGGTAATGGGAGTTTTTGTTTGCCTTAGTATTTTGTCAATTTTTTTTCGGACGCTGCTTGCTTTTTCTCTGGGTAGATAGCTTTCCATGAAGTTCTGAATAGAAAAACTATTAAGCAGATGCCCGAATCCATTTATGTGGTCGGCGTCATCGTGGCTTGCTATAAGAGCATTTAGGCGTGGGGCTTTATTTTCGGTGAGATAATGCGCCACAATATCACGGCCTACGTTGAAACGTGGTGAATTTGCTCCGCCTGTATCGATAAGAATGCGACCCTTTTTGCCCTCAATAAGAACGGCTTGCCCTTGTCCTACATCAAGTAAAGTAAGATTGAGGGGGCTTGTGGGAAGGAAATATCTTTCAAAAGGGCTGGAGAAAAGAAGGCAGATGCCCATGAGAAAAAGAAGAACAAGAGGCTTTTTGAATAGAGATATATGGGGAGGGGAAAGGTTTTGTTTGTTCACATAAGAGAGGATAGAGCGGCGATAACAAGAAAAAAGAATGATGACATAAAGACCGAGCATGGAGAATACACTTGGTTTAAGGCTTTGCAAAAAGGGATCAAAACCCTTTGACTTGAACCATGTGAGAAGTTCGATAAGAATGTAAGCAGGATAGGCGGCGATTTCTATGCAGAATTGTGCCAAAGTTGGAAAGGAAGAAAAAAGAAGAGCAAAGGCTGAGAAAGGTAAAACAAGAAAGCCAAGCACGGGCAACCATATAACATTGAGCAAAAAGAAATAACTGATTTTGCCAAAGTATGCGATGATAAAAGGCATAGTGCATATTTGAATAAGAAAGGAAATACTCATAAGAGAGCATAAAACTCGTAGTGTCTTTATGCTAAGACGCTGTAGGGCGAGGATTTGTAGCAACAGAAATACTTGCAGTGAGGAAAAGATTTTCGAAGATAAAAATCTTTCTAATGAAAAGAAGTCTTTTAATGAGAAAGCGATTGAGACAGTCGAGGCAGGAGGCACACTTGATAAGGACGAGACACTCGGCACGGAAGACGATTTTCGTGTGCTTCGTTTCTTCTTCATTTGTATTATTTTTGTGAGGTGTAGATTTCTTTGGAAACTGTCTTGAAAGAGTTTGTGTATGCTATGCATGATGGGCATGAAAAAAGCGATGGTGAAAACGGATACAAAGGAGAGCTGAACCCCAAGATCAAAAAGGGCTGTAGGACGCCATATACAAAAACAGAGGAGAGCCAAAAATAAAGAATCAAGAAGAGTGAAAACTTTTGCTTTTATCCATAAGAAACCTGCAAGGGCAAGCATGATAAATGCACGGAGCAAAGAAAGAGGCGCACTTCCTAAAAATAAATAGGCGAGGGCAAGGGGAATAGTGGAATAAAAAAGATATTTTCTGCGAGAAGTATGCAACAAAAGACTAGGACGGGCACTAATGAGAAGCCCTATAAGAAGAGCTGCAAGAAAGCCTGTGAGCGCCAAATGTTGCCCCGATAAGGCAAGGGAATGGAGTAAGTTTGCGCCGTTGAAGAGTTCTAAACTTTGGCTTGTGAGGTAAAACCTATCTCCAAACAAAAGGGCTGGTAATATGGCACGTGCTTGCATCTTGGTACTTGCCATTTCTTTTGTAGATATGTTTATCGCCGATTGCTTTTCCCCAGAAATGTCGCTTGCATATAGGTTTTTAGTAGCTCCGTTTTTTTCTGATATTTCTTTCGCAGATAGATTATTCGCAGATAGATTATTCGCAGATAGATTATTCGCAGATATATTTATTTCTGAGGTCTCTTTCCCCGAGAGATTTTTGTTATCTTCAATATAAGAAGCGTTTCTTTTTCCTGAATGTATAATGGAGTCTTGACGTGCCGTATCTGTAGCGGTGTTGGCTATCTCTGTATTCTGAGCGTCGTGTATTTCAACAGGAAGAAAAACATTTCTCACAAAATTATATCGTAATGTTTCACGCATCTGCGCAAGGAAAGATGCTTCGCCAGTTAAATAAATGTCTTTATTGCCGTAAAGCCATGCGTTGTACCAAATGTTTTTGTCTTTCCAATAGTTTGAAATACTTCCGTATATTTTTCGTATTCGAGTGCGAACAATAAGCGTTTCTCCGCTTATGGGTCGTCTTTCAAAGAAAGGGCTTCTGTCCCATGTGAAGTTGAGTAAGCTTGGTAATGGGGGAGCAAATGTGTTTGGCGATATGTTTTCTAATGAATTCGGTGATAAACTTTCTAATGAGCTTTGCAACCTATTCTGTAATACATTCTTCTGTGGTGTTTGCTTTGTATTTTCTAGAAAGCTCTTGGCGTGATTATCTACTTTATAGGGCTTATTCTTTGGAGTTATAGGATAATCCCCAAGTACTTGCGTATCTTTGAGTATAAGGCGTAATCTCCCGCTAGGTAAGCCCTGTACGCTTTGTATTTTTGCCTTGATATACATGTACTGCATGGGGTCATTAAATTCGCCCCATGTTTTTTCAGCTTCTCTATTTAGCGTCGGTTCACGCCATACGGTATAGAAAAAAGAGAGAAACATGCAAAGAAAAAGAATACCCATACGCACCATAAAAGAAATACTCTTCCATGGAGACGCTAGGGAAAATTTCCCTGCCTTTTCTTCTTCTGTTGTCTTATCATTTGCGTGCTTCTGATATCCAAAACCTCCATTTTTATCACTCAAATGGAGCATGAAAAGCGCAAGAAAAAGCGCAAGAAAAAAGGCAAGCTCCTTAAAGCGTGTAGCAATGATACCAATGCATAACGCTAAGACCATGTACTGCCAAAACAGTAAAGTGGGCAAGGTTCTTAGAGAACGAATAGCGTTTGTTTTTTCTTTGTTCTTTTTCAT
>CAMQVJ010000074.1 GCA_947038175.1 uncultured Desulfovibrio sp.
TTAGCCGAATTTGGTTAGGAGCGCACCACCCCTTAGATGTGACTATTGGTATTTTCATAGGGCTTTGCGCAGCTCTTTTTGCTATAACGAAAAATACAATATACAAATGAACGCATGAATTTACCCATCGTAAATGCTTATAGTTATTACTTAATGACAACATAACGTAAACAAATTCATATTCTATTAATTCGAGGTGTTCCAAGTAAAATTGGGCACCTCTTCTTTTAATAAGTAATGACGGCTTGAAAAGTAATTAGGTAAAGATTTCAAACGATTACCAATTTATACAAAATAAAAGCAATGAATCACTTGACTATATACCGACAAAGTAGTTATGCTCATTTGAGAAAAACAAGAGAGAGAGTAAAAATATGGCACGTCCCACACATTGTCGTTATGTAACCCAAGTCCCACAAATAGAATACTTCAAACCATGCGGTATTCCTTTAAGAGAGTTACAAGAAGTTGCCATAAGTATTGAAGGCATAGAAGCATTGCGCCTTGCAGACGAAGAAGGCTTAACCGCTTCCGATGCCGCCCATTTCATGAGAATTTCACGCCACACCTTTGGCAGACTCTTGACAAAAACAAGAAAAACCGTGGCAGACGCTTTAATCAATGGCAAAGCATTACGTATCGAAGGCGGTACGTATAAACTCTTAGCCCCTATACCACTTTCAATTTCAAAGGAGAGGAAAATGCCTATAATTGCAGTATCAAGTGATGGCCCTTCTATAGATGACATGGTTGATCCACGTTTTGGACGAGCCGGAGGTTTCTTTGTACTTAATACAGAAACCATGGAAGAGAGCTATATAGATAATGGAGAATCTCAATGCCGCAGCCAAGGCGCAGGTATTGAAACAGCGGAAAGAGTTTGCGCCGCAGGTGTTACGGCTGTGCTTAGTGGCTTTGTAGGCCCTAAAGCATTTACTGCCCTCACAAGCGCTGGGATTAAAATCTACCAAGATTTAGAAGACATGAGCGTGCGTGAAGCTATTGAAAAATTCACAAGTGGCTCTATTTCTCCTGCCGAAGCATCTAATAAAGACAGACTCGATGGCATGAATAGCTAAAGGTGTCTCTTTTTCGGAAAACTACAGACGTCTTAACATATATAAAGACAAGAATGGAGAAAATATGAAAATAGCCATAGCCAGTGGCAAAGGGGGAGCAGGTAAAACAAGCGTCGCTGCCGCCTTATTGCAAGTATGGGATAGAAAAAAATTAGCCGTTGATGCTGACGTAGAAGCCCCTAATTTACATCTTTTCTTGAAACCAGAAAACTTACACGAAGAAAAAGTTTATTTACCTGTACCCGTGCTTGACCCCACAAATTGTACCGCATGTGGTGATTGTCGTAATATTTGCCAGTACAAAGCTATTATAAAAATGGGGCAACAGATACTTATTTATCCTGAAATGTGCCATGCCTGTGGGGCTTGTTTTCTGATTTGTAAAGAGAATTGCCTTCGTGAAGGAGAAAGAGAACTTGGTTCTCTTCTATACCAAACAAATCCGATACCTTACCTTATGGGGCGTACTCGCATCGGTGAGGCAATGACACCTCCCCTGCTGAAGAAAATGCAAGCAAAAACAGAAGAAATATTAAGCGCCCTTACAAATGATACTGAGCTTAATAAGACTGACAAGCCTAATGAACTTAGTAGTATTGATAAGCCCCATGGATCTGATACCCCTCATACGTTTGATGATTTTGACACAATTATCGATTCGCCCCCAGGGGTAAGCTGCCCCGCCATGACTGTGGTGCGAGAAAGTGACGTTCTTCTCTTAGTTGCAGAACCGACGCCTTTTGGTTTCTATGATTTTAAACTTGCCCACGCAGCGTTCAAGCAATTGAATATACCGACGGCTGTTATTATCAATAAAATCAACATGCAAGGAAATGAAGAAGGGGATGCTCTCATGCATGCCTATTGCCACGATAGCAATTTGCGTATTGTGGGGGAAATTCCTTTTAGTGAAGAAGTCGCACGGTTTTATGCTAAGGGCATGATTTTATCGGAACTGTCTCAAGAGTGGGAAGATAGATTCAAAACCATAGCGCTCAATATTCAAGTTTTTATCAAAGAAGAAGGAAAATTACCATGAAAACACCCATATTTGAAATGGTAGTCATCAGCGGTAAAGGGGGAACGGGGAAAACATCGGTTTGCGCTTCCCTTGCCCATTTAGCCTCACTCTCAAAAAAGCCTGCCGTGCTTTCTGATTTAGATGTTGATGCGCCCGATTTACATATTATACTCGATCCTGAAATTTTACAGCATGAAGAGTTTATTTCTGGTCATGAAGCCGTTATACGGCAAGAAAGTTGTATTCAATGCGGAACATGCAAGACTATTTGTAAGTTTGACGCCATTTCTCTTAATAATTATACTATGACAATTGACCCGCTACGCTGCGAAGGTTGCGGAGCATGCACTCATTTCTGTCCATCAAAAGCCATTGATTTTACCAATAAAAACTGTGGTGATTGGTATATAAGTAAAACTCGCTTCGGTTCATTTGTGCATGCACAGCTCAAAGCAGGAGAAGAAAATTCAGGCAGGCTTGTGACTCTTCTAAAAAAAGAAGCGAAGGCACTTGCAAAAAAAGAAGAGAAATCGCTCATCATCTATGATGGTTCTCCAGGGGTGGGCTGCCCCGTTATTAGCAGTTTGTCTGGTGTTCACTTAGCCCTTGCTATTGTTGAGCCAACTCCCTCAGGACGTCATGATTTCGAAAGAATCGCAAAACTCTGTGCTCATTTTAGAATTCCTGTAGCCCTTGTGCTCAATAAGGCAGACCTCAATGCCGAGGAAGCAAAAAGCATTATGCAGTATAGCAGTGAGCAAGGGCATTATTTTGCAGGAAATATACCGTTTTCCGAAGATATTACAAAAGCAATGGTGGCTCGAAAAACAATAACAGAAACAGATTCTGTCATAGCTGAGTCTTTGCAAGATATTTGGGTGAATATTTTGAGCTATATGGATCAACCCAAAAAGAGCAAAAACTTTATAATACAAGCGTAAACGCATACTTTTATAGCGTAAACCCTCTAACTTGAAACAATAAAAGGATACTATCATGAGTTCTTATTTAATCGCTGTTCCTTCTGCCATGCCAGGCGGATTAGACGCTGCCATGGGCATGCATTTTGGCCATTGTGATATTTACACTTTAGTGGAAATTGAAGATAATGCCGTTAAAAATGTGCGCACTTTAGAAAATGTACCTCATCAACAAGGTGGCTGCATGGCTCCCGTTCAGCACTTAGCAAGCAATGGCGTGAACAAAATCTTAGCTGGTGGCATGGGTATGCGCCCTCTTATGGGTTTTCAACAAATGGGTATTGAAGCCTATTTTGCTGGTCAATTCCCTACTGTTGGCGCAGCTATTGAAGCATTCAACGCAGGAAAATTAATGCCTTTTTCTACAGAAAACACTTGTGGCGGACATTAAAAATTAATGCAAAAGTCTTTCCCTCTCATGCTCAATGTGAGAGGGAAAACTTAGCTATAAAATTCCAAAATTATATATTGAAAGGAAACTCTTCATGAACATTTTTTTAGTGAGTCACACGCATCAAAAATGGGAAGCTTTCAACGCAGAAATGGCAAATTCTGCTATTGAAATTCTCAAAATGGATAGTTTAGAAAGCGCACAAGAAAGCCTAAAGAAACAAGCACCTACCTTGATTATTCTTGACTTAGGATTAGACGGTAAACCAATACGAGACGCTGTTATTTCCTTACTCATGATTAACGCCGTTGTGCATACTGCTGTTGTCAGCTCAATGAATGAAGAAGATTTTCATGAATACACAGAAGGCCTTGGTATTATTGCACCACTACCTGAAAACCCCAGCGCAGAAAATGCCAAAACTATCATCACAATTTTAAAAAGCTTAAAAGATTAGTCATAGAATAAGCTCCTATCCTAATAAGCCCTTTTCTCGCAAACATGACAAAACTCATGCTCGCCATATATACAAGGGCAAACAAGGGCAAACAAGGGCATACACATGCATTCCCATAAACAGATAAACCACATAAAATAACATACTTACGAAGTAATATATTTCTGTAAACACTGCTCATCCCGAAGAACTACTTTTCTATAAAAAATCTCCCTGACCTAGAATACTTTTTTTGCATACCCAAGAAAAGAGATGTTCTAGGTCAGTTTTTTTTCTATGTCACTAGCACAAGTGGGAACTAAATCTGCACACCTCCTTTATTATATATTACAGCCCACACACGATTGGGAGACTAAGGCAAGGCAGAGGAAACCTATTGACTTTATGCTATTATGTAACTATATATAGTGGTGGTAGTAAGCATTTTCTTTTAATTTGAATACTTACCCCATGCTAAAACACAAGCTCAATGCTTGTCATATAAAAGTAATGAATAAATATGTTCACCCGTTTGAGGCGTCCTTATTTATTCCTATTTTCTCGTTACTATAACTAAATTTGAGGTGTACAATGATTTCTCTATCTAAAAACCAAGCAATATCATTAACAAAAACTGCAGGCAAAACACTTACAAAAATCGCTATTGGTCTCGGCTGGGATCCTATAAAGAAAAAAGGATTTTTGAGCTCCCTCTTAGGTGGCGGTTCAAGCTCTATTGACCTTGATGCGTCTTGCGTTTTACTTGATAGCAAAGGAAATGCCATTGATACTATCTGGTTTAACAAACTAAAATCAAACTGCGGCAGCGTTATTCACCTTGGCGACAATCTCACAGGTGATGGCGACGGCGATGATGAAGTTATTAATATCAATCTTACGGCGCTTCCTGCAAATGTTGCGCATATTGCCATTACGGTAAACAGCTTCAGCGGTCAAACATTCAACGAAGTGGATAATGCTTTTTGCCGTGTTGTTGATAGCGCATCAGGTTCAAAGGAAATTTGTAACTATAAATTGACTGAACAAGGCGCTCACACAGGAATATTACTCGCTTCCCTTTCAAAACAAGATAACGATTGGATTTTTAAAGCACACGGTACTCCATGTAAAGGCCGTGTTATAGATGACATGTTATCAGACATTAAGAAGGCTTTGATATAATTATGTTAATGACAGCTGGTAGCAATGCTCCCGTTCCAACAAATGAAATTATTGTTCGCATCATTTCTGATATCCCTACTGACATTTCAGCATTTTGCTTGCATGCCAACGGAAAAGTATCAGGCGATGCGGATATGGTTTTCTATGGCAATAAACAGTCTCATGACCAAGCACTTGCTTTAGTCGACGAAGGTGTCAATACAACATTCAAGGTAAATCTACCTAAAATAAATCCACTTATCCAAAAAATCGCCTTTTCTTACACATGCCACTCTGGGCAATCCATTTCTTCTCTTGCTCGCTTATCTATACAAATAGAACAAGAAACTGTTCTTCTAGAAGCGAATATTGATTTGAAAGAAAGAACAGAAGCGGCATTGATTCTTGGCGAACTCTATCGTAAAAATAACGAGTGGAAATTTCGATTTATATCACAAGGATTCAGCGGAGGCTTGAAGCCTTTAGCGGAATTTTATGGTGTTGAAGTAGCACAAGACCAAGTGTCTTCACCTGCTTCAAATCAGACTACTGTTTCAAATTCAGTACCTGCTTCAAATGCGACACCTTCCTCAAGTGCGCCAGTAAACGCTTCTGCAAACACTTCTGCCAACGCTTTTGGGGGTCAAACTCGTCCTCGAGCTCAAGCGCAAGAAATACCAGGTTTTGGGAATCATCGCCCAACTGAAACAAGAATGCCTACGCAAGAAACGAGAATGCCTAGATCAGGAACACAAGTTCCTACATCAGGGACAAGAATTCCTACGCAAGCAATGAAAACTGGAGTTAACGATATTTTCGATAAAGTTAAAAGCACACTAAGCGCTGGACGAGAAGAACTCACAGCTCAAGTGAGTCGTTACAAAAATCGTAAATTCATGGAAGGAACTGTTGCCGTTTGTGCATGCATAAGCTCAGCTTCAAATGGCGTAAGCTCAGAAGAAAAACAAAAAATGATAGCTTTCATACAGCAATCACCTGAATTGAAAGTTTTTGAGACAAAAGAAATTATTGAATTTTTCAATTCATTGGCTGCAAGTTTTGATTTTGATACCGACATTGGTAAAGGCGAATCCATGAAATTCATTGTGCGCTTGAAGGATCAACCTGATGAAGCACAATTGGCATTTCGAGTTGGGATTGCTGTCGCTAAAAGCGATGGTGATTTTGATGATGCAGAAAAAGCAGTCGCACGTGAAATTTGTTCAGCACTGGGTCTTAATCCTGCTGACTATCAACTATAATAGAGTAAAAAATGGAAACAACACATATTGGCTTCCCAATCGAAACAGTCCTTGTTTTTGTCATCTTATCCGTCGGTGCCATTGTCATCGACCTCTACATGCACCGTGAAGATAAAAAGATTTCACTAAAAAGTGCCATCATGTGGTCCATATTCTGGGTCATAGTCGCTTTTCTTTTTGCTGCCTATCTTTATGCTCGACACGGCTTAGAAGTTGCGAGTTTATTCGTGACAGGTTATGCCCTTGAGAAAGTACTTTCTGTCGATAACCTATTCGTTATTATGGCTATTTTTTCATGGTTCTCTGTACCCGATATTTATCGCCACAGGGTTCTTTATTGGGGTGTCGTTGGTGCTATCGTTTTTCGTGGCATCTTCGTTGGTATCGGTACAAGCCTACTCGCCCTTGGCCCTTGGGTTGAGGTTGTCTTTGCGCTGATGGTTGCATGGACAGCAGTGATGATGCTTAAAAGTGGCGGTGATACAGAAGAAATTGAAGATTATTCCCAGCACTTAGCCTACCGTGCCGTTAAACGCCTCTTCCCCGTATGGTCTAAAATCAAAGGACACGCTTTTTTACTCAATCAAGCGGATGTTGATGAAGAGTTAGCAAAACCACAAAATGCGGATATTCAAGTTGGACGCACAATAAAAGCAAGGTATTACGCAACGCCTTTATTATTATGTCTAGCGGTTGTTGAATTATCAGATATTATGTTTGCTTTTGACTCTGTGCCAGCCGTTATCGCCGTTAGCAAAGAGCCACTCATTGTTTACAGTGCCATGATGTTCGCCATTTTAGGTCTCAGAACATTATACTTTGTACTTGAAGCAATGAAAAAATATTTGGTGCATTTAGAAAAAGCCGTCATCGTCTTACTTTTCTTTATCGCTGCAAAACTAGGCCTAAACGCCACTTCACATATATTCAATCATGATTATACTATTTCAGCAATAACAAGCCTAATCGTAGTGGTTGTGGTTCTTTCCATCGGCGTTTTTTCAAGCTTTATCTTTCCAGAAAAAGCAGATAATAAAGAAGACGAATAGACAATAAAGATGCCTCTATCACATATGTGAACCAACTTGTTTTTTTGGGGGAGTTGAACTCCCCCAAACCCCCACATTATGTATTTATTATAAACAAGGTTTACAATAAATACATAAATATGCAATTTCTAGCTACCCAATAGGCGACCTAGTCGTTTGCGCTTGCGAAGAATGAGTAAATACTCAAATAGACAACTTAGATATAATTCAACAATATACACACCACAAACGGCATCAGGCCAAAACTATAAAAAAACAAAAAGGATATAATATGAGTGTTTCATTAGCAAAAGGTGGCAACGTATCACTAACAAAAAGCGACCCTTCCCTCACTCGTGTTCGAGTCGGCCTTGGCTGGGATACCAGAGCAACCGATGGGCAAGATTTTGACCTAGACGCTTCCGCATTTCTACTAAGCGAAGCAGGAAAAGTGCGTAACGATACTGATTTTATTTTTTATAATAACCTAAGTTCCCCTGAAGGCTCCGTCTCCCACACAGGTGACAACCGCACAGGCGATGGCGATGGTGACGATGAAACACTTATCGTTAAACTCAATCAAATACCTGCAGACGTTGCAAAGCTCGCTTTTATTGTGACCATACATGAAGGCGCTACTCGCAAACAAAGCTTCGGGCAAGTGAGCAATGCGTTTATGCGTATTATCAACGACGAAACCAACGTAGAAGTGGCTCGCTATGACCTATCAGAAGACGCTTCAAGCGAAACTGCCATGAATTTTGGGGAACTCTATCTCCATAACAACGAATGGAAATTTCGTGCAGTAGGACAAGGATATGCCGGCGGTTTAGGCGCAATGTGTGCCCAGTTTGGCATAAACTCAATCTAAATTTAATAATTACATCCACAAGGGATTCTAATCCCCAACATCTAAATAAACTCTATCCAAAAGGAAAACATCATGGCTATTTCATTAGTAAAAGGCGGCAATATATCTCTCACCAAAGAAGCTCCAGCAATGAAAATCGCTCTCGTCGGTTTAGGCTGGGACACACGTGCGACAGACGGTGCAGATTTTGACCTAGACGCTTCCGTATTCATGCTTGGCGAAGACGGAAAAGTTATTTCCGACGCTAATTTCATTTTCTTCAATCAAAAAACAAGTCCTTGTGGCGGTGTTGAACACCTTGGTGACAACCGTACAGGTGCTGGCGATGGCGACGACGAACAAGTTAGAGTTGACCTCACAAAAGTAGCAATCGAAGTTAAAAAAATCGTTTTCGGTGTGAGCATCTACCAAGCTGAAGAACGCAAACAAAACTTTGGGCAAGTAAGCAACGCCTTCATGCGCATTCTCAATGCAGACAGCAATGAAGAAATCGCTCGCTTCGACCTATCAGAAGACGCTTCCGTTGAAACTGCAATGGTATTCGGTGAACTCTATCGCCACAATGATGAATGGAAATTCAAAGCCGTAAGCCAAGGATACGCAGGTGCCCTAGCCGCCCTTGCTGCTCAATACGGCGTTAATATATAAATAAATTATCTTACTAACAAAAAAAAGCACCAGATTTATCTGGTGCTTTTTTTGTTTCTTTTTCTTTTTCTTGGGGGAAATGATTTCCCCATCTCTGCTCTCTATTTGCGTAATTACTCGTACCTCGTAAACGCAAACAAACTTTTCAAGTTTGCCACTTTGGTAGGCAAACCCCCTCATCAGCGATTTTCTATAAACTTTGTTTATAGAAAATCGCTGATGAGGGGGTTTACAGCCACCCAACAAGCGATGTAATCGTTTGATTTTATAAGCGTAGTGACCAATTAAGCAAAGGGATAACAAATAAATAATATATTTATATGGGGTTTCCAAAGGGCATCATGCCCTTTGGTCGCCGAAGGCATTCTTAATCTATGGGGTTTCCAAAGGGATTCAATCCCTTTGGTCGCCGAAGGCATTCTTAATAACTGTTTTCATCTCGAAGGCCATAATATGCGTGACGCTCCACTATTTTTTTCGCCCATTGGTGATGGGTCGCTGGCTCGCACATAGCCCCGCCGTGTTTATAGACTGCTTGACTACTTTCAAGGATTCGGGTTGCATCTTCAAATTCGCTAGGTTCAACCATTAGGGCATTATGAATATATTCTATTTGGCTAGGATGTATTGCAGTTTTACCAATAAAGCCATGGGAAATATCTTGAAGTAATTCGAGTTCGAGGAGGTCGATTTGGTCAATCAGTTCAAATACTGGGGCTGTCAGAGCAAAGCCTTTAGCGCCAAAAGTACAAGCGAGCATTTTTAGTATGTAACTGAGAGGGCCTTCGTAAATTGTTGTTATGCGTGAGCGGCGTATACCTAAAACACCCATTAAATCATTGCCTCCCACACGGATAGCAATAATTTTTTTTCTTAACGAACTTTTTGTGAGGGTCTCTGCCATGCGCTGCATCGCCGCCACATCAAAAACTTCTTCTGTTTCTAATGTAGGCATGCAAGTCAAATGTGAAGACTCTATAGTTTTTTCCCATTCAGTAAGAGTGGCTAAGGTGAATTTTGGAAAAACAAAACCGTTAATACCCGTGAGATTATAATTATTAACAATTTCTTTTGCCATGGGTATATTGCGAGGGCGAACAAAAACGAGAGGCTTGTGAGATAATTCCCGTTTTGGAGCTAATTCGTCGGTGATTTTTTTGAGATTACTAAGGGCAGACACGACATCTTCTTCGGACACTGCGTCTTCAAGACAAATCACCATAGATTGCAAATTGGGGATTTTATTTGCTAAGATAACATCAATAATATCATGGCGAGTCGCTGGCATATAAAGAGTTGCGCCGAGGTTAAGTGGTGATATATTCATATACTAAAATACCTTTTTTATAATGGTCGCAGCTCTATATTGCCCAAGTTCCTTGCCAACTTCTTGAATAGTAATACCTTTCACTTTTGCCAAATAAACTAATAATTCCACATCAGGATCATTCAAATCTCTTATGAGTACATACTCTGGCATGCGCCGCAGCACTGCACGAGTCGCCTCCGCTATACCGGGTTTTATGCGATTAATTTGTTCGATTTTATATTTTTCTTGAAAATGGGAAATAACGCTTTTAGATGATTTATTTAAATCACATAAAGCATTTGAACCAGTTGATACTATTTCAAGAGATTCTATTTCAATATTTTCTTGTAGTTGCGCAATGCGGTCAACAAGCACTGTGCCACATTCAAAATCTGTAAGATGGTCACAAATCATACAGCCATGATAATCCTTATCAGACCACACAGAACGAGAAATCAAGCCAGAAACAGACGCTCCTAAAATCCCAAACGGTATCAGCCAATCATCGTGAGAAGCGGACATCCACGCCATAGCACAAGGGTCAGCAAGTACAACTAAATGCGGACATTCAGGATATCCAACACGCTCAGATAAAGAAGCTTTCAACTGCCCTGCAATACTCCCCTTTCCTGTCCAACCATCAACAAAAACAATAGCTTCCGTACCATGTTTTTGCTCAATTTCACTAAGCGCTTTCTCATCAATACCCCTATCACGAATAATACTTACGCCATAATGATAGGACTCATGCCCAAGGCGTTTTAATAAGCGATGAAGCATAACCCCAAGCGGCACACCAGCACGAACAAGACTCGCCAAAACTATGGGCTTATGAGGAAACGCAAGTATCAATTGTTTTGCCAAAAGCATAACTTCTTTTGCTAAACGCCCTTCCCCATTCTTTAACGCTTGCTCGTAAATATGAATGTGTTCAGGTGAGGGCGCAGGTTCATGGCTCAGCATTTCAGAATAATGAACTTTTCCTGATTGGATAAGCTCTTCTTTTTTTTCTACAGATGTCATTTCAATATGTATAGGTCTCAACAAAAAACTAATATCACTAGGAGAGTATGAGCCAGAAAATATGGGCATTATTTATTCCGTGGTGTTGAGGCATTGATCGAGTTTTCCCGAAAGTTGGCTTTGTTTGGGCATACCGAACCATGTGCATAATTTCAAAAAGCTGTAATCGCTCAGGCTATCACCTAAGCCAATGATAGGAGTATGCTCCTCTTCTTTTTTTAGCTGTTCAAGTAGAAATGTCAGCGCCAAATTCTTTTCGATGCATTTTGGTAACCAGGCAATATTATTGCTATTTCTGTGAACATAAAAACCTTCAATACCAAGCTCTGCGTCTATTTCGTCTGCCAGCGCATACAATTCGTCTATTTTTGCGCTATCACTATGTTTCGCAACAATATAAATGGCGGTATCACCGTATTCATAATTAATTCTTGCCCATGCTTCTATACCAGCTTTATTAAACGCATCGGTTAAATGCTTCTGTCTTTCTCGTATTTCTTGTTGATAGGGTTCTAACTGAGCTGAAATTTTTGCTTGCCATTCGCTGTCATAATCACCATTAGGTTTAATAATAACGGCACCATGCGTCGTGATTTTCCATGAATTAAAAGGGATAGTCACCCGTGATATTTCCTCTGTTCCACGTGCAGTAACGGGAATAAGAGTGGCTGTTTCTAGTAACCAGTTAACAAAATTATTTTGTTCTTGCGTCATAAAACTTCGAGGCTCAAGTTTTTTGTCAAGCGCAGCAGGGAAAAATGGCGATTGCTGATTATACATACCCATTTTTCGTTTAGTTTGAAAAAGTGTATCGTCCAAGTCTAAGAAAAATAAAGGTTTATTCATATTCTGCTATCTCCACTTTACCAGCAATGGAAGAAAGGGCAGTAAGAAATTTAGAGTCCACATTTTTCTCTAAAGTCTCAACACATACGATAACACGGTCGAATTTCTGATGTGCCACATTATAGCAATAATTAGGTATATTTAAACCATAATTATCGGTAAACGACAAACTCGACTCGATGGCTAAACCATCGGCGATAGGAGATCGACTTGTTGAGCTATAAAGAACTTGTGCGCCCTGAGCTTCAAGATGTTCCGCTAATAAAAAAGGCACATACACAAATTCACCCGTACCAAGTACAAGAATTTTTTCATGTTGCGTCGTTTGGAATTGCTGTACCCATTCATTTTGATTGATCTGCGTAACACCAAGCCGTCCCCAATCTTGGCGCAAGCTCAAATTCGCTTTGCCTTTAGCCGTAATATTTGCATGAGGCATAATAGGTATGGGAGCATTTTCTATTTTTTCCCATTCCCAGCTTCCTTTCATAAGAGCAATTTGCGTAACAGGCAGCTGCACTAATTCCGTTAGAACATCATTACTCCAATCAGTGAGAATAACAGTAATTATTTGTTTCAAAGAATCTAAACCTGCATTCATAAGCGCCAAGGTAAGGTTTT
>CAMQVJ010000075.1 GCA_947038175.1 uncultured Desulfovibrio sp.
TCGATTTATGACCAAGAAATGCCGACAGGTGAGGATGCGGGAGGGAAGTTTTTAGCAAAAACGAGAGGGGGAGTGGTTAGGGAAATTTTTAGCAACATACTAAAATAGTACATTTAAAATAAAAAACAAATATATTTTTAAACATTGAGTGCTACTAACGCTGATATTAAAAACAAAAAGGAAAGCCTAGTATATAGGTTTTTCTTTTTGTTCATTCAATTGGTTGCAGCCACCTTTGTTCGTACTTGTTTCCAATAAGGATTAGCATAGTGGTAAAAAAATCGTAAGTAGAACCTAATTCAAGATAGTATTGTGCCTTTTGAAAATCTTGAGGAACACCCTCACCAAGGGAATACAAAACACCAAGAGCGGCTTGTGCTGCTGCATCTCCTTGTTGCGCCGCTAAAGTGGAATAGTGTGCTGCTTTTTTCTGGTCAGCTTGAGTTCCTAACCCGTTGTAATACATAGCACCTAGACCGGCTTGAGAACGTGAATCTCCAAGTTGTGCACCCACTTCTAATAGATTAAAAGCTTTAGTAAAATCTTGTTTTATTCCTTCTCCATTATAATATAAAATTCCAAGGCTGAAATACGCCCTTGCATAATTTTTATTAGCCGCTTCTTCAAAGTAGTGGCGAGCCTTTTGAAAATCTTGAGGAACGCCTTGCCCGTCATCGTATATAACACCAAGTATATAGGAAGCTTCTGCATCGCCTGCATTCGCTTGTGTTTCAAGGGCTGTAATGTCCTCTGCTGTATATTGTGACGACCAATCAATCAGCCACCATAATGCAAAACATATAATCAGCAAAATGGCGATAAATATATAAAGCTTACGAAATTTCATAGGGTCTCCATAATTATGAGAAAATACGATATTCTTTTATAGAAATGAGTAATTAATGGGGTTATATCTTTTATTGTTAAGGCAAATGTTAACTGCCAAATGGGCAAACGTCAAACAGTAAACAAGTTAAACATAAATGTCATTGCAAATAATTATTACAAATTACGTACAATGACATTATATGGTATTTACCCAAATGGGGTTTTCCCCCTCAACAAAAACAGTTCTTAGAAGAAATAAGCAAAATCTAGAGTTGTGCTTATGCCTTCTCTTTTACCAAGATAAGCTTCAAGGTTGATACTTGTTGTTACAGGCATTTTTAGGTTTGGAAGCACACGGATACCAATTTCAGCGATTCCTGTAAATCCTGTAATATCAGGTGTTGCTGTGTTTAGATTTCCACGGATAGTGGCGTGAGATTCCCCGTCAAATTCGTATTGTCCTGCGATGCCAACGAAAGGAGAGAAACCTTTATTCTGCATAAAATTATATTGTGCGCCTATGCGTGCTTGGTGTGAATTGATAGCTTTAAAGGTATAATCTTGGCTATCAAGATTTTGGTCTTTTTCTGCCAATTGCGTCCACATGTAGCGAGTATAAACGTCGAGCATATCACGATTTTCAAAGAGTTCGAGCTTATAACCAAGGCTTACGCCTGCGCCATAATAGGCAGTTTTAGCATCATAATCTAGTTGGTATCTGTTATCTTGTGTTTCAAAATCTGTATCGAGTACACCCGCACGGATAAAGCCAAGCCCGTAAACGCCATTATTTTCATAGCGCCCAAAAAGCCCCATGCCGTAATAATTGCTATCGCCATTGGTGTTAACAGAGCTTTGTCCTCTATTGTCATTGTCAACGTCAATAAAGCCTGTGCCTGCTTCAAAATAAGCACCAGTTAAAAAGCTTCCGTTTCCTGCAGGCATTATTTTTGAAACACCTGTTACGACGGACATACCACCAAATTCCACATCACCTGTTGTTCCGCTATCTGTTTCGTATCCTGATTTTCCTACAGAAAGAGCGCCAAAGCTTACCCATTGTGAGGGGCTTGTTGTTGTGGCGCTTATGGCACTAGCCATACCTTGCCCAACGAGCAAATCATCCGCTTGATTCATAAAAGCAAAAGAAGCGAGTCTTGCTTCAGGAAAGGTGACGGAGTGAGGGTGCGCGCTTTGACCTGTGATGGTGAAGTAGTGAGTACCTGAACCAACCCCTCCATAAGTGAGGTGATTAACAACACTCATACCTTGTAAGGCTACATTCGTTCCAAGGTTTCCTTCTACGACACCAGCACCTGTGCTTTTGAAAACATTAATTCTTTCGCCAACGCCTAAATTATCCCCTTTATTTCCTAAATAAACACGCAGGTTAGCGTCAGTGCCAAGGTGAAGATTGTCAGCACTAAGCATTGGAGCCGTAGCATGGCTGTCTGCCATATGGAATTCGTAATGCTCAAAATTACTTACACTGGCAACTTTTGTATTATCCTTAAGCACAAGAGTGTTGCCACTACGTAAGGCAGGATTATGAGTAGAGGTAATAGCACGAGAAGTGGTATCTGTTGAGCCACCTGATAACTTAGCGCCAGCGTTTATTCCTGAAGCATCAAGAATAGTTATGGTGTTACCAGAAGTTGTACCAGCAAGAGTATTAACAGAACCACCTGTGATTTCTGTACCTGTGGTAAATGTACCACCATTAATAATGAGGTTATTGCCTGTTACTGTTCCACTCTTAGAGTGTCCGCCTGTTACCTTGCCTGCGAAAGTACCGCCATTAATAGTGACTGTATTACCGCTTACTGTACCCGTATCAGAATGCCCACCAGAAACACTGCTTGCTCCTGTAAAAGTAGCATTGTCTATAACGACCGTATTACCAGAAACATTGCCAGAGGTAGAATATCCGCCTGCAACATCAGTTCCAGCAAGAGTTCCTGTTGTGTTCATATACACACTATTGTTAGAAGCAGAACCCGTAAGAGTTTGCCCACCGTATATCTTTGCAGCGCCGGCTAAGGCTGCGCCTGCAATAACAACACGGTTGCCAGAAACAGAATTACTACCAGAATAAGCACCTGCAACGGTATTATTCTTTATATCAACAGAGCCTCTAATATCAACAAGGTTTCCTGTTACTGCGCCTGTTTGTGAAGTTGCACCGTAAATTAAATTACCATCCAATGCAGGAGTAATAGCGCCCGTAATATAAACGCTATTACCTATAAGCGTACCAGATTTGGAATCCGCTCCATAAATATCACCATTAAATGTACCACCTGAGATTTTCACCGTATTATTTGTCGCTGTTCCATATTGTACATAGGCACCAGTGGTATAATTAAAAATAGTTCCACCGCTTATATCTATGAGGTTTCCCTCTAAATGGGCAGTTCCATTGCTACGTGCGGCCGCTGCAATATTAACTGTTCCGTTAGAGATAAATACGGAGTTGCCCTTAACTAGTCCTGAATGAGAGCGCCCACCTGCAATATATTCTACATGGCCATTTTTCAGAAAAAAGGTATTACCTATGGCATTGCCTGATTGCGACTGCCCTGCAAAGGTATATCTTTTAAAAGTACCACCATCCACAATAAAAGTATTGCCTATGGCATTACCAGAATTACTTGTACCAGCAAAGGAATTTCCTGTTACTGTGCCGCCTGTAGCCTTAATCTTATTTCCCGTGGCATTGCCATTATTTGTACTACCAGCATATAAGTTATTTACTGTACCAGTAGAAAAATTGATGGTGTTATTACTCGGTCCTGCAACGGCTAAAACGGGAGCAAATACAAGCCCCAACATAAGAGACGCTGATAAAAGCGTTTTAGAATGCATTTGCTGTTTCAAAGGAAACAAAAAGTTACTAAGCTGTGTTTTCAATAATTTTCCCATAAATCCCCCAAGGTTTTGTTTGTCTATCGTATTATGTTCTTTGAGCTGACTATCTAAACCTGAAAATAAAGGCAAAAGGCAACGTGAATGTATATAAATACATGTGCCTTCAAATATTTAGCGAAACTATAGGACAATCTATACTATATGGCAATAAATTTTTAGCGGAAAGTGTTCATATCGGGGGCTTACTTTGTGTTATTATGCAAGATATTGAATTTTTTGAGTTTTGTTTGTAATATTTTTGATGGAATATTTACGTAGAAATGGTTGGTGCTTTTTGATGCTAAAAAAAGAAACAAATGTATGCATTACTTATAATAAGGCGTTCGTTTTTAGGGATAAACGCTATTGTGACGGCTATCTACCACAAATTACATACAACGAGAAATGACATTGCGTGGCATATGTGACGTAGTTGTATTGTGTGGCATACGCCACGCCGTTGTATTGTGTCACTGCGTGACGGGTTACATATTATTTAAGGGAGCTTCGCCCCCTTATGAACCCCGATTACGAGGGGTGTCACCCCTCATCTATGCTGTCGCTATCCGTATTTACTCGTTCCTCGTAAACGGCAAGTGCGAGCTCCTGACCAAAGGGGAAGCTAAAAGAAACTACGTTTCTCGTTGAAGAAGTAAGTATGGAATGGATTGCCACGTCGCTAACGCTCCTCGCAATGACATTTCTCGTTGTATGTAGTTTGTCTCCATATACCATGTGATGTCTCCACGTTCCCTATGATTACTTTAGACCGTGAAATGTCATTGCGAGGAAACCCGAAGGGTTGACGTGGCAATCCATGCCTTTTATAAAGATAATTAAGTCCGTCACGCAGTGCCCCCCCCTTAAACAAAATAAGCACATGTAAACATGTGCCTATCAAGGGGATTCCCCTCCCGAAAATCAAAAAACCAAAAAATCAAAAACAATCTTTATTTCTATTGAATAAAAGGTGTTATTTTTGCACTGCGAGCTTGAGCTTGTGCTTGTTCCACTTCAGCTTCTGGTGCAATAACAGTTCCACAATGTTCACAAGACCAGCGCTCACGAGCGAACTGAACTTCAAAAGAGTCAACCCCGTCAACACGCAAGCGGATAAGTGAACCGTTTTCGTGGTAACATGTGGGGCAGAAAGGGCCTTGTTTTTGCCCCTCCGAAATAAGCCAATACGCATCCCCATCAAAAATAAGATTTCTGGAGATATAGAGCAATTCTTCAAGGTAATGCACTTGATTACGCAATTTTGCGGATTCGTCATTGAGTGACATATACGCGTCTTGTAATTCTTTGAGCGCTGAAAACGCTTCATCGTGTTTACCTTGGCTTATGAGTTTTTCAACTTCATAAAACTTGTAATAATTTAACATAAGCAGACTTCCTTGTCTTTACTTGTGTCTTGTGATTAATGGAATTATTCCATTCTGGCGCTCAAGACTCCAAGCGTTAGCTATATATTGTATCGTCTTAAAAAAAATAAACTTTAGTTGTTTTTGTACTTTTGTGTAAGTTTGTAAAAAAGGACTCTGTTTAAAAAGCTGGGCTATATTTGTTTTCTTATTTACTTTAACTATTACATTAACTATTCTTTGGTGAGTTGCCTAAACCCTTGTTTTACTTCTCTGTCACTTTCCAAGTTTCATAAGGCTCTTGTGTGAGTTGCACATTGAGATATCGTGAAATTTTGCTCACTTCTTTTCCAAGCCAAGGGGGAAAATCAACGTGTTCGTCTTCAGAGAGCAGTTCCACCTCTGCAACAACAAGCCCTTGATTCGCACCTAGAAATTCGTCCACTTCCCAAATATGCCCACAATCTTCAAAGGTGTGTCTATTCTTTTCGATGATTTCAGCAGGAGCAAGGGAATTGAGCAAGGAATGGGCATCACTTAAGGGAATATCATATTCATATTCTGAGCGTGTGATTTGCCCTGTTTTTACCTTAACCGTGAGTGTGCCTAAATCTCCAGCAACCCTAACACGGACAACTCTATCCACTGTTCTTGCTATATAGCCTTGTCTAAAGAGCACGGCTTTCGCTTTGCCTTGCCACGCATCATTTTTGACTAAAAACTTTCGTTCAATTTCTTCATGCATACATACCTCGCTCTTTAGCGTTGCGCCATAAAGGCTTGTTTCTTCTTTTCTTTTTCTTCTTCTTTTCTTCTCTTTTTTGCTTTCATTATACGTATTTGTTGTGCACGCACTCGCTCTTCTTTTGCTGTCTCAAGAAGAGCATTTTTTCTTTTATCGAATAAAATCGTTGTTTTTAAGGACGAAATCCCAAAAGAGAACATAAGAGCAATGCTTAATGTCACCTTTAGAAGTCCCCAAAAGTTAACTTTTATAAAACTTTGTGTCCACGAAACGCTGAGAGAATCTCCAAAAAAGAGCAAAGTAAAAATAGCCGTAAGAACAAGTACCACAAGTATAATGCTTGTTCTGAGGAATGTCTTTGTCATAAGCAACGCAAAGAGCGTTATATCTCGCACCATACGTAACTTTCTGAGCTTCTTTTTGAGTTTTACAACAAGCTCTTGCAGTTCTGGTAATTTATCTTTCGCTTCTTTAAAAATAATAACGTCATTAAAGTTCGAAATAAATGCCCAGTTGAGAAGGCGTGCGCAATCATTAAAAGTAGCATTAAAATCAATCAGTACTTTTTGAAAATAAAACCAGTTCATTTCGTCTCGGATAAATTCAACTTCATTAAGACAGTTTTCGTAATCATGTTTGAGGCCTGTAATTTCTTGTGCAATAATGCGTGTGAGGTCGTCCTCAAACCTTGGCCTAAACTCCGCCACTTCCATAAAAAGAACATAGTTATTTATAGTGCCAGCATCTAAAAGCTTTCGTATATTTGCGCCGTAGTAGACCATAGGGTTATCTGTTTCAGAAAACCACTCCTGCAAGGTCTGCAAAAGGTCTTGCAACGCAGTGCGATCCACCATAAAACGATTATAAGCATGCTCCCAAATAGGGGACAGCTTACCTATCATATGTCGTCGCCCTCTCGCCAGTTCAGGGTCGAGCAGAACCTTATGGAAAAGTTCTGGCGATTTAAGCACAAGCTCAACAAAAGTAGCGGACATAGTTTGACCAAAACCCATCTTTACCTTGCAAACATACATGCGATACTCTAAATCTTTCCACAGGGGCAAAAGCTTTTGAGCTGCTGTATAAGTGTCGTAAGCCTCGTTGTAAGAACCTTGAACCTCTTTCAAACGTGCTACGAGAAATTTTAGCCACCCTTGGTGTGCTGTGGTTGTGCAGATGCTTTCTGCATCTCTCCATGCTCGTGCAGCTTTTGAAAAGTCCTTTTTCTCCATGGCGATAAAGCCTGCCAAACATTGCAGTTGCCAGCTTTTTGAGTCTTTTGCTATATGACTTGCGCAATCGCGCTCAATAGCATTTAAATCTTGATTCATCTGTGTGAGACGTTTTAAAATTCCCCAAGATGGCTCTTTTTGAGGGTTCACTTTTTCAGGAACTTCATCAATGTCTCTTGAAGTAATTTGCCAGATTCTTTCAACATTAGGCAATTGACAAGAAGCATTAATGGCAAAAGTGCCTCGCAAGACGTTTGATACGGGATTCTCAGTGGCAAGCATGGACATATACGCATCTGTGCCGTGGGCATTGACGTCTGCATCTATACTGCGATAAGAATTATTAATATCAGAAAAATCGAGCTTTTTAAATTCTTTCCAAAAATCAGGTTTTAGTATTTGCAAAACCTTTGTTGGACAATCTAAAGGCTCATGGGTGCCACTTCCGCAGTAAAAACAAGTGCTTTCTCCTGGGGTGAGGACTTTTGCTATGATGGGGTTAATTTGAGAAGATCCCATTTCAAGCTCTTTTAAAGCCACCGTACAGAGCGTTTGAATGTCTGTGGGTTGGCTTGAATAAGAAATATCGTGAATAGAGAATTTTTTCCCCAAAAGAAAAGCATTCTTATAGTTCAGATAAGGATGATCAGGCGCTAAATTAATCCAGTCAATATTGAGCTTTTCGTGTAAATCTGTGGTGAAATTTAAATTGTTTTTATCAACAACAATACTAAGGCAGGGCCAATAAATATCTTGGTGCTGTTCCCGTATATCATCAAAAATAACAAGTATTTGCTCTGTCCACGCCCGAAGCTGTTGAATAGTTCCAATAGAAACACTCAAAAAACCACTCTGCAAGGAATATTTTAATTTATGCTCATCAAGCAAAGGTTCAATATTGGCGAATATCTTTTCCCAACCCCTTTGAAATTGCTTATCAAGTGGGTTTCCAACAGGGTGTAAAAAGGCGAACCAACCTTGCTCAACACTAAAAGGTAAACGCCTATCGGCGGTTATCATTTTCCAGCCAAAAAGTCCTTGTTTTTCAAGGATAGTCATGTCATAGAAAGAAAGACCTGGAAGACTCGCAGCGTGTGGCCACAATGCAGGGTGGGCAAAAACATAAACCATGCTCAGTGGGTCATCAGTGACTATATTTGAAAAGCTTGGGTCAACTTCAAGGCTCAGATTTCTTTCAGGATCAACAACCAATTCCCCTGGGAATGTGAAAGAAGTCAGACCTGTAGAAAATTGTTTTCCCCAAATATCTAATTTGGCTAAAGCATAAAGCGCCACTTCAATGTTGAAGAAAAACCAAAGGCTTTGACTTGGGGTATTACTAATCTCAAGCCCACCAGATTCTTCGAGCATAGTGGCAACTCGTGACTCTGCTCCATTACTCCAGCAAATCCAAACGCAAATGCCCGTAGCAGAAAGTATCTTGCTATTTACCTTAGGTTGGCTTTGTAGTATGGATTGTATGGATTGCATGGCGTACTCTATAACTCACTTAAAGGATATACTATGGATATTAATAAATGCTTAGCTGAACTCAAACAAAGCCCTGGCTATGCCGAAAATGTCGGTATGACTCTTATTCATCATGGAACAGTTCGTGCTTGGTCTCGAGATGGACACAAAAAAGTTGACTGCGTGCATGTTACTCCGAACAAGGAAATGATTCAAGACATATGTCGTGAAATGGAAAAAGAAACTGGCATATTCAAAATCATCGCACAAGCCAATGAAGGAACACTTAAACCTGGGGATGACCTGCTTTTTCTCGTTGTTGCAGGCGATATCCGTGAAAATGTGAAAAAAACCTTTAGCGACCTCCTCGACCGTATAAAAAAAGAAGCGGTCGTAAAGAAGGAGTCTCTCTCCTAATCGGTATTTATTCAAATATTAATATGGCATAATGTAAGTAATATACATTTAATATTCTTAAATCTTTTATTATACCCAACTACGAGGTAAGTATGAAAACATGTCTAATTCTAATAACCCTGCTTTTACCCCTAAGCGCCTGCTCTTGGGTCGGCGAAAATACAGGAAAAGTTCAAGCTAAAATCGAAAATAACATAAACGCTTTAGGTAGTGGCTATGAAGATGGCTACACCAAAGAAAAAAAGCCAGAAACAAAAACAGAAAAGAAAATAGAAACAACAACAGAAGTGAAAACAGAAACAACAGAAGTGAAGACAGAAACAAAAACAGAAAAAAAATAAGTATATTCTGAACACAAAAAACGAAAGAGCCTAAACAAAACTACGCCTCAAAGAGGATTATATGCCCATCTTTATCTATATAAGCTGTGCAAACAAAGAAGAAGCAAAGCTCATTGCTCGCACCCTTGTGGAAAAAAAACTCATAGCATGTGCCAATCTATTCCCCATGGAATCCATATACTGGTGGAAAGATGCCATCGAAGAAAGCCTTGAATACGTGCTCATTGCAAAAGGTATACAAGAAGATTTTGAGGCATTAAAAATGCTCGTGAAAGATTTGCATAGTTACGAAATCCCCTGTATAGTCGCTTTGCCCATTGCTGATGGCAATGCCGATTATTTGGAATGGATACAAACAAGTACAAAAAAACAAAATATTTAGGAGTTTACATGGCTATTCATATTTCTGGTTCTATTGCGTTTGACCGTATAATGACCTTTCCTGGACACTTTGAAGATCACCTACTTCCAGAAAAGCTACACATGATTAATGTTTGTTTCCTCATCGATCGCATCGAAGAAAAACGTGGCGGTACAGGTGCTAACATAGCCTACAGCCTCTACCTGCTCGGTCTCACCTCCTCAATATACGGATCAGTTGGGCGTGACTACAGAGGTGCATGCCAAGATGCGCTTGAAAAAATGAATATCAACCTCGATGGTGTTAAAATCCTCGATGACAGCCTCACCGCCTGCGCCTACATAACCACAGACAGCAAAGGCAACCAAATAACAGGCTTCAACCTAGCCGCACTCAACACTCCCACCGAACGCAGTGCCTATCCAGAATGCAAAGAAGGCGACCTAGGCATAGTTTCACCAGGTAATATCGAAGATATGTTCAATTTTCCACAATACTTCAAAGAGAAAAAAGTTCCCTATATTTACGACCCAGGTCAAACTATTCCCGCTATCAGCAAAGAAAGCCATCTTAGCTGCATCGATGGTTCAGAAATTCTCATCGGCAACGACTACGAAATAGAACTTATTTGCCAAATTACCGAACACAGCAAAGCAGAACTCCTAGAAAGAGGGAAATACATAATAACCACCCTTGGGGAAAATGGCTGCCAAATCGATATCGGTACAGAATCTATCAACGTGCCAGCTCCTATAGTAGCTAAAGTCGCTGACCCTACGGGCGCAGGCGATGCCTTTCGTGCTGGACTATTACTAGGCATATCAAAAGGCCTCGATATCGAAACCTCTGCGAAAATCGGCTCCGTTTGCTCCGTGTTCTGCATCGAAAAATATGGCACGCAAGAACACTCCTACACTCTTCCTATGTTCAAAGAACGCTATGAAGACAATTACGGCACATTTCCTTTATAAATAATTTTTTATTTTTGTTTTTTGTTTTTGTTTTTGTTTTTATTTTGTTTTGTTTTTCTGGGGGGAAGAAAACCCTTTTCGAGAAAAGGGCTTTTCTTCCCCCCAGACCCCCCATCTTTCCTAAAAGCTTTATATAAGTAATCTTATAATATTGTCCAAAAGCTTTATGTAAAAAAATACGCCCCTCGTGAAAACAAGGGGCGTATTTTTTAATTTACTTTTAGGAAAGTTTCTTAGCTAATAAGGGCAAATATGCTTTTTCAGGAAGGGGAACTTATCCCAATGTAGTAGATAATATGCTTTTTCAGGAAGGGGGGTCTGGGGGGAAAACTCATTTTGTGCTACAAAATGGGGTTTCCCCCCAGAAAAAACTCCACCCCCACCCCTAACCTTATAAAGAATGCGCGATTCTTTTTGCGGTAGCGAGTGCAAAGTGTATGTTGTATCCCCCGAGTAGACCTGTGATATCGATGAGTTCGCCACAGAAGTAGAGACCTTTGTGTGTATTGCTTTCGAGGTGATTTTTGAGGCATTTGATTGAGACTCCGCCGTGAGTAGCTTCAGCTTTTTTGAGTCCTTCTGTTTTTTCTGGTATGCAGTTGTAGTTGTGAAAGAGGTTTATAAGATGTAGGCGTTCTTTTTTGCCAAGTTCGGCTACTTTTCTGTTTTGTAGTACTTCGGGTAGGAGCCTGTATACGAGTCGGTCGGGTAGGAGTGGCAGTAGTAGATTTTTCAGGTTTTTTTTGCCATTTTCTACTTGGTGCATGGCGTCTTGTAGGGAGTAGTTTGGCAGGAAGTCTATTTTTACACTGTTGCCCTCTTCCCAAAAACAGGAGGCAACAAGAACGGCGGGGCCGCTGAGACCTTTGTGTGTAAAGAGCATGGAGCGCACATCACAGGGATCTTTGTATTCTTTGCCTTTTTTCTGTATGCGTATGCTAACGGGAATACTGATGCCTTCTAGGCCGAGTAGGGTTTCTTCGCTGTTATTGCGTTTTGCATTTTCATTACTGGGTAGGATAAAGGGAACAAGCACGGGTGAAAAATCGTAAACTTCGTGACCCCATTTTTTCGCAAGCCGTAGACCAAAATCGCTGGCGCCTATTTGTGGATAAGCGGTTGCACCTGTGGCGAGAACGAGGTTGTCTGCGTATATGTGGGTGTTTTTTGAATTGCGTAGCTCAACGTGATATTCTTTGGGCTGGTTTTTTGTGTCGGGGTTATTTTTTGTTGGGTCGTTCTTTGTAGAGTCGTCAGTATTTGTGTCGTCAGTATTTTTTGTAGAATCGTTTCGATTGTCGTCAGTATTTACGTTGTTGGAGTTGAGGTTATTGGGTTTTGTGTCATCATATGTTTCGTCATTTTGACTAGGTTTGTTTTGGTCGGCACTGGTTTTAGGTTCATCATAATAGATACGTTCTATGTGTTCACCGAGGAAGAAATCCACATTTTGACAGGCACTTTCTAAACATCCTATGAATTTGTGAACGGGCTTCAGGCAAAAAATTTGCCCAAAATCTCGCTCTTCAAAGGGGATTTGAAAATCATCGAGGATATTAATAACGTCGTCACAAGTGAAGTTTTTAAAAAGGGAGAGTAGTAGTTTTTCTCGTTCTTTGTGGTCGTGTCCGATATAATGGTCGGGGTTTATATTGCGATTGGTCATATTGCCCATACCGCCACCAGCGAGGGCTAATTTAGCTCCTAGCTTTTCGTTATGTTCAATAAGGGCAACGCTTAAACCTTTACGAGATGATTCATAAGCACAAAATAAACCAGCAGTACCACCGCCAATAATGATGACATCGTATTTTTTGTTTTTATTTGTGTGGCTTTGGGAGGCTTGTTTGTTATCCATATGTATTTCTCGTTTTATTGTATTGTCTATTGCTATATTGTTTGTTTGTTTGTTTGTTTGTTTGTTTGTTTGTTTGTTTGTTTGTTTGTTTG
>CAMQVJ010000076.1 GCA_947038175.1 uncultured Desulfovibrio sp.
GGTGGGAGCCATGGGTTTGGCTGGCCTCCTTTTCATTTGTATTCCTTTAGAACTCCCTGCTGAACTTGGAATTAACCTTATAAGCGTTCGCCCTTTAGGTTTTATTCTTCTTACTCTTTGTGGTTTGTACCATGTGCTTTGCTGGAAAGTTGATGGACGTTCCCTTGTTATATTTGGTAAAGAATTTGCCTTGCCACCTTTTCGCATTGCCATTTCACAAACCATAGTCGCTGGCATTGACCTTGTTGTGGCGGCTGCCTGTTTATATAGCTTATTCCCGCTTGATTCTCAGCTCAGTTTTTTTGAATTTTTACCTAATTATTTATTGGCTCAAGTTGCCGTTGTGCTTACCCATGTTCCTGGTGGAATTGGCGTTTTAGAAGTGGTTATTGTAAATCTTACTTCCGATATTCCAACAAGCACTGTTTTTGCTGCAATTTTACTTTTTCGGGTGATTTACTATCTTGTGCCACTGCTCTTTGCTTCCATTTTACTCGGCATAAATGAAATTGTTTTATGTAGAAAAAAAGTAGATATTGCTGACGAGGCAAAACAAGCGCTCAATGATTGGTTCCTAACCACCATGAAATATGTTGTTTTTATCGTAGGCGTTATCTTTTGTTTGTCGGTTGTTTTCCCCCTTGCTCCACGTAACTTTTTACTCTACGACTACCCTATTCATTTTCCTATTATTGCTTATTTATTGCGTGGTGCTATTGGCGTTATCCTTGTTGTATTCGCTTATGGGCTTGACAGAAAGCAAATTACTCATTGGTTTATCATTGTATTATCTCTTTTCCTTGGCTTAATCTCTTTATATTTTAGCGGTGGGGGCTGGTTTACCTGTGTTGCCGTTCTTGCTGTCTTATTTCCTTTAGTGGTTACTCGCTATAAATTCACACGAGATAGAGCCCTTGTAGCTTCTCATTATCCTCTTCACTGGCTTATAAGCTCCATAGTCGTGATTGCTTCTAGCATGGTCATCACCTACGGCATGAGCGCTTTACCTAAAAATAAACCTATGTATTGGTCTGGTGTTTTTGCTGAATACAGTTTCTCACCAGAACAGGCTGCCCTCTTGGTACAAATAATCACAGGAATCGTTATTCTTTTAGCCCTCCTTATTTCTGACAACATTTATAAGAAAAGAAATCGCAAGCGCTAAACGATGAAAGGAATATATATCCACACATTTGACCCTACCTATAATCTTGCGGTAGAGGAAACGCTTTTTAATTCATTAGAGCAAAGCGGTGATGCATACTTTTTGTTGTGGCAAAATGAACCCTCCGTTATTGTCGGGCGACACCAAAACACAGCAGAAGAAGTCAACGAAGAATATATACGTACTCATAATATTCCTGTGATTAGGCGTGAAACAGGGGGCGGAGCGGTTTATCATGACTTGGGGAATTTGAACTTTTCATTCCTCAGTTATTTGGAAAAAGGAGAAGATACGGCTTTTATACGTTTCATAAACCCCATAGCGAAGGCCTTACAATCTATTGGAATTAAAGCGGAAATTTCTGGTCGTAATGATATGACTATTGACGGAAAAAAGTTTTCAGGCAATGCACAAAAGAAAAATAGGCAAGCCCTCTTGCAACACGGAACACTTTTAGTTAACCTTGATTTATCCCACCTCACAGATATATTAACAGGCAACCCTGATAAATATACATCAAAAGGTATCCAGTCACATAAAAGCAGAGTTCTCAACCTTATGGAATGTGTACCCCATAAAAAACCCCTTGAATTTATGGAAGAGCTCAAAAAAACGCTTATGCAACATTGTGCAACCGAATGCATAACTTTACCTGACCATATCCACGAAGAAGCAATAAAACTTGCGAATCAAAAATACCGCACATGGAAATGGAATTTTGGCAAATCTCCTCACTATTCTATAAAATTTAGAAAGAGGTTTACTTGGGGGGCTCTTGATTTTTATGCCGACATTAAAAACTCTTGCATAGCAACATGTTGTTTTCATGGCGATTTTTTTGCTAATTCGGACATAGAAGAGCTACAAAGCTTGTTTATTGGAACACCATTCAAACTAGAAACTATTCTAGAAAATTTAAAAACAAATAATGCCAATCACTTTTTTATCGGCATAAAAGAAAATGACCTGGCAGATTTTTTCACAGAAAATCTATTATTACAATAAGATATCGCCAGACATCTTTTTTCCGTAAAAACAAAAATACATATTGCTGTCCCTATTGATTGCTTGCATTTCTATAAAATTTATGAGAAAATTTTTCATAAATTTTGGAAGTGCATTTTATTTTTTAAGGAAAGATTTATGGAAAAATATACATTCTCACACGTCAGTGAAGCTAAAGAGCTTATAGAAAAACTTCTTAATCGCCATGAAGAGGGAGAAAACATTGAAGCCTCCGTGCAGGCTATTTTGCAATCTGTGCGCACTGATGGCGACGATTTTCTCATTAAACAGACACGCCTTTTTGATTGCCCAAACTTTGAAGGAAGCCTACAAATTTCTCAAAGTGAAATTCAGCAAGGTGCTGCCCTTATTTCGCCTGAAGAATTAGAAATGATTTCAACTGCTGCAGCAAATATTCGTCAATTTCATGAAGCACAAAAAGATAATTCATGGTTCAACACGAGACCTGACGGTACTATTTTAGGGCAAAAAGTAAGCCCAGTGCAAAGAGCAGGGCTTTATGTCCCTGGAGGTAAAGGCGGAAACACGCCTCTTATTTCTAGCTTACTTATGCAGGCTATCCCTGCGCAAGTGGCAGGTGTCAAAGACATTGCCATAGTCACACCGCCTAGAGAAGATGGGAGCATAAACCCTCACCTTTTAGCCGCAGCATACTTACTTGATATTACAGAAGTTTACCGTATTGGTGGCCCTTGGGCTATCGGGGCATTAGCCTATGGGACAAATTCCATAGACCCTGTTAATGTTATCACGGGACCAGGCAATGCCTATGTAACTATGGCTAAAAAGCTAGTGCAAGGACATGTGGGTATTGACATGCTTGCTGGCCCAAGTGAAATTCTTGTTATTGGTGATGAAATGACAAACGCCAATTATGTTGCCGCTGATATGCTTTCTCAAGCAGAACATGACACTCTTGCTTCCGCCGTTTACATAAGCACTGCCCCACATAAAGCTGATGAAGTTATGGAACACATAGAGAAAATGCTCAAAGATTTACCACGAGCGGACATAGCAAAAAAATCCCTCAAAGATTGGGGAGCATTTATCACTGTTCCGAACTTGCAAGTAGCTGTTGATATTGCTAATGCTCTTGCCTCAGAACACGTAGAAATACTCACAAAAGACCCATGGTCGCTTGTTCCTGCCATTGAAAATGCTGGCGCTCTCTTCTTGGGTGCTTGGTCGGCTGAACCTGTTGGTGATTATTTTGCTGGCCCCAATCATGTTCTACCCACACAAGGAACAGCGAAATTCGCCTCAGCCTTGAGTGTTCAAACTTTTTGTAAAAAAACAAGCATAATCGCTGCTTCCCCTAATTTTATACGTACAAACGCAGCATCTATTGCAGGCCTCGCTCGCTTGGAAGCTTTAGAAGCCCATGCTCGCAGCGTGGAAATACGTATTCAACCAAACTCATAAAAAGGATTTAACATGGCACTTATCACAACAAATATCCCTGATTTGAAGCTTATCTCCCGTGGTAAAGTTCGTGACATGTACGAACTTGACGAAAAAAGCGTTCTTATCGTAACAACGGACAGAATGTCTGCTTTCGATGTTATTTTAGAAGATCCCATCCCAGGCAAAGGGATTATTCTCAATCAACTGACTCTTTTTTGGATGCGTCATTTTGAATCCTTAGTTCCTCATCATATAATTGAAGCGGACTTTGAAAAATATCCTGCTATTTTACAGCCATATAAAGATCAGCTTATCGGGCGATCTGTCATCGCTAAAAAAGCAAAAACGCTCCCTGTTGAATGTGTGGTGCGTGGTTATGTTGTTGGGTCTGGTTGGAAATCCTATCAGCAAACAGGTGAAATTTGTGGACATAAATTACCCGTTGGCCTTGTAGATTCTTCTAAGCTTGAAGCGCCTCTTTTCACTCCATCAACAAAAGCGGAAGTGGGCGAACATGACGAAAATATCAGTATTGCGGAAGCTGGCAAATTACTGGGCGATGATATGTGTCAACGAGTCATGAATATCAGCCTAGAAATTTACAAACAAGCTCGTGAATACGCTGCAAAACGTGGCATTATTATCGCAGATACAAAGTTTGAATTTGGACTTGTTGATGGAGAACTTACTCTTATTGATGAAGTGCTTACTCCTGACTCTTCTCGCTTTTGGCCAGCCAGTGAATATTGCGCAGGCAAAAGCCAAGTAAGCTTTGACAAGCAATATTTGCGTGACTGGCTTGAAGCACAAGACTGGAATAAGCTTGCACCTGCACCTCGTCTCCCTCTTGAGGTAGCTGAAAATACAGCAAAGAAATATCAAGAAGCTTCTGATATTTTGACACGCTAAAGGCTTTTATAAGGGACGTTACTTACTTGAAATGCCTTATGTCATTTCTTGCAAACACGTCATTCCAATTTGGGAGGCTCTGCCTCCCAAACCCTCCGCCAAAGGACATGATGTCCTTTGGAAACCTCATATTTTACTGTTTTTTGTAACCTTTCTTTACAATGAACACCTAATAGAGGTAGGGAACGAATGCTCTTGTCCGTGAGAAAAAGGAGAGTTCAACTCCCAAAAACGCAAACAGGAATGACGTAATCCTGCAAAATACTTGCCTTAATTTTTTATAGCTTAATAGATTGACTCATGATACATATAATTTAGGTGAAGATATTTGTTATCAGATAAGCAAATGAACGCTGAATAAAGAGGAAAAATATGTTATTAAAAGATAAAAAAGCTCTTGTTTTTGGAGTAGCGAATAATCGTAGTATTGCTTATGGTATTGCTAATGCATTCCATCAAAATGGTGCAAAATTAGCTTTTAACTATATGGGCGACGCCATTAAAAAACGAGTTGAACCTATTTGTGAAGAACTGCATGGCGACTTTGTTTTTCCATGTGATGTCACTGACGATGAGCAAATTGCTCAAAGCGTCGAGCTTGTAAAAGAAAAATGGGGCAAAGTGGATACCATTGTTCACTCTGTTGCGTTTGCATCAAAAGATGACTTACAAGGTCGCTTTATAGATACCTCTAGAGATGGCTTTTTACTCGCTATGAATGTATCTGCTTACTCTTTGGTAGCTCTATGCAAGGCCTATGAGCCGATTCTAAACCCTGGTGCTTCTGTTATATGTCTCACCTACTATGGTGCGCAAAAAGTTGTGCCTAATTACAATGTTATGGGTGTAGCAAAAGCTGCTTTAGAATGTTCTGTACGTTATCTTGCTAGTGATTTCGGTAAAAATAATATCCGTATCAATGCCATTAGTGCAGGGCCTATCAAAACACTTTCTGCTTCTGGCATTTCTGATTTTCGCGTGATTCTTAATCATATCGAAGAGCATGCCCCATTACATAGAAACGTGACAATTGATGAAGTTGGCAACTCTGCTTTATATCTTGCTTCTGATTTGAGCTCCGCTGTAACAGGCGAATGTCACTTTGTTGACTGTGGCTTTCAAAGCATAGCGTTCTAATTTATACCATTTTTATTTATAAGCTTTAAAATAAGAAAAGCCTTAGCGTATTGCTAAGGCTTTTTTGTTTTAATGATAATGAATCATATATAATTTCTTTCTATTTTGAGAACTAGCGGTGCCCTTACTTCATTAAAGCTATTGAGTTTCTAAGCCTGAGTTTTTAGTATGAACATCTGTTTGAGAAGTTTCTAAGGCTGAGTTTTTAGCATGAACATCTGTTTGAGGAATTTCTAATCCTGAATTTCTAATATGAACATCTGTTTGAGGAAAGGGAATTTCGATATTCTGCTCTCTAAACACTTTGTCGATGGCAAGGCGCACTCTAGTAAGCATCTCCATATTATCTTCAATATCTTTGATCCAGAACCGTAGTTCAAAATCCAAAGAGCTCCCCCCGAAATCAATAAAAAGCATTTGTGGTGCGGGATAATTGAGAGTATACTCTTGTTTTTTTACTGTCTCAAGAGCCGTTTGCATAACAAGTTCTAAATTTGAACCATAGGCAACACCGACCACAATGGAGCAGCGCACCATACGCCCATTATGTGTCCAGTTAGTGAAGGTGGTTGCCAAGAACTCAGAGTTCGGTACAAAGACTATTGCGTTATCATAGGTACGAACCTGAGTCGCCCTTAAGCTAACCTTTTGAACCACACCCGTGATTCCAGCGACATTAACCACGTCGCCTTCACGAATATTTTGACCGAAGATAAGAGAAAATCCACTGAATATATTTTGCACAAAACCCTGCAAACCAAGACCAATCCCCACACTCAAACCACCGGCAATAACAGCAAGACTTGTTAAACTAAATCCAATTATTTTAAGAACATAAAGACCAAAAAGCCCCCACAAGCCAAAAATAATAACCGTTTTGATAGGCGTAGAAAGGGAGGCTGCATTTGCATTTTTTCTCCACGAACTATCAATATAACTACAAGAAACCGCAATAAGAGAACGTGTAAGATAAAAAACAATTAATATACTAAGAACTTGCATAGTATTAAAAGAAACTGCCCCAATATTAAAGTCAAAATTGCCAAAATTTTGAAGCAAATAATCACCGCCAGGATACGCTAGAACCCAACTCATGGGTGATAGCATGGCGATTAAAAGCACAACGGGCATAGTTATGGAAAGTAAAAGACCAGAAACGAGAGCAGAAATACCATTTTGCGGGAGATAATCATGAATAATGGCGGACACATGAAGACACGCTGTCGCCTGATGAAGCCCAATGGCAAAACAGATATAAATAAGTGTAATAAAAATGGAAAAACGCACTAAGCCTGTTGGAGTAAGCAACAAACCGACAATGAGTACAAAAAAGAAACCATGCATAAGATAACGAGGCAAGGGGAATTGTGTTTTTTCTGTTTTATATAGACGTAAAGAAAAGAAAATAAGAAAAAGAAACCAAAGAAAAGAAAGAGTAAGAGGCAATGGAGTAAACGTAAGAAGTAATAAACTCATAACTAATGCGACAAACATAGGGGAAAATGGCGAACGGTCTGGACAGTCTTTTTCCCGTCGCATGCCGAACAGTTGCCATGCAAACATGATTTGCCCAAAGCAAAGAAAAAGAGTGCCAAGACTAGCTATAATTTTATACGTACTTCCATCATTCCACGCACCATAATTGAAAGCTATACCTAAAACAAGCCAAGGCATGCTCTTTCTTAATGCATGCTTCCACGTATTGTGAAAAATCGAAGGAAGTAAAATCGTCGCCTTTTGTGAAGCGTACAAAAGCAAACCCATAATAAGAGTAGCAAAACTTGTCCGCAAAACAAACAAAATCCATGAGTACAGCGATGCGGGCAATTCGCTTATAGATGCCAAGGATGCGTTTGTCCATAAGTCTTTGATTTGGCTAAATTCATTATCCCATGCGTAGGAACTAAAAATATTAAGCGCATTACCAAGGTAATAATGCAACCACAAGGAAGGCATATTTGCTTCGACACGTTCCTTTGCTTCGTCAATTTGTTTAATAAGTTTTTTTGTTCGAGGGAGCACTCGTTTTAACGTATTATCAAAAGCCACATAATCTTTTGTGAGAATTGCCACCCGTTTAAGCATGGCACTCACCACGCTAGGATCCATAGCCTTTAAGTTCTCTGACAAATTATCAAGTTGCTCTAAACGATACGTAACTTGATTGCGTGTTTCTTCAAAGGGGGTATATATAGTGGTTATTTCATAATTAAGGCGGCGATTTTGCTTTGCAAGAATACTCAGCTCTGTGGGTTCAGTTTTACTTGATTGATAAATAAGTGATATATTACGAAATTTACTCGCCACTTCCTGAGTCTTTGCTTGTAAATGAGGAACGCTTGTCGCTAAATACGCTTTAATCCCTTGTCCTTCTTTCTCAATAGCGTCCAGCTCTCGATTCTGATTTTCTAAAAGTGACGCCACTATGCTTGAAATGGTATCGTCTTTATCGTCGAATATTTTTTCTGTGATTTTTTCTGCAATTTGCTCTGTTTTCTTAACAACTTCGCTCTCACTTGCAAAGGCTTCACTGATAAACACGGAAGTAAGAGGAAAAGCTGTATTTTTTCTATCAAAAGAATGCGTATTCATGCACAAGGCATAAACAAGCGTCATAGCAAAAATGAAATAGTTTTTTATCGTCATTTTTAATATCCTTTTATGCAGAATCACTTTTGTCGGCACGTATTATTTTCGTACAGTGAACGTCAACCAAATACTTTGTGGGTCATTATAAGGTGTGGGAGGATATTTCACTTCATTTCTAAGTACTCGTAATATTTCATTATCCATTTCAGATTTTCCTGAGCTTGTTTGCACAGCAATGTTCTTGGCTGAACCTTCAGGAGCTATGTCCACACGCATCACGGCTTTGTATGTTCCATCAGGAAGAAGAGGTATTTCTAGGAGCGCACGGGCTTGATTAAAAATATCTTGCGAATATTTTTGCATGGCTTCATCCGCTCGTATCATATTATTGGAGGATTGCCCGAGGGAATCTCCCTTCTTAGAATCGGTAAGAGTAGATACTGGTGTGTCTGTTGCACTTGGCACGGGTGCTTGTGTTTGCGCATCTGTGCTTGGTGCAATTAAGGTACTTCCTACACTTGGTAAAGAATTGTTAGCAACAGGAGAGCTTTTCGTATCGGTGGCAATTCCACTAGTGTCACGAAGAGGAGCATTGGAATTTTGATCCATAGGCGCAGTTCCCACAGCGGAGCTTTGGTTTCCTTGCTGCTGAACGGCTGTTCCTGTACCTATTTGATTTGCGTTCCCAGAGCTTTCTAAGCCTTGCCCAGCGCCAATAGTATTCTCTGCACCTGCAGGGTCTGTATTATTTACATCACTGTTCTTATTATCTATTGCAGTACTATTTGTTTTTTGCTCATGCACAAAGGTAAGAATAATTTCTGAATTTTGAGTGCCAAAAGGTTCAGGAAATTGAGCAATTTTGGCGGCAGTGTCACAAAGTGAGGCATCTGTAATTTTTGAAGAGGAAAAGCGACGAGTCTCACAGGAAAAAGGGCGGCCATCTTTCGCTATACGAAGGGTGATAGACGTTGTTCCCGTGGCAGTCGGGTCGGGATTTTTCCACGCCTCAAGCACCATATCAAGAACTTGTGCGCCATAACCAACACCAGGGTAAAAATTCCCTGTATCAGCCGATACAGCAAGAGCATGCGCAGGGGAAGGAATGAAACAGCTCCCCATAATAAGTCCTACAAAATACATATAAAAAGGCTTTTGCAATACTTTCTTCTCATGAACATATGTCGTTGTTTTAATAAAAAACATGATTACTCCTAAGCGTTTGTTTCAAGGGGATGCAATAAACTTCTAATTCCCAGCCAGTTCTAATGCATTAAAAGATATAATAAGCTCTTGCTGCTCCACTGTCGGTGGTGGCGGTAAGGTCTTCGTTCGTAAAATAGCGTTGACAGCAGAAGCATCGAAGTCTGAACGACCCGAACTTTCTTCCACATCAGCGTCTAAAATATTACCATTCCTATCTATGCTTATGCGCACCTTAACAACAAGGTTTGTACGAGAATAGGTGGGCATACTCCAATTTGGTTGCACTGATAAAATGACAAGCCCTGCATATACATCATATATGCCACCGCCACCAGCACCACTACCCGTGCCACCTCCGCCGCCGAGATTTTGCTCTAGCCTTGCTAGTTCTGCAAGAGCAGAGGATGCAGACGATGCGGTCGCAGCGTTCGCTTTTGCCTGCGCTGCAGCATCTGCTAAAGCTTCTTGGAGGGCATTGCGTTCTGGTTTCTTCGGTGTTTGCTTCTCTTTAACCGCAGGCTTAGACTCTGGTTCCGTTTTAGGCTTTGGCTCAGGTTTGGGCTTTGGCTCAGGTTTGGGTTCAGGCTTTGGCTTTGGCTTTGGCTTTGGTTTTGGTTTCGGTTTTGGCTTTGGTTTTGGCTTCGGCTTTTCATTAGCCTTATCTTTTTCTTCCTTCGGACGATCAGCCAAAGCTATTTCTTTTGGTTGCTCTGGTTTTGATTCTGGATTTGCAGGAATGGGTGTGGGAATTGCTTCAGGTTTGAGCTCTTGCACACTGTCAGGCGAAAGGACATCCGCAGGCTTTTTAAGTTGCACATCAGGATTCTTTTCTGGTTGGACAGCAGGTGCTATATTAGGTTCTTTCTTCTGTGGTGGGCGCATACCAAGCACAGGGGAAGGCAGGCTTTCGCCTCCCATTTCTCCAACGACAAGGCTGACCTGATACGTAGTTTTACCTGTAACTTTAGGCCTCGTAGTTGGCATAAAAATAATACAAGCAAAAACTGCGACATGCAGAATAAGGGATAAAATAAAGCCTGTAGGTTTCATAATATTTTTTATTCGCCCATCTTATTCTTGCTATCAAGATCAGTTTTATTCGTCGTTTCTTCTTGGGCATTTTGCGACGCCAAAGCATCCGCATCAATTTCAGATGGTGTAGCAACAATACCTAGTTGCTCAACCCCTGCCGCCTTTACACGTCCCATGATATCAACAACAACCCCGTAAGGAACAAAACTATCTGCCTGCAAAAAAAGTGCACGAGATTTATCGGTAATAAGTAACTTAACTCGCTCTTCCAGTTCATCAAGTTTTACTTCATAACTATCTAAAAAAAGCTTACCATCTCTACGCACCGTAAGAACAAGGTGATCAGAGTCAGAAGGAAGCACGTCAACCTGTTTTGTTTGAGGAAGTTGCACCTCAATACCTTGATCAAGCATAGGCGCTGTAACCATAAATATAATAAGAAGCACGAGCATAACGTCAACAAAAGGCGTGACGTTTATTTCTGCTGAATATTTTGTTCTATTTTGGGACATACCCATAAAAATCCTTTCGAACACTAACACTGCAATATCTATAAGATATTTTAATCGAAGCAAGTGCATTGCTGAGCAGTTAATGATCTATCCGTTTAATTATTTATTATGTACTTATTTTATGTACTTATTTTTTACAGTTTATTATGGACGAGTGTTCTTTTGACCGTGCAATTCTCGTTGCACTCTATTTAAAAATGTGCCTGCAAAATCAATGAGTAGATTTTCAATCTTTGTAATTTTGCTAAGAAAAAGGTTAAAGGAAATCGCAGCAGGAATAGCAACACCAAGCCCCAAAGCTGTGGCAATAAGCGCTTCTGAAATACCAGGAGCAACCGTTGCTAAAGAGGCAGACTTCATAAGTCCAATGGCTTGGAAGGAAGACATAATACCCCAAACAGTACCGAATAATCCAATAAAGGGCGCTGCACTTGAGCAAGTCGCAAGGACGGCGATTGCGCCATTGAGCTTATTGGTTTCATTATTTACACCTTGGTGTAAGGATCTGCGCACATTGTCAACAATAACTTCCGTGCTCACAAGCGCTTCTTTTGCAAGATTGAATTCCGTTACTCCATATTGAGCTACGGAATAAAGAGGTGAACTTGTATCATGCCCGAGATTTTGCACAGCATCACGTAAATTCTTTGCTCTTTCAAAGTTTAGTAAACCTTCCACGGCTTTCGCTTGCGCAGCCCTTAGATGTAAAAACTTTGTAAAAATAACAGTCCAACTGTACACGGACATAAGACAAAGGAGAAACATAATTAGTTGAACAACAATGCCAGCATTACGAATAAGGGCAATAATACTTAAATCCATCTCTAAAGCTCCAATATAAAATTTGCGTAAGCAATTCATTTAAAGTGTATTTTATTATTTAAATTTACTTTCTTATATAATAGAGAACCAGTATACCTTACTGCCATATGGTGTCAAGTGAGAGTAAGACCACCTCAAGAATTAATGAGAAAGAATATAATACTCACACACCTATAAGCATTCTCAATTTGTTAAGCTCTCTTCCCTAAAAAAGTAATAAACGTCACATAAAAATAAAAAAAATTCGACATGATGTCGAATTTTTTTTATAAAGATAAGGCAGAACCTTATTATTACTACTTATTTACTTAGCAGCTTTAGCAGGAGCTTTAAGAGCAGCATCAAA
>CAMQVJ010000077.1 GCA_947038175.1 uncultured Desulfovibrio sp.
AATACGCAAATAGAGAGCAGAGCGTGTGACCGAGCGTTAGTATGTTGTCACGTCGTAGGACACTCAAATATTATAATCATAGCACGCAGTGCTATACGGCGCTTCTAATATTCCTCATGGCGTGGCGTATGCCACACCCGAAAGCTATCGCCAAGCACGGAAGCCATCGGCAAGCATTATTGTGTCACTGCGTGACGGGCTTATATTACGAGGGGTGTCACCCCTCGAGCTCCCGACCAAAGGGGAAGCAGTAGGAGGCTACACCCCCTAGGCTCTCCCCCTCTGGACACCCGAGCCATCACCCCCTAAGAATCGCTCTACCTTGCCCGTGCAGAGCTTACGCTCTTTCGGGCTTGCGAGTCTCGCTCGCATACAAGTCTTTCTTGTTGGCGCAATTGTTTTGCTCTCATTTTTTAGCGAAAGTTTACTGCTTCACTCTCGCCGCTTTGCTTGCTCGGGTGGCGCTACTCATTGCTTGCCGTAGGGCTTTGTGGTGTGCCATCCGGCACTGTAGGTTTTTAGGGGTTATAAACGGCGAAGGGAGTCACTATGGGTAAAAGTTACGGTGGCGCTAAATTGCTGTTGAGGTGTGACGGTCTACGCCCCACACCCCAAAAAAAAGCCAAACCCAAGCCAAAACCCACAAAGGTAGCAACAAAACAATTTTTTAGAATGTATTTACTTGCACATATAAGGCGGACATGTTAAAAACACAGCCTAGATTATGAAAGAATCATTTTAAAGTTGAGGAAATTATGTCTTATAATCAGCCCAAAAAAGGTGCTATACGTGAATATGGAGAGGCGCTCCTTGTGGCGTTGCTCCTCGCTACTTTTATACGCTTTTTTATTGTTTCCGCTTTTACTATTCCATCGGGTTCTATGTTGAACACCATACAGATTGGTGACTATTTACTTGTGAGCAAGCTTTCTTATGGGCTTAAGCTTCCTTTTGTGGATACATGGCTTTATAAGAATGATGGGCCGGAATATGGGGATATTATTGTTTTCAAATATCCAAAGAATCCGTCCATTGATTATATTAAACGTGTTGTTGGTTTACCTGGTGATGTTATGCAAATGCGTAATAAGCAATTATACCGTAATGGGCAACCTGTTGAAGAGGCTTATATTACTCATTCAAGACCTAATTCCATGGGTGTGCTTGATAATACGGCGGAGTTTGTTATTCCTGAAAACGAATATTATACCCTTGGGGATAATAGGGATAACTCGGAAGATTCTAGGGCTTGGGGCTCTGTTCATCGTGATGCTATCTATGGAAAGGCATGGCGGATTTATTGGTCTTGGGATAGTAATGAGGGCGCGCCTCGCTTGTCTCGACTTGGACAATTGGTCGAATAATTTTTTATATAATTAGGTTACTATATGCTCCGTGTATTTTCTCAAAGTCTTGGCTGTCCTAAAAATCTTGTGGACACCGAGCATGTACTTGGCTCCTTAGGTGATATCGTTATGGTACAAAATATTGAAGAGGCACAACTTGTCTTTATCAATACCTGTGCCTTTATTGCGAGCGCTGTGGAAGAATCTATTCAAACTATTGTTGAACTTCTTGATGATATTGACGGCGGTGAAAAGCAATTTATTGTCGTTTGTGGTTGTCTTGTTGGGCGCTATGGTGCGGAAGAACTTATAGAAGAATTGCCCGAAGTTGATTTATGGCTCGATACAGAGACCATCGATTATTGGGGAGCGCTTACTGCAAAAGGGGTACAAGAATATTTTAATATTTCCTTGGCACCAAAAGAAATTTGTATTGAGTTTATGCTTCCGCAACTAGAAGACAATGATGAGCAACAAGAAAAAATAGAATCATCAGCTAATGGGCTAAGCTCGGGCGATGCGCTTGTTCGCCCTGACACCGTCGCAGAATTACGTGCGGCGTTACGTGCGCAAGCGAGTGACGATGACGACGTGACCGACGAGGCAGATGATGATGAAGATGCCGATGACGATACAAATACTTCCCCTACTCAAGCTCCAATAATCGAGGAAATGAGTAGTAAGCCCACACTTGTTCCGCCAGCGGGTAGATTGCTCAGTACTGGGCCTTCGTACGCATGGCTCAAGATTGGTGAGGGCTGTAGGCACAGATGTTCTTTTTGTACTATTCCTTCTATTCGTGGGAGACATCGTTCTATCTCGTCAGATTTTCTAGTGCCAGAAGCGAAAAAACTCGTTGACGATGGAGTTAAAGAACTTATTTTAGTAGCACAAGACGTGACCGCATGGGGAACAGATCTGCCAGAAAAAGATTTACGCCCATTGCTCGATAAGCTTCTTGTTTTAGATGGTCTTGAACGCTTGCGCCTTATGTATCTCTATCCTGCTGGTATGACAAAAGATTTAATGAAGTATTTATCAGAAGCAGGCAAAACATTTGTCCCTTATTTTGATATTCCATTACAGCATGCTCACCCTGAAATTTTGTCAAAAATGGGACGACCTTTTTCTCAAAATCCTGAAATTGTTGTGAATAGAATCCGTGAATATTTTCCTGAGGCCGCTATTCGGACGACCTTTATGGTTGGCTTCCCTGGAGAAACAGAAGAACATTTTGAAAAGCTTTATAATTTTGTTGATAGAATTCGTTTTCAACAAATGGGTGTTTTTGCCTATGAAAAAGAAGACGGGACGGAAGCTGCTCGCATGCCAAATCAAGTAGCGGCAGTCGTAAAGCAGAATCGTCGTAACGAACTTATGCAATTACAAGCCGATATTAGCGAAGAAATTTTAGAAAGTTACGCAGGGCAAAGACTGCCTATTCTCATTGATTCCGCTCATCCTGAATGGGACGGGCTCTATGTGGGGAGAACTTGGTTTCAAGCCCCTGTGGTTGACGGCGTAACCTATGTAAGCGCTCCGCCTGAAGAAGCTGAAATTAAAGTCGGCTCTATTATTGAAGCCGATATTACAGAAACACAACAGTATGATCTGGTTGCGTTAGTTTAGAGCAACGTAAACGACTATGTCACCCGTCGGGTGCCTGAAACCTCATTTTTTAGTATTTAATGTGCACTTTGTGTACAAAAAATACATAATGTGGGGGTTTGGGGGAGTTCAACTCCCCCAAAAAAAGAAAATTGGAATATCGTTAGTTTAGAATAAATAAGAAAATAGGAAAAAATATGTTAAAAAAAATATGTACAACACTGCTCACTCTTGCCTGTGTTTTTGGTGTTTCCCTTGAAGGGCAAGCTTCCGAGAAAAATATTCTTGGACTTTGGAAAAGTGTGCCAGAAGATATTGCGAAAAATTCTGATAGCTCATCTAAGACTAGCGAAAATAGTGAGTTAGGAACATTATATTACTTTGGAGACAAGGGCGTTTTTGCTCTTCCAGAACAAAGCGCACGCACGGGTATTTCTTGGGAACTTTCTCAAGATAATGTGCTTACACTCACAAGTTCCCCTGTACCTGCGGAATCTGTAAGCGAAGAGTTCTTTAGAGTTATTTCTCTTAAGAAAAATAAAATGCTCTTGCAAAATACTAAGGGCGAAGAAGTTCGCTTTGAAAAAGTAAAAGAAAAGATTGTTCACGTGACAGGTAAAATGATGTATCGTGAGCGTATCGCCCTGCCTCCTCTCGTGGAAACAAGAGTGCAATTATATGCTAATGGCAAACCGTTTGCTATGAGCTCTGTTAAAAGTCGTGGTCAAGTGCCGCTTCCTTTTTCTTTATATTTCATCGAAAAAGCAAAAGATGTGCGGATTACTTTAGACGCATCCATATATCATGGCTATAATAAGCTTTTTGGTACAGCTGAACCAATTGCTATCAGTGCAGAATACATAGATAATAAAGAAAATAAGAAGGAACTAAACGTCCTTTTGCACGGAAGCCAAGGAATGGAAGATGTTCCTAGTTTTGTTCTCTATCCATCTACCTATAAAAGCACGGATGGAAAGGGGACTCTTTATTTAGAAGCTGAAGGCTTTGGCGTCTTTAAACATGGCGAAATAGCGGAGACTATTGCTTGGAATCAAGTAGATAGAAATCACAGCCTAGAAATTATTCGAGGTAATAAAGAGCCTCTTTTTGTCTCTGTTCAGTCTGAAAGCGAATTAGTATTTAAGCATTTTGATGGCAAAGATTCTGTTACGTTTTCCCGTGCCGCTGATAAATTTTCTCAAGAAGTAATGCCTCTTACAGGAATGTATACAGAAATGGGTGCGAAAGGCTATTTCACGGATTGTAGTTCTCAAAAACAATTTGTACTTGATTTTGATAAAAACCCAGAATTACATAAAGCCTTTCTTGGATTGGGAGCGAGTGTGGGTTATGCTAGCATCGATGCCCTTATTTCCCGAGAAAATGATACAATGACTCTCACAGTTAAGAATTTTAAGTCCCTTGATAAAGATAAAAAATGTAAGCAAACCTTTCAAAATGCAGGGCTTACCAATAGCTATTGGCGCTTGCTTACCTTGAATGGTAAAAAAGCAGAAAGCTTCCCAGATCAAAGGGAAGCGCATCTCACCATACTTGACAAACAAGCATCGGGTTCTGATGGTTGTAATAATTTCTTTATGCCTGTAATGATTGAGAATGAAAAACTTAAATTCGGTCAAGGTGGATCAACTTTAATGATGTGCCCTGAAGGCGACGCTCAAGCAAGAGAATTTTTGCAAACACTTGGTCTTGTTGATGCATGGCAAATTAATGGTTCTGTTTTACAATTGAAGAAAGATGATGAAGTGAAGCTAAGCTTTGAAGTTGTCTACTTCTAAAATGAGGTTATCTTTATGACGTTACCAAATGCTTTAACTATTGCGGGCTCTGATAGTGGTGGCGGTGCAGGGATTCAAGCAGACTTGAAAACCTTTGCCACGCTAGGCATATACGGCACAAGTGTTATAACTGCGTTGACGGCTCAAAGTGGGCTTGGGGTGACTGGTATTCATGCACCCCCTGCGGATTTTGTTGCCTTGCAATTGGAAACTGTATTAAAAGATTTCCCTATGCACGCAGCAAAAACAGGCATGCTTTTTAGCGCTGAAATTATTCAGAATGTAGCCAGGCTACTTGAAAGAAAAGATTTTCCTCTTGTTGTTGACCCTGTTTGTGTGAGCACAAGTGGGCATACACTTATTCAAGACGATGCCATTGATATAATGAAAAAAGAACTTTTTCCATTGGCAGACCTCATAACACCGAATCGCCCAGAAACAGAAGTACTCACAGGGATTAAGCTTGATAGTGAAGACGCTGTGCATGAGGCCGCTCGGTGTTTACTCGCCATGGGAGCAAAAGCTGTTCTTATTAAAGGTGGGCATAGTACGGATACTTCTACAGACACGTCTGGTTTTGTGACAGACTGGTTTATGGAAAGCGGGGGAGATCTAACAGCGCTTCGTCAGCCCCATGTTGATACCGTGAATAGCCATGGCACGGGCTGTACGCTTTCGGCTGCGATTGCTGCGTATTTGGCGAAAAAAGAAAATATGAAAGTAGCTGTAATAAAAGCACAAGAGTATTTGAATTGCGCCTTACGTCACAGCTATGCGCCTGGTAATGGTCTTGGCCCTGTTCACCATTTATCGACCTTAGAATTTCTAAAAAAATAAAAACTGAAATTTCGGAAATATTACTTTTTCGTTTAAAAAAAAGGATTATTTTATGAATTATAATGTTGTTTTCCATGTGGATTTAGATGACGAGAACATTTTAAAACTCGCCCTTGCTAATATACATAATTTCTATAATGCGCCTCAAAGTGAAGGGGCTGAAGTCGTTTTACTCGTCAATGGGCCTGCTGTGCAGATGTTTTCTAAAGGCAATGCCCCTGAAGAGGTAGCTGAAATGCAAGCAAAAGGCGTGTCTATTCGTTTATGTCAAAATGCACTTAGAAAGTTTGAGATAAGCACAGAACAACTGGAAGATGGAATAAACATTGTGCCTGCTGGTATCGTTGAACTTATTGAATTGCAAAATAAAGGATTCTCCTATATTAAGCCGTAATATAAGGGAATGCTCGCTTTTCCTTTTTGGGTGAGCTTGCGTAGTTGAAAAATTCAGCGTATTATGATGCAAGCGAATACGAAGAGGGTTCTAAAATAATATATTTTAGAGGATTTAAATTTTTAGAGTTTTGTATAGGGGAGTTTAAATAATGAAATTTTGGAAAGTATCTTTTTTGACTTTAGCCGTGATTGGCCTATGTTTTGGGAATATGAGCTATGCTTTTGCAAATGAAAAAAGCTTGCCAAATACGCCAGGTAACGTTTCAGAGCGTGTTGCTCCTATTTTTGTTGAATTTGAAGGAAGCGATAGTATTGGTTCAATGTTATCAACAAGAATAAAAGAGCATTTTAATACGAGTAATCTTTTTAAACTTGAAGGAAAAGATGTTCCGAAGTTTCGTATACTTATCTTTTCTGCACCAGAATTTGAGACACGCCCTTCTGTAGGGAGTGCGTACTCTGTTGTTTGGTTGTTTTCTTTGAGTGATGCCACTCTCAGACACTATCTTGCTACGGATGTTGGTGTTTTGTCCGCTGATGGTGTGAACGATTTAGCGGCTCGCTTAGTAGAAAAAACAGATAGCCTAGTGACTCGCTATGCTTATTTGTTCCCAGAGAAATAATAGATTTCATTTTTTTTGTATTTTTTATGCTAAGGATATATGATGCCTCTTAAGTATAATGTTTTCAATGCTGATGGTGTAAAAACTAAGGTGCTCGTTTTAGGTGGTAAAACGGGTATGCTTGGGCAAGCTCTTATGAAGACTGGTAATGAGTATGGCTTTGAAATGAGCTCACTTGGTCGAGAAGATGCGGATGTGCTTGACTTGCAAATCCTTGATGCACACATTACACGTCTTAACCCTGATATTATTTTTAATGCCATAGCTTACACTGGGGTGGATAAGGCTGAAGAAGAGAGCGCTCAGGCCAACTTAGTTAACAAAGTTTTGCCTGAAAATTTGGTTAGTATTTTAAGATATTCTGCCTGTCACTGCGTGCATTATAGTACGGATTTTGTGTTTAATGGTAAAAACTCCGCTGCGTACACAGAAAATGATGAGACAGATCCGCGTTCTGTTTATGGTTCTTCAAAGTTGGCAGGTGAGCGTGCTATTCTAAAATTAGATAATGCTGCCGTTTTACGGACTGCTTGGCTTTTTGGTTGCGGAAGGAAAAATTTTGTGAGCACAATATTAAAGCTGGCTCATGAAAAGCCCGTGCTGCGTATTGTACATGATCAGATAGGTTCTCCCACAAGTACCGCTGATCTCGCAGAAATGAGCTTTATTGTTGGTTCTCGCAAAGCAACAGGTATTTTTAATGCGGTTAATTCTGGTGCGGCGAGCTGGTGCGACTTAGCATCTGAAGCTGTTTCGCTTATGAATTTACCCGCTTTTGTTGAGCCTATCACTACAGCAGAGTGGCCACAAAAAGCGATTCGTCCAAAATATTCTGTTTTATCTGTTAAGCATTTTACGGAGACGTTTGATTACGCTCCACGCCCGTGGCCACAAGCCCTTCGGGAGTATTTGTTTGAATGTATAGCACGTGATTAATGATTATTTTAGTCGATATGATTCTGTTTTGATTTCTATAAGTACCTGTAGGTTTCTCTAGGTTTTAGGCATTCGGTTGATTCACTGAGCTCTACTTGTTTTTTGCGTAATTGTCACAAGGTTTCACGTAAAAACTGTAGAATAATCTTGAATTTTGATGGTTTTGTAGGGAAAAATATTTAGAGTGTGAGGATTATATGCGAGCTTTATCCAATTTGCTACAAGCCCTTATGGATAGCGTAAAAGATGGTACGGCTGTCTGTCGTAGCCTATTTCCTCTGATTATTCCTATTGTTATACTTGTCAAATTACTTCAAGAGTTTGAGCTTATTCAATATTTAGCGATGCCATTAGCGCCGCTTATGGAGCTTATGGGTTTACCGCCAGAGCTTGGGATAATATGGGCGGCTGCCATGCTCATGAGTATCTATTCTGCATTAGCAATTTTGCCAGGAATATTGATAACCATCCCTGTTTTGACTGTAGAACAAGCGACAGTGCTTGGTCTTGTTATTCTCATCGCACATAGCCTTATTTTGGAAACACGGATTGCGGGTAAATGTGGTTTATCTATGCGTTTTCAATTCTTTTTAAGGTTAGGTGTTGCTATTGTAGCAGGGGTGCTTCTCCATTTATTTTGCAGCACCTTTGGTATTTGGCAAGAAGAAGCCACTATTTTTCTTGTGAATCAAGCTTCAACAACATGGAGCGCGTGGGCTCTTGGAGAATTTTGGAATCTTGTTCAAATTTTCATCCTTATATGTTTTGTGATGGCATTCAATAGGGCTCTTAATTACCTTCGTATTTCCTATTATTTTGGAAAATTTCTTTCTCCTTTTTTACGCCTTTTAGGTATTTCGCCAGAAGCGACAAATATTGTTATCGTGGGGCTTTTTATGGGTCTTCTCTACGGTAGTGGTATAATTATTCAAAACTCAAGAGAAGGGAAACTTTCTTATGCTGATAATTTTGCGACTATGAGTTTTATGGGAATTGCCCATGCGCTCGTAGAAGATACTTTATTATTGATGCTTATTGGTGGTTCTGTTTGGGGGCTTCTTGGTGTGCGTTTGCTTTTTGCTCTTATTGTTGGTGTGAGCATAAATATTTTTTACTCAAAGAAGAAATTTGGCACTGCGTCCTCAGCCTCATAAGGTAGGAGTTTTTGTGACTAAGATTTGGATTAATACGGGCGAACTTTCGGGCGATATTCAATCGGCAACCTTTGTGGAGGAATTTAAAAAAATTGCTCCTCATGTGGAAGTTGTTGGTATGGGTGGCCCCCATCTCGAGCAAGCAGGAATGCGGTGTTTGTATCGCATTGAAGATCTTTCCGTTATGGGTTTTGCAGAGGTTATTGCTGTTTTACCTAAAATTATCAGACTACTATTGAAAATTCGTAAGAGCTTAACTGAGGAACGTCCCAATCTTATTTTGTTAACGGATGCTCCTGATTTTAATTTCTTTATTGCACGCATGGCAAAGAAATTGAATATACCTGTTGTTTATTTTATTCCGCCAAAAGTATGGGCGTGGCGCTCAGGGCGAGTCAAATTTCTAAGAAAGTTTGTGGAAAAAATTTATTCTATTTTGCCGTTTGAGGTTGCCTTCTATAAAAAACACAATATTGATGTGGAGTATATAGGTAATCCCATCGTATCTCTTGTTAATTATCCTGCGATTGCGCATATTAACCCTGAGCAAGGGCGCATTGGGCTTATGCCTGGAAGTCGTAAAAAAGAAATAGAATCCCTTTTGCCTGAATTTGCACGCAGTGCTGAAATATTAAAAAAGCAATTTCCACATTTAGAATTTCACCTTATGCGTGCACCGAATTTTGAAGAGGATTATTTGCGATCTCACTGGCATAGTTCTGTTCCTTTACACATAGAAAACCCTCAGAATCGTTATGCTTTTATGCGTAGCTGTGAATGCATTATTGCCGCCTCTGGTACGGCTGTGCTTGAAAGTGCCCTTGCTGGCGTGCCCACGCTTGTGGCATATAAACTCAGCCCGTTGTCCTATGCAATTGGGAAAAAGTTCGTGAAGGTGGAGTGGATAAGTTTGCCAAACCTTATCATGCAAAAAGAAATATTTCCTGAGTGTATCCAAAATGCGGCTCGAGGAGAAAATTTAGCTTGTATTGTGCAATCTTGGCTTCTTTCTGAGAATGCGCTTGATCTGATACGTGAGGATTGCTCCCAATTAAGGGCCCTTTGTGGTGATGAGCATGGAGCAAGACGCTTTGCTCTATCTATTTGTAAATATTTACAAAATTAATTTAGACGGCATTCTGTATAGACTTTTTACTTGACTCTCACATTTTTTAAGACTACCTTTACAAAAGAATTGAATCAATTAAAAAATTAAGGGGCTTGCATGGCTTTTAAAAATTATCAAATCTTCGTTTTTGATGAAAAAACAGGTTCACGCCGCACCTTCCGTTTTCGTGGGCTTTTGATGCTTTTGACTCTTTTTACTGTCTTCGCTCTTATCTTAGGCAATGTCTTGCTTGGAAAATATTTCTTAGAAACTAGAGCTCTTGAAGGTCAATTGATAGATACAGAGCAAAATCTTGAGGGAAAAGAAGTCCGTTTGATTGGGCTTTTGTCAGAACTTGAGTCCTTGCGTGAAGATATTTACCGTATTAGACAGTTTGATAATAAATTACGAGTGCTTGTTGGTGATGGTGCTGAGGAAGATAATTTGGATATGGGGGGTGCGCCTTCTGAATCCTTTGATATGAATATGCTTCCTTTACACAGGCAAGAGCTTGCAGCACGTAAAATTCACAGCTTTATTAATGACTTGAAAAAAGATGTCCAATTGGAAGAACTTGTACAGCAAGACTTACTTCTTTATATGCGTGAAAACGCGCAAAGACTTGCTTCCACTCCTTCTATTTGGCCTGTGCAAGGCTTTATTTCCTCTAAGTTTGGTATGCGTAGCTCTCCATTTACGGGTGTGCGTCAATTACACAGAGGGCTTGATATAGCTGCACGTAAAGGTACTCCTATCCATGCTCCGGCAAGCGGACGTGTTGTGTTTTCTCAATCTGATGGCGCTTACGGGCTTAGTATTGAGATAGATCACGGTAGTGGTATTAGTACACGTTACGCCCACATGAATAAATTACATGTGAAAAAGGGTGAGAGTGTACAAAGAGGCATGCACATTGGTGATGTCGGCAATACGGGTAGATCTACTGGGCCCCATTTACATTACGAAGTTCTTGTAAATAGCGTGCCTACAAATCCACTTGCTTATATTTTGCAGAACTAATTTACAATAAGTGAGATTCCTCTGTGTTTGATGTACTTGATTCAGCTCTCTTTCGTCTATTGAATGATTATGTGCGAAACCCTATTTTAGATTTGGTTTTACCTTTCTTTTCTCTTACATGGGTTTTGTGTTTACTTGTTTTTCTTGGTCTTACTTTGTTCTTCGTTTATTGCCGCAAGCAGTACGGGGAAGCTTTGTGGCGCCTTTTAGCATTGGTTATTGTACTTGCATTATCCGTTATTGTGTCTGAATTAGGTACGTATTTGATGAAGGACGTTTTTGAAAGATCTCGCCCGTATCAAAACCTGTCAGGAACAATGTATTATGACTTTGTTGATGACACTTGGGTGCAGATACGTTTATCAGGTACTACAGAATCTGATGCGATTATTTCTGCGAAAGAAAGTGCTGTGCTTGAAGAAGCTCTTCTTGTCGAAGCAAGCACTGTCATCGAAGCTCAAACAGATAGTACTGAAGCAATCGCTGTTACCGAAGTTCAAACAAATAGTACAGAAGCAATCGCTGTTACCGAAGTTCAAAAAAATAGTACAGAAGCTCCGTTAGATGTTTCTGGTAATGCTATCGCAGAAGCTGACGCTGAAGCTAAGGCTCCTGCTTTTGAAGCTCAGCCTAATAGTGGCGGCGATGTGAATGCAGAAGAACAAAGCGAAAGCGCCTCTGTGGATGTTCAAGAAAGTCAGGATAGCGATTCAGTACCTGAGCTTGGATATAAACAAGCATTATTAAGTGATGTGTTTACTCAGTCAAGTTACTCCATGCCTTCTGCCTTTGCGGCGAGTGTTATGGCAATTGCCTTCGTTATAGGGCTCTTGTTCCATAGGGCAAGCCCTTGGGTTTATGTTTTTCCTGTTTTGGTTGGCTGGTCTCGAATATATACAGGAAATAGCTATCCTTTAGATATTGTTGTTGGTTGGATTTTCGGAATACTCGCCGTTGCCATAACATGGTTTATATGTGATTTTATATTCCGATCTGTTTCGAAAAATCGCAAGCTCTAGTTTGTACAAGTCATGAATTTATATTAAAAGCTTGACATAGTGCAAAAGGTTTTGTATAAGAAAAAACGAAATTGCTATTCGTAGTAGTTTCTGTGGGTAACCACATACGTCCCCATCGTCTAGCCGGCCCAGGACAGCGGCCTTTCACGTCGTCAACAGGGGTTCAAATCCCCTTGGGGACGCCAATATTTCAATTGCACAT
>CAMQVJ010000078.1 GCA_947038175.1 uncultured Desulfovibrio sp.
TGTTTGTTTGTTTGTTTGTTTGTTTGTTTGTTTGTTTGTTTGTTTGTTTGTTTGTTTGTGTAGGAATTATAGATACGTTAGATACTTATGCCATAATATTGGCTTGTTATTTTTTATATTTTTCTTGCATAACACAGATAATTTCTTCCACTCGTTTTTCCCATGTGTGGCAAGCCAAAACTCTTTTTCGGGCCGCTTGGACAATATTTTCCCGTTCGGTGTCGTGTTTGAGATAATAGCGAATAAGGTCAGGTATTTCTTCTTTTTCCCTAAAGCAGACAAGTTCTGTTTTTTCATCAAACATGCTTGCGATTTGTTCACGCCAATCGGTGATAACAAAAGCGCCTGCGGCGGGGGCATCTAAAATGCGTTGATTGCTCGCCCCTTTCATTTGCATACTGGTGCAATTGAAATTGATTTTAGAATGTGTATAAAAAATAGGCAGTTCCGTATAATACGTTATGGCATCAAGCCATCTCCATTGCCTTTTCTCTTCTTTAAATAAAAGTTTCCAACCATCATCACCCACAATAAGGGGTTTAAAATCAAGAAGTTGTTTTACGCATTCATAGCGATAATCTTTTGTTGCGCCCCAAGTGAGCCCTGTTTCAAAGGCAAGCCTTTCGTACTGGGTTTTTGTTGCATTATAAATATCAATCAGTGGTTTATGCTTTGGATTTGTTTGATTCTTGATGAATGTTGTGATGGATTTTTCATCAACTTTTGAAAATTTAACTGCCAAAGATAAGAAGTCTTTGAAATAGCGTGACGGGAATTTTGTTTTTCCCCATGCCTTTTCCTCTTTATAGTACATGGAATTGCCCACAAAAGAGACATCACTTTTCCATGAAGTAGGAGATTTTTCCTGCTTATTGCGTGGATGAAAGCGCTCAGGGTCTGTGCCTAAAGGTAGGTAGTAGGTGTTTTCAAATCCTTCTGATTTTAGGGAAGCTATATTATCTTTATCCCATGTGAATATATGTAGCCAAGGGCTTGTTAGTCCTGTGTATGCGGATAAAACTAAATGGGGATTATCGAGAAACCATGAAATCAAAGGGAGCTGTAATTTATCTAATAAATCCATGAGGACACCCTCACGGTCGACACCTGAATGATTTAGGGTGAGAAGAGCATCAGGTTTGAATAAAAGAACTTCTTTGAGGAGTTGTTCAATAAATTCTTGACTACCCATTTCCTCATTTTCTAGTTGTAAATGTTTATACTCCACACCTAATCGAGTACAGGCAGACTCTATTTCTCCAAGTAAAAAATATTGTGAAGAAATAAGAAGTAATTTTGTTTTCTTCTGCTGAAATCTCTCAAACCGAGCCTTGCCCCAAAAATCAAATTGTTGATTGGCGAGGAGTTTTTCACGAATATCACCATAAAAAGTTTTATCAAGACGCTGATAAAAAGGGTGTACTACAGGTATAAATGATTTAGATATATATGTATTTTGCCATGCTGTTAACTTGGACATAATACTACTTGTGACATCATCATGGAGAATAAGCGTGTTTTCATCCTTAATATCTATGTCAGCGGCTTCCCATAAATCCTTCTCTTTATCAACAATCGCCACAGGTGCAAGAGGGTATTGCTTACGAAATTCACGATAGCCATGCCCCATGCCGATACCAATAAATACAGGTAAATGCTTTTCTATATCCAGATCTCTTGGCAGGGTAGCTATTTCTCTTTGTGCACCCCCATTTCCAATAAGAAACAATGGGTTAGCTCCCTCACGAGAAACTTCCACATCAATGCAAAGATTATCTTCATTATATACACACGTATAACGCCCCATGCAAGTCCCTACCTTTATGTACTCTAAGCTGCTTATTCGGCTCAATTATTTCTGTAATCATTTCAATTTATTTCTGTAATCACTAAATATGCGCTACTCTCTCTTATTTTAGGGTAAATTGCAAGGCGTGCTTTAAACTGCTCATAGTGTCAAATTTGTCTTTACAATTGTAGGCCTCTGCTTTAGTATGTCTTCTTGCGTATCAGCGCAAAAAAAGCTCTTTACGTCATACGCAAAGAGCTTTTTTTAATGCCTAAACTTTAGCCTCAAATACGTATATTAAAACATGGGCAGATTCTGTCTATTCATGTCATTTTATAACGAGTTTTGTCCCATAAAAGAGAGAACACTATGTCATTGACTACATGGCAACACAAAGATTTACTCGATGTGAGCGACCTTTCCACAGAAGAGATCCTCTATCTATTAGATTCTGCTAAAAATTTCCACGAAATAAATCAACGACCTGTGAAAAAAGTACCCACGCTCAAAGGTAAAACTGTGGTGCTCTTCTTCTCAGAGCCAAGCACAAGAACAAAACTCTCTTTTGACACCGCAGGAAAACGACTCTCCGCAGACACCTTTGCCCTTGGTAAATCTGGCTCAAGTCTACAAAAAGGCGAATCACTCAAAGACACCGCCCTCACCCTACAAGCCATGAACCCAGACATCATAGTTATCCGTGATTCAAGTAGTGGCGCCGCAAGCTTTCTAGCAGAACGACTTAATTGCAGTGTAGTGAATGGCGGCGATGGGTGGCACGCACACCCAACCCAAGCCCTACTCGATGCCTATTCCCTACGGGATGCATGGGATGGGAAATTTGAAGGGAAAACACTACTCATTCTTGGCGATATTAGTCACAGCCGAGTGGCTCGCTCCAATGTAAATCTCCTTACTAGACTCGGTGTCAAGGTGCGTGTATGCGCCCCCCGCACTCTTCTACCTCGATATCTAGATGACTGGGACATCGAAATCTACAACGACCTACACAAAGCCACCCGCGATGTAGACGCCGTTATGTGTCTACGCCTACAACTAGAACGACAAGCCGCAGGTCTATTACCAAACCTAGGAGACTACGCCACTCGCTACTGTCTCACACAAAAAGCCCTCAGCTTTGCCAAACCAAATGCCAAAATATTACACCCAGGCCCCATGAACAGAGGGCTCGAAATTGCCTCCGATGTGGCAGACTCAAACGACAGCCTCGTACTCAACCAAGTATCCGCAGGGGTCGCCACCCGTATGGCCGTTCTCTACCTCTATGGCACCCGAAACGACACAAGCACAGTAGAATAATTTTTAGGGAAAAAGATTTTTCTGGGGGGAACCCCATTTTTAGGAGTGGGTGTGGATTTTTTCTGGGGGGAAACCCCATTTTGTGGCACAAAATGAGGTTTCCCCCCAGACCCCCCTTCCTGAAAAAGCGATTTACCATATAAAAGTACATACAAAATTTCTAGTTTTACAAATACCTAGTCATATAAAGTTTTTAGGAAAGATGGGGGTTTTCTTCTCCCAAAAAGAATCCCAAATAATATATAAGATTAAGTGTTTTTTAAGGAAGGGGAGTTTGAGGGGAAACCTCGTTTTTTTCATTAGATTATCTTAGCAAAGAATTTGCTTAGATAATTTTATACCCGAACGGGTGCAAAAACGTGGTTTCCCCTCAAGAGTTCCCAAAAGAAGCAACTCCTAACAGCACACTAGCCTTGGAGGCAAAAATGATACTTATAAAGAATGTTGAATATTGTGGTAAGAAGATGGATTTTCTTTTCAGTGAGAGTGCGAAAGAGGCGCAAGATTATGGTGTGTCTCAGGGTAGGGACGAAGCGAGTCATAAGCACGAGTCTAATTACGGCGCAAATTATGGAAAGAATGGCGGACAGGTTCTTGCGTTTGCTGAGAATTTAGATTCGCATGTGAAAGACAGTAAAAAGATTGTTAATTTGAAGACAGTGGACGCTACGGGAAAGGTTTTATTCCCAAGTCTTATTGATGTGCATGTTCATTTCCGTGATCCTGGCATGGAGTGGAAGGAAGATATTATTACAGGTCTTGACGCTGCGGCGCATGGTGGTTTTTCACATGTGCTTTGCATGGCGAATACAAGCCCTGTTAATGATAGCGCAACCACTACACGTTATATGCTTGAAAAGGCAAAAAATGCTCGTCCGAATGGGCCATTTCTTCACCCCGTTGCTGCGGCAACTTTGGGCTTGAAGGGCGAGGAGCTTGCGCCATTTGGTGAGCTTTCGCAGGCAGGTTGCATAGCGGTGTCGAATGATGGCGTGCCTCTTTATAGCACTGAGATTCTGCGCCGTGCCATGGAATACGCTTCTGACCTTGATATGCTTTTCATTGATCATTGCGAAGATCCGTATCTTGCTCGTGGTTCGCATATGAATGAGGGTGTTTTGTCGGCTAAACTTGGCGTGAAGGGACAGCCTGATATCGGTGAGGCGCTTCAAGTTTCACGAGATGTGCTTATGTCAGAATTCCTTGATATTCCTGTGCATATTGCCCATGTTTCTTGTAAGCGCAGTCTTGATGAAATTAAGCGTGCAAAGGACAGAGGCGTGAAAGTCACTGCTGAAACCTGCCCACATTATTTACTACTCACAGAAAATGCAATCGATGGTTATAACACCAATGCTAAAGTTAATCCGCCTCTGCGTGTAGAATCTGACATGCTCGCCATGCGTGAAGCGGTGAAGTCAGGTTTGATTGATTGCCTTATTACTGACCATGCCCCCCATGCCGCCCACGACAAAGAACATCCCCTCGATTTAGTACCCAATGGCATCAGTGGGCTTGATACTGCGCTCACTTTATTATGGAGCCTAGTCAGTGATAAAGTGCTGACTCAAGAAGATATTATCCGCTGTTACACAAAAAATCCTGCGGAAATATTTAAGCTTCCTTACAACTCCTTCAAAGAAGGCGATGTGGCAGACTTTTTTCTCTTTGACCCTAGCATAGATTGGATAGTGAATAAGGAAAATATGCACTCAAAATCTGCCAATACCCCTTGGCTTGGACAAACACTAAAAGGACGTGTCTGTGAACACTACCTCGGTGGCGTCCTCGTAGCTAAAATATAAAAACATTAGCTTTATATAAAAAAAAAGGGGTCAGTTCAAAACTGCCCTTTTTTTTAGAGTTTGGATTTTGTGGGAGGGGAGGGAGTTTGGATTTTGTGGGGAGAGTTTGGTTTTTGTGGGGGGAAACCACGTTTTTTTTGAAAAAAAACGAGGGTTCCCCCCACACCCCCCTTCCTTAAAAAAACATTATTAGTATGTTATTGATGTCCCTTTTTTAATCTTGTTTTAATCTTGTAGGGATAGGATGAATTACATACAAGGAGAAATGTCATTGCGACGGTTTTTGTTGTTAAGAGAGACAGCCCATAAGCTTTTTTGGGTGGCATACGCCAAGCCGTGAGGAAAGGCATTTTAAATTTTTTTTTGTATCACCTTTATGTTTTTTGCTTTGGTTTTTGCGTTTTTTTGGGTGGTGAGGACTGCTGTATTTTTTGGTGCTTGCCAATGGCTTCCGTGCTTGGCGCAGGCTTTCGGGGGTGGCATACGCCACACGGTGAGGAATATTAGAAGCGCCGTATAGCACTGCGTGCTATGATATTATTTAAGGGACTTTCAGCCCCTTATGAACCCCGACCAAAGTGGGTATTGCTATCGGGGGATAAATCTGCTTTTGCCGAGCCTTTGGCTCTTCGGGCTTACGCCCTTCTGGCACTAGCTTACTCTGCCTAAGCTCGTGCCTCGCTAAGGCAGGCCAAACCTAGCAGAATACCCCTTTGGAATCCCCGCTGCATTTCCCCCTAAGAGAGGCTAGTTTCACTCTCGCCGCTTCGCTTGCTTGGGTGAAACTTCTCATTGCTTGCCGAAGAGTTACCTAGTGCGCCCCCGGCGCTGAAGGTTTTTTTTGGATTACCGAGACGCTGTAGGCTTTTGTGCTTGGTGCAGGTTGGCGTACTTAGCGATGACGCTGACGGATTTGCTGCTTGCCATAGGTTTTAACAAACGTCGCACCGAGGTTTTGTTTACAAAATACATACCCATACGCCTTTTCAGGAAGGGGGGTATGGGGGCCTATCCAACGGGCGATGAAGTCGTTTCCGTTTGCGACAAAAGGAGCAAATACGGAAATAGAGAGCAGAGCGAAAACTCATTTTGTGCCACAAAATGGGGTTTCCCCCCAGAAAAATAAAATAAAATAAACTAAAATACAATAGGGATTAATATATGCGAATATTGATAGCCGAAGATGAGCGAGACATGAACAACATCATTAAAAAGAAGTTGGTGTCTGAGGGTTATGGTGTCGATGTTTCTTTTGATGGTGAGGAGGCGCTTTCATTCATTGAGTCGACGGAGTATGATGTTATCATTTTGGATGTAATGATGCCAAAGCGAGACGGATTTTCTGTTGTAGAGGTGATGCGCTCGAGGGGAATAAAGACGCCCGTTATATTTTTAACGGCGAGGGATACGGTTGTTGATAGGGTGAATGGTTTGGACATTGGGGCTAATGATTATCTTGTGAAGCCTTTTTCTTTTGAGGAGCTTATGGCACGAATACGGGTTTTGACTCGTCAGGGATCGGGGAAGATTACGAATGTGTTGCATGTGGGTGATTTGAGTCTTGATTGTAGTTCACATGTGGTGAAGCGTGGGGATACTGTTATAGGCCTTTCTGCTAAGGAGTATACTATTTTGGAGTATATGATGCATAATGCAGGTGCGGTTCTTTCCCGTGAGAAAATAGAGAATCACATTTGGAGTTATGATTACGAGGGCGGTTCTAATATAGTTGATGTTTATATTCGGTATCTTAGAAAGAAGATTGATGAAGACTATGATGTAAAGCTTATTCATACTGTGCGTGGTAGTGGTTATGTTATACGGGAAAGTAGCTCTTAGAATTTTATTTATGTAGAATATATGTATGAAGAAAGTTGTTTGTGTAGAAGTTGTGCATGCAGAAGTGAATTTTATAAAGTCAGTATGCAGAATAGTATGTATGAATAAAGTCATATGTGAATAATATTGTGTCTAAAAGCGTTATGTATAAAGAAGTTGTGTATGAAAAAAGTATGTATAAAGGCGTTATGTATGAAAATATTTTCTTTTAGAAATGTGTCTATTAAATCAAAGATTACTTTGTGGAATGCGGTTCTTATGCTTTTGCTGGTGACTTTGGTTTTGGGCTTCATGCTGTCTATGGGTACGTCTATTATAGAGGTGAGTGGAAAAAGACAGCTTGTACGGGTGCTTGATGATAACGCTGAAGAGATAGAATTTGATGATGGGCGTTTAGAGCTTGATGATGTGAATTTCTTTGAAAGTGGTGTCTATACATTAGTTTATACACAAGAGGGTGCGCTTATATCGGGTAAGTCTCCGAGTGGGGCACTTGAGTTAGCGCTTGAAGATATGTCGCTGCGTAGCCTTTTTTCTGATGGCATAGAGTATTATATTTACGATAAATTGATAGATGTGGAAGATTATGGCCGTGTTTGGGTGCGAGGGATTATTGAGCTTGATGAAGTGGCGGATCTTGTTCATTTGTTGTTTTTTATTGCGTTGATATCTTTGCCGTTTTTTGTTTTGTTTGCGACATTGGGCTGTTATTTTATTTCTAAGCGTGCTTTTAGGCCTATAGATAAAATTATTAATTTGGCAAAGGAAATTAATGAGAGTGAAAACCTTTCTTTGCGGATTAATTTGGGTGATGGAAAGGACGAGGTTTATGAACTTGCTCGTACATTTGATGAAATGTTTGCGCAGTTAGAGAGTTCATTTGAGGGCGAGAAGCAGTTTTCTTCTGATGCGTCCCATGAATTGCGAACGCCTACGGCTGTGATTTTAGCGCAGTGTGAATACGCAAGAGGGGAGAAGGCAACGCAAGAGGACAGGGAAGAAGCGCTTGAGGTAATTCAGAGACAGGCTTTCAAAATGTCTAAGCTTATAAATGACTTGCTGAATATTAATCGTTTGGACCGTGGTCTTGAAAAAACAGATTTTAAGCTTGCGGATTTTAGTGATTTGCTTACGGGGCTTTGTAAAGACCAGGCGCATATTTGCCCTGCTCATTTAGAACTGCGCTGTGAAATAGCACCTCGTGTTATGCTGAACCTTGATCAGACTATTATGACAAGACTTATCACTAATTTGATTAATAACGCTTTTCGTTATGCTAAGGCGCCTGCTACGGAATTGGGCGTTGGGTCGGGTAATAAATCGGGTGTGGAATCTGGTAATTGTTTGGGTACGGTCGACGTGCGATTATGGGAAACGGAGAAAGAGATTGTTTTATCTGTTGAGGATAATGGGATAGGAATCGCATTGGATGAGCAATCAAAAATTTGGCAACGATTTTATCAGGTGAACCCGTCGAGAACGGCGGAGCAAAATGGCAGTATGGGCTTAGGTCTTTTTATGACAAAGCAAATTGCAAAAATGCATGGTGCGCATATCACGGTGAAAAGTGAATTGAATGTGGGAACGTGTTTCACTGTGACCTTTTCAAAATAATAGTTTCTTTTAATCTTGCTTTAATCTTTGGCTTGTAAAGTTGGTTCATAGAGGGAATGAAAGAGCAATGAGCTTTTTTGTTACAAAGAATTTTAGGAAGAAGAAGGCATCGTTTAGAAAACTATATAAAAGAAAGGAGATTTAGCATGAGAAATATTATAATACCCCTATGTTTGGCGGCTTCGCTTGTTTTAGCTTTTGGCGCTGGAAATGCTTCTGCTGCGAATCAAAATTATATTGGGGAAGAAAGAGCAAAGGCCATTGCGTTGAAAGATGCGGGCTTGAGCGAAGCGCAGCTTTCCCATATTATGTGTGGCTTTGATTATGATGATGGTGTTGCAGAATACGAGGTGGAATTTTGGGTTGGTTCTAAAGAATATGAATATGAGATTAATGCGACAAGTGGAAGAATCACGGGCAAGGATATAGATTATGAAGGCTCCTTTGATTTATTCTAATTTTTGATAGGCATAAAGTTCTAAATTATAAAAATGTTTTTCGGTAAGTTTTCAAAGATACAATTTTTAATCTTGCTTTAATCTTTGAGATATAGAGTTATTTTACACATAAAAAATAGAGCGTTTAGGAATGTGTTGTTTGTCAGTTTTAGGAACAAAGCATGGCTAAATATCTATACAAAAAAGGAGATTGTTTATGAGAAAGTTATTTATACCCCTATGTTTGGTGGCGTCCCTTGTTTTAGCGTTTGGTGCTGGAAATGCCTTTGCTGCGAATCAAAATAATATTGGTGAGGAAAAAGCAAAGAGTATCGCTTTGAAAGATGCTGGATTGAGCCCTACTGATATTTCTCATATAATTTGTAAGCTTGACCGTGATGATGGCGTCATGGAATATGATGTGACATTCTGGGTGAAGTCCACGGAATATGAATATGAAATTAATGCGACCACGGGAGAAATCTTGGGTTATAGCGTGGAAGATGAAAGCAAATAAATTTTAAGGTGCGTTTAGATTTGTGGCTTGCTTTGTTCTCTTCTCAGAATAAAAAGGCTCTCAAAAATAAAACCCCTCAAAAAAACAAAATCATAGATAAAAAAACAGACAGGCTGAATAATTTGGCTTGTCTGTTTTTTTGTGTGCTTTGTTTACAAAGAACACAGAATGTGGGGTTTGGGGAGTTCAACTCCCCAAAAAATCTTCCTCCCCAAAAAAATTCTTTTGCCCTCAAAAAATCTTATTTATACACCGTAAATATCCCGCATAGGTGATGGGGTATAGAAGGGTGAGTTCTTTAGTGTTTCTTCAAGAATTTTGTTTGCTTCTGGGTTTGCATTTTGGAAGAGTAATTTTGATTGAATATTATCTGTATCTTTCTCTGATATTTCGTGGGTTTTTGCTTGTTCTTCTTCGTTTATACCAAAGGAGACTTCGCTTTTATAAACGAAACTGCTTGGGTTTAGATTTACTTTATCTTCCCCGAATCCTGTATTTATGGAGCTTTCACTGAGGAAAGAGCCAATAGTCACGGAATCATTTTCGCCTTTGGAATTGAATTGGAGTTTGTGGGCGTGTCCGCCAACATTTAGTTTGTTTTCACCTTCTCCCATTTCTACATTAAGGGGGCTTGCATTTTCGTGTCCCCAGATGCTTCCTTTTACGTTGATGATATCGTCACCTTCGCCGGTGCTTATGTTTCCGCTACCGATATCGTCGAAATTGAAGGAGTCATTCCCTTTGCCTGAATTAATGACGCTTTCATCCATGGTGCTAATATTAAATTTGCTATCACCGTCACCGGCATAGATTTCTGAGTTTTTCATCTCATCTTTGATGTTAAAAGAGTTCTTGCCTCTTTCGGGGTCATCTTTTTCATTTTTCTTTATATTAATTGTAGATTCGGATAGGGAGTCCATATAAAAGGCGTTATTGCCTGTGCCTGCATTGAGCGAGGATTTAAACATCGTTTCTATGTTAATTCTAGAATCTCCATCACCTGTATCTAGCTGGGAATTATTCATTTCTTTTACACTAAGCTCATTGTCTCCATTGCCTGTTTTTAGACTGGAGTTCTCCATTTTGTCCACGCTGACGGTATGATTTCCGCTGCCTAGATTGATGTCGGCGCCAGTCATATTTCTGGCGTTAACTTCTTGAGTGCCCGTTTCAGCTTCTGCGTTGTTACTTGTAATACGGCTACCGTCAAGCATGTTGGTAACATCTACTTTATTGTTACCAGTACCGAGGCTTACTTCTGAATCTGCAAGCATGCTACTGATATCTATATTGTTATTACCGCTACCTGTGTTTATTTTTCCTGTGAGGTTCTTTATATCTATATTATTATTTCCGCTGCCTACGTTTAATTCGTTGGATACTAAGGCTGCATTTATGATATTGGCCCCATCTCCCATATTGATGGTAGCAGCGGAATCAATGCTTGCGCTGTTGTTCCCATCTCCGAAGGAAATACTTTCAAAATAGGAGTTTGCTTTCGTGGCGTCGATGAGGTTGTTGCCATTGCCTGCGACAACATTCGCATAATTGCCACCCATTGCTTGCAAGACATTATTACCTTCGCCAAGATCTATGCTTGCGACATCGTGAAAAGAAATAACGGTGTCATTTCCTGTGCCACCCTGAATGCTTTCTGTGCCTTCAAATATATTGATGATGACATCGTCCCCGTCTGTGCCTTGAAGATGCATAGGGGCGTCTTTCATAATGGGCGATCCATCGGAGTTCATGCCGACAGCTTCTTGAGTCTTGGGAACTTCTTTAACTATGAGTTGTCCGCTTGCATCTTCGCTGATAACGGTGTTTGCTGTTAGAGCGATGGTTTCAACAGTGCCATTTTTATGGGTAATTTCCGCCATTGTTTTTTCTGTGGTGCCAGGGATTTTTTCGTCACCATCGGCGTATTTTTCTGTATAGACATTCACAGTTGCACCAGAAGCGAGAGTTCCTGCGTTCATGGTGTTTTGTGTGTTTTCTGTTTTGTCAACATCGTTAGGATTTTTTTGTCCTTTTACGCTGTTTGTGTTTCCTGTTCTTTTTGCAGTGTTTGAATTGTCTGCGTCGTAATTTTGAGCAGAAGCAAAAGTGAAAGATCCACTGTTATTTTCTGAAGAACTGGAATTAGGGGCACCTTGGGTGCGCCCGAGAGCTTGACGCCCTGCGTCAGAAATATTGATAGTATACGCTTTTGATTCTGTTTTAGAATCTTCTTTCTCGTTTTCTGCGTTGCGTTTTTTGAAAAACGATTCAGCCGACAGGGAAGAGAGAGACGTAGAAGAGGAGGACGCATGAGAGATGTTTTGATTGGTAGGTGTTATCATAATATAGATCCGTTTTGAAGATGTTTAAGGGCTTCAGCTCTAAAATGATTAATACTATAAGTTATAATCGTCTTGAATTAAAGAAAGTTTAGGGGGGAATCCTTTTAATTTGTGAGACTTGCCTCTCGTCACGCTATTTTAATATTAAAGTTTTATGAGAGATAGGAGTTTGTTTACCTAAGAGGCAAACTTGAAAAGTTTGTTTGCGTAATTACTCGTTATGCTCGTAAACGCAAAAGGCTACGTTGCCCGTTGGCTGGCTGTAAACCTTAATTTTTCCCATATTAAAGTTTTTTGAGAGATAGGGGGTTTGGGGGAAAGAG
>CAMQVJ010000079.1 GCA_947038175.1 uncultured Desulfovibrio sp.
GCGACAGACCTCGTTTCGGCGGCGGTGATCGTGACCGTGGTGGCGACAGACCTCGCTTTGGCGGTGGTGATCGTGACCGTGGCGGCGACAGACCACGCTTTGGCGGTGGTGATCGTGACCGTGGTGGCGACAGACCACGCTTTGGTGGCGGTGATCGTGACCGTGGCGGCGACAGACCACGCTTCGGCGGCGGTGATAGACCTCGTTTCGGTGGCGGAGACAGAGACCGTGGTGATAGACCACGCTTTGACCGTCCTTTTAATGGTGAAGAGCGTCCACGCTTTGACAAACCAGAGAATGCAGAAAGTCAGAACACCGAGAATCAAGTAAGCATCGACCTCTCAACACTGCACACAGTGCCAAGAGAATTCCCTGTTTCTGAAGGGCAAGGCGCTCCTCAGTTCAACCATGAAGGTGGCGAAGACAGACCTCGTTTCGATCGTGGTGACCGTGGTGATAGACCTCGCTTTGGCGGTGGTGATCGTGACCGTGGTGACAGACCTCGTTTCGGCGGCGGTGATCGTGACCGTGGTGACAGACCTCGTTTCGGCGGCGGTGATCGTGACCGTGGTGATAGACCTCGCTTTGGTGGTGGTGATCGTGATCGTGGTGGCGACAGACCTCGCGGCGGTGATCGTGAAGATAGAGGCGGACGTTTTGAACGCGCAGGTAAGTTCACTTATAATGACCGTGGTCCTGGCGACCGTGGTGGTTTTGAACGCACCGATTTACAAGAGCTTATGGATATCGACAAAGGTATCGTAAAGCTCGTAGCAAAACGTGCTCGTTTTCTTGAAAAATTGATTACAGATAAAGCCTTAGATGCAAGCAAGGAAAAAGAAATTCGTCTCGCATGGGAAGGAAACTCTGCAAAATTCTGCCGAGATCCTAAAGCATCTCGTGACCTTTTCATCCTTATACAAAGTGTTGAAGCGATAAGAGAAAGCGATGTGGATCAACCATATTTCAATCTTTCTCCAGCTCCAAAGCCTGTGCAAGTAGAACTTCCTGCGCCTGCGTCTTCTCGCATTGCTCGTTATTACTTGGCCCTTGCAGCTGCAAGCGGAAAAGAAACCAGCATGAAAAACGTACCTCTGACTGATTCCATTATTGATGGCATGAAGTCTTTCAACTGCCTCGGCGGTGACTTGTGGTATGAAAATGACGGCAGCGTCATGAGCAGAGAGTCTAAAGGACTTGAACGTGGTGGCGATAAAGTATTGCATGTAGGTAAAGACTCACTCAATCTTTGGATTTGTGTTGCGCTTTCTATTGGCTTGCCTTATCACATCAAAATATCTGGCGAAGGTGATTTACTCACCGTTGATTTCGCACCGATATCCCGTTTCTTGCCAACAATTGGCGCTCGTCTTGTTCAGGTTATTGCCGCTCAAGATGGTTTACCAATTCGCATAGAAGCTTCTGGTATGTTGCCTGAAGAAATAATGCTTCCTGCTGATTTACCAAGAGATTTTGTGTTTGCACTTCTTCTCGCTGCGCCTTTTTGGGAAACCAATATTCGCTTTGATATGACAGACTATTTTGCCATGTTAGCAGAAAAGCCTGCTTTGCAAAAAGAATGGGATATCATGTTTGAAGAACTTGATGATGTTCTCAAAGCGTCTGCTGTGAGCGTTAATCTTGAAGGCAATGTCTTTATTTGTGAAAAATCTGTTCCAAAATTTGAAGCAGAAATCCTTGTACCTTCTGATGCAGAAATTTGCGCATTCTTCTTCCTTTTACCAGCGTTTACAAGTGGCTATGTCCAACTTACTGGTGTATGGCAAGACCGTGGTCAGCAAAGAATGATTAAAGAAATTATGGATTTTGCAAACCTTGAATGGAATATTATTGAAAATTCAGCCCGTGCAAGCGGTGCTTCTGATTCGCCAATCAATATGCCAGAATCTGGAACAATTCCTTATAGCCCAACTCCAATTTCCGTTCTTTTATATGCCCTTGCATCTGCTAAAGATACGGTTATGAATATCTCTGAATACCCTGAGTTTGAAGCACAAAATGATATCATTACGAGCTTCTTAGCCCATATCGGTTTTGATGAGAACTTGCAAAAAATAGATGCGGACATGTCTGCATGGCTTGCGCCAACAGCCGCTTGGGCAGTAGCCTTTGCGCTTGGTGCGTATGTTCGACCAAGAATAAAGCTTGTAAACCCTAATATTCTTAATGATTATTATCCGTTCTACTGGCGTATGTATAACACCTTACCAAACCCAGAACTAAGAAAACCTGAGCGGAAGCATGAAAAAAGCACTCGTAGAAGAGTCATTGCCCAAGGAGTTTATGCAGACCTTGCAGACGTTCCTGAACCAAGCAATGGCAACGAAGATCTGTGATTTAGAAAAAGAAATCACGATCATAGATGAGTGGAAAAATACTTGCACCCTAGCCATTAAAGATTTAATGGCTAGGGAAGTGCAAGATAAAGAGTTTTTCCCTAAGGAAATTTACGCGTATACCCAACAACGGAATATACTAGAAACCCATCGAGACATGCGGCGTGTACGCATTGCCCGATTAAAATTAGAAGAACAAGGCTACTAAGCCAAGTAGGATTGAAAAATGAGCAAAGCTGATACCTCATGCAAGAATTGCGGAATCTGCTGTAAAAAAGGCGGACCAGCTCTTCATATCAAAGATGGTTTTTTATTTGAAGAAAATATACTTCAAGTTCAAGATGTGGTCACTATTCGCACAGGGGAACTTGTGCGTGATGATATGAAAAACAGGCTTATCCCTATACCTAATGAGCTTATTAAAATCTCTCCTTCAGAAGGCTCACGTCCAGACGACTGGACGTGTCGCTTTCTGACTTCAAATAAACGCTGCTTTCTACACGGAAAACACCCTGCAGAATGTCGTGCCTTCTACTGTAAAGAGCCTGAAGCTCTTATGCAACTCACCAACGAAGAACGCCTCGACAGAGAAAAAATATGCAAACTCATAAATGCACCCGACTGGTGGCTTGAGCTTATTAATACCCATGAAGAAATGGTTGCCTATGGCAAACTCGCAGAATGGGCTATTAAAATCGACCAAGAAGACGAATGTCGTACTAAATTTATCGAAGCCCTTGAATATGACCGCTCCCTTCGTGAACTTGTCGTGCAAAAAGAAGCCGCACCAAAAGAAGTTTTAGGCTTCTTATTCGGGCGCCCACTTATGCAAACTATGATTATGTTTGGACTACAAGCAAGACAAAGTGGTGATGGTATTCGCATTGTGAAAATGGCGGATTAATCCATTATACGGAGCGGACTAATCCATAATACAAAGAGGTTTGTATGTATATTGTGACGGGTGGAGCAGGAATGATTGGCAGTGCCGTTATATGGGCACTCAATCAAAAAGGAATTTCAGATATCCTAGTAGTGGATAATCTTGCCTCTACGGAAAAGTGGAAAAATCTCGTTGGTCTAAGCTACTCCGATTATATGCATCGTGATGAGTTTATACGCCGCATACGGGAAAACTCCCTAGACTTTTCTTCAAGTACTTCTTTAGGTGTTCACTCAGGAACTTCTGCGGCGGCGGCTTCATCTGTTTCTGCATCTACTTCCTCATCTGCGGTTTCTGGCTCTTCTGCCATCGAAGGCATTGTTCATATGGGGGCATGCTCAAGCACAACAGAGCTTGATGCGGATTTTCTCATGGAAAACAATTTCCATTACACCCGAGAACTTTTCCTCTTTGCAAAAAAACACGCAATCCGCTTTGTAAACGCAAGTTCTGCCGCTACCTACGGTAACGGAAGTCAAGGCTTCTCAAATGATTTAGAGCTTACAAAAAAACTACAACCACTCAATATGTACGGTTACTCCAAACAATTATTTGATATGTGGTGCATAAAAAATGACGCTCTAAACGACGTGGTTAATCTCAAATTTTTCAATGTCTACGGCCCCAACGAATATCACAAAGGCAATATGAAAAGCGTTGCCTGCAAAGCCGTAACACAAATCAAAGAAACAGGCGCACTACAACTTTTTGCCTCTGACCACACAAACTACGAAGATGGTGGACAATTACGTGACTTTATCTATGTGAAAGATTGTGCCAAACTCATTCTCTGGCTTCTTGAAAATAAACAAGTCAATGGAATTTTCAACGTAGGCACAGGGAAAGCTCGCACATGGAACAGTGTCGCCACCGCAGTTTTCAATGCCATGGCCACTCCCGTCAATATTAAATATGTCCCACTACCTGAACAACTACGAGGTAAATACCAATACTTCACACAGGCAGATATGGCTTGGCTCAAAACACAAAACTGCCCCGTCTCCTTCACTTCACTAGAAGAAGGCGTCGGCGAATATGTGAAAGAATATTTACTGAAGGATAACCCCTATTTAGTGTCCTAGTTTGTTTTTTGTTTTATTATTATGTTTTGTTATTGTTATGAGAGGGGAAACCCCATTTTGTGGTACAAAATGAGTTTTCCCCCCTCAAACTCCCCCCTTCCTGAAAAAACGTTTTTGGTTTGGGGTTATTATCCCGCCTTACCCTAAAAGAATTTTACTAATTTATATTTTACTGAATAAATAGCAGAAGAGGTTTTTATGCATATATCATGTCCTAAATGTCATTTTAAAAGAAGTGTCGACAGCAAGCAAATTCCTGCTTCTTCTACCATGGCAACCTGCCCTCGCTGTGAAAATAAATTTCGCTTTCGTGACCCAGAAACAGGTGATTTCATCGAAAACATTTGTTCTAATTATGATGATGTTGATGTGAGCAAAGTTGAGACCTCTACGGATATGGCTTCAAGTGAAGCAGGCAAGGCTGACGAGGTAGCAAAGTCAGAAGAAAAGACCTTGCCTTCTACTGACGGGCTAGAATCTGAAATAGAATCTCCCTCCCTAGAAAAAGAAGTGCCTAGTGAATCTTTGGGTGAATCTTTGGGCGAATCTTTGGGTGAATTATCTGGCGAGTCTTTGGGCGAAGAAAAAGCAGAAAGAAAAGACAAGAGCGAGCCAGCCACAAAAATACGCACCGAGACAGAAAACAGGCAAGCTCAAGCAACACAAAAAGAAAATCATAATTCAGCAAACGAAGAAGATCCAAAACCATTGCGTGAAGAAGATCTCACAAAAAAACACGAACGAGATGACAGAGATAATGTTTTGCACAATCCGCAAGATAATGCCCACAATGCAAAATCAAATGACAGCGAAAATTATCAAATGGTGACTGACGATGTTCCCTGGGAGCATGCAGAAAGATACGGTATTTTTGGTTCCATGTTTCAAACTCTTGCAAGGGTTATGTTTCGTGCGCCTGAGTTTTTTAGCACCATTCACAGCCAAAGCTCTACCCTTCGCCCCACCACTTTTTATGCTCTCCTTGGGCTTTTCCAAACCCTCTGTTTACAAATATGGCTCTCGACTTTTGATAATATAGATTTACTTGGCCCTGGCGTGCAAGAAAGTGTTGCGAATTTCAGCGCCCCCATGACCATTATAATGAGCCCCTTTATTTCCGTATTTCAATTGCTCCTCTTCACTGCCTTTTTATATCTCGCCATTCGCATCACAAACCCAGAACAAGCAGATTATAACCTGCTTCTACGGGTGATAGCCTATGCTTATGCTCCAACCATACTCTCTATTGTGCCGTATATTGGGCCACTTATTGGGCTTATATGGTTTGTGGTGAATATTTTTGTTGGGGTGAAATACGCACTGCGCCTCACATGGCAAAGAACTATTCTTGCCCTTTCTCCCATATTTCTTTTATGGCTCTTTATTATTGTCAGCTCCTTGTCTCAGAATTTCGCTTCCTAACAAAAATTTTATTTTATATTTCCCACTACATCACGAGGAATTTTATGGATCAAAACCAAGACGCACTCAAAAAATCCCCAGCTAAAATAGCGGAAGAAGGTGTTAACCATTTTCTTATGCTTATGAATCAACGTGGTTTAAATACAACAAAACAGCGCATAAATATTGCCAAAGTCTTTTTTTCCATGAAAGGACACCACTCCTTAGAAGACATTTATCAACGTGTCCATCAGCGTGTGCCAAGCATTGGGCAAACAACTGTTTACCGCACAGTAAAGCTTTTGTGTGACATAGGTCTCGCTGAAGAATTACAAGTGGGCGACGGTTTTGCTCGCTATGAAATCGTATCCGCAAAGCAACACCATGACCACCTTGTATGCAAATATTGCGGTAAAACTGTGGAATTCCATTTGCCTGAAGTAGAAAAGATTCAGCAAGAACTAGCAGAATCTCATGGCTTCAAACTTCTTGACCATCACCATATTTTACTAGGTATTTGCCCTGAATGCGCAAAAAAACGTAAAAATCCTGTATAATACCTAGCGCCTATAAAATAGTTTTGTTTTGTGAAATGGCTTTGTTTTGTGAAATGGCTTTTTTAAAAGAGCTTCGCTTTATAAAAAAATTCTAAAGCAAGCCTAGGGCTAAAACGAAGGCCAAGTATTTGAAAAGAGGTTTTGGGACAATGGAATATACGCTATCAAGCTTAGATGACACTATGCGTTTTGGTTTTTGTCTAGGAACGCTTTTTCGTGATTATACTCAAAAAGCGCTCGGTCAAAATTCTTCAAATGTTGACGCTCATCAACTCGCAGACTCTTTACCACGAGCCCTGTATTTATATGGAGATTTAGGCGCAGGAAAAACCACCTTCACAAGGGCTTTCGTTTCCGCCCTTGAAGGGGCAGAAAATGCAGAAGTCGCAAGCCCAAGCTTCACTCTTTGCCATGAATACCCTACCGTCCCTGAAATTTACCACGCAGACCTTTATCGCTTGCCTGACAATTCCAATTTACCAGAAGAATTACAAGAAATACCTGAAAGTACTCTACTTATTCTTGAATGGGCAGAAAGACTAAAAGCGACAGATTTGGAAGAGAACCGCCTTGACCTTTATTTCCATATAGAAAAAATAAAAAATGATGAAAATAAAGAAAAAATACCTGCGGAAGAACTGGACAATTTTGGCAACTCATGCGAAAAAAAAAGACGAATACGTTTATTAAGTCATGGAGAGAGAACTATTTCTTTTATGGAAAACTTGAAACAGGTTTTACAAACTTCATTTGAAGGCAAAAAAGAAATATAATATACAATGCTTTTTTTAGTAAGCATGATAATGATTTTTTTGGTAAACAGGTGTATATTTATTAAAACAAAATAAACACAGCCTCTTACCCATAGGAACAGGCATGAAAATACTAGTGCAAAAATTTGGTGGTTCCTCTGTCGCCGACCTTGAGTGCATGAAGAAAGTGCGTGGAAAGGTTGAAGGCGCACTTGCCGAGGGTTTTAAAGTCGTCGTGGTGCTTTCTGCAAGGTCAGGCCAAACAAATAAGCTTATAGAAATGGCACACCAATGGTCTGATGAACCAGATCCTGCGGAATACGACGCCTTACTTGCGACGGGTGAACAAGAATCCATAGCCCTTTTCGCTATGCTCTTGCGTCAAGCTGGCATAAAAGCTCGCTCTATTCTTGGCTATCAAGTGCCTATCCTCACAGACGACTCCTATAATGCCGCTCGTATAATTTCCATTGAAGCGGATTATTTTCGCAGTGAACTTGAAAAATACGACGTTATTGTTATGGCTGGTTTTCAAGGCGTAACAGCAGACAAGCGCATCACAACGCTTGGGCGTGGGGGTTCTGATACTTCTGCGGTTGCCATTGCAGCGGCTCTTGGCTCTTGTGATTGTCATATTTATACTGACGTGGACGGCGTATACACCACCGACCCACGCATGGTTCCTGAAGCGAGGCTTATTCCTAAAATTTATTATGAGGAAATGCTTGAAATGGCTTCTATGGGGGCAAAAGTTTTACAGATTCGTTCCGTTGAATTTGCAAAGAAATTTAATGTGCCTGTTTGGGTTCGTTCTACTTTTACCAATGAACCAGGAACTCTCGTAACTCAAGAAGAGGATGACGATATGATGGAATTGTATATGGTATCAGGTATCGCATTTGATAAAGATCAAGTTCGTATAACCCTACTCGGTGTACCCGACAGACCAGGTATTTCTGCTGCTCTTTTTGTGCCACTTGCGGAAAATGATATCCTCGTTGATATGATTGTGCAAAAGGCAAGTCGTGATGGTATCACCGATATGACCTATACCGTTTCCCACAGAGACCTCAAACGTGCCCTAGCGATAACAGAAGACGTTTGCGCAAAAATTGAAGGCCTTGGCGTTGAACATGACACCAAAGTTGCAAAAGTTTCTGTCATTGGCGTAGGCATGCGTAATCACAGCGGTGTTGCGGCGCAAGCCTTTACAGCCCTCCACAACGCAGATATCAATATCATTATGATCAGCACTTCAGAAATTAAAATTTCGTGCCTCATTCTAGAAGAACATATAGAAACAGCAGTGAAAACTCTGCACACCACTTTTGCTCTCGATAAACAAGAGACTGTATAATTTGGGCTAATTTAAAGTCCTCAATAATATGGGGTTTCCTAAGGGCATCATGCCCTTAGGTGGTGGGTTTTAGGGAGGTGAAACCTTCCTAACCTAATAAGTACAGCCAAAAAAATAAAGCTATACTTAACAAATCAGTGAGGGCTTATGGATTTTTATATTTATGACACAACATTGCGTGACGGTGCGCAAAGTGAAGATGTGCAGTTAAGTACGCCTGATAAGATTAAGATAGCTCTTCGTTTAGACGAATTTGGTGTTGCGTGTATTGAGGGTGGTTGGCCTGGGGCTAATCCTGTTGATAACGAATTTTTTCAAGAAATTAAATCCTATTCTCTTAAGCACGCTCAAATTTCCGCTTTTGGCAGTACGCACCATGCAAATCATAGTGTAGAAACTGACCCAACTATGCTTGCTCTTGTTGCGGCGGACGTGCCGATTTTGACTATTTTCGGCAAGTCTAGTGAGAAGCATGCTAAAGACGCTTTGCGTGTTGAGCCTTCGAGAAACTTGCAAATCGTGGCAGATTCCATTGCTTTTCTGAAAAAACACGCAGAAACTGTTTTTTTTGATGCTGAACATTTCTTTGATGGATATAAGGCAAACCCTGCTTACGCTTTAGCTGTTTTGAAGGCTGCGTATGGCGCAGGTGCTGGCGCTCTTGTTCTTTGTGATTCCAACGGAGGCACTTTGCCCTCTGAGGTTTCTGAAATTGTGACAAGCCTTAGAAAAGAAATGCCTGCGGCAACTTTTGGAATCCATACACATAACGACTGTGAACTCGCCGTTGCAAACTCCATAGCTGGACTTCAAGCAGGCGCAACTCATGTGCAAGGCACAATGAATGGTGTCGGCGAACGCTGTGGCAATGCAAATCTTTGTTCTATTATTTCTATTGCCGAGCTCAAGCTTGGGAAAAAATGCTTACCTGAAGGGCAACTCGCACAGATGACTTCTGTTTCTGCGTATATGTATGAAGTTATGAACATGAAGCCTTTTGCACGCCAAGCCTTTATTGGTAAGTCTGCCTTTGCACACAAGGGCGGTATTCATGTCAGCGCTATCAATCGAGATTCATCTCTTTACGAACACGTTTCCCCTGAAAGCGTTGGTAATAGCCAAAGGGTTCTTATCACTGAACTTGCAGGCCGAAGCAATATTGTTTCCCTCGCTCGTCGCTTTGGTTTTCACCTTGATAAGGATGAACCTGTGGTTAAAGGGCTTTTCCATGAGCTCAAAACAAAAGCAAGCATAGGATACGATTACGCCGCAGCAGAGGCAAGTATGGAGCTTTTACTCCTGCGCAAACTCGCCCGTCGTGGTGTGCGTGAATTTTTCAATTTACGACGTTTACGTGTTTTAGAGACAAAAGAAATAGACGGGCAAACCGTGGCAGAAGCCACCGTTGCGCTTGAAGTGGAAGGCGCAGTCGAACACACCGCCGCCACTGGCTTAGGCCCAGTCAACGCTATAGATAACGCCCTGCGCAAAGCCTTGCGCCCGTTCTATCCAAAAATAATGGAAATGAATTTACGAGATTTTAAGGTGCGTGTTCTCACTGTGCAAAATTCTGAAGCCGCCACAAACGCTCTTACCGATTCCCCCATCACTCAAAATCAGTATAAAAATGCCCTTGAAAATGAACGTGTTAAAGCCGTAAATAAAGAAAGTGGAACAGCCTCTATGGTGCGTGTTCTCATCGAATCTTACGACCCACACGGATCATGGGTAACCGTTGGTGTATCATACGATATTATAGAAGCGAGCTGGCAAGCCCTTGCAGATTCCGTCAGCTATAAGCTCTACCAAGATGAGTGGCGAGAACACAGCAAAAAAAATATTTAATTCTACTTGCAATTTATAGGATTTCTGTCAAAGAATATCACTATAGAGGCACGATTTCGAATTAAATATTTATCCAGTGGAAATAGGTGTTCTTATGCGCCCAAAAACAAAAAATTCCCTAGCCCTATTAGGCTGTCTATTCTTACTCTATATCTCATGGGGCTCGTCCTTTATTGGTAACAAAATTGCCTTACAATATTTCCCTGGCATTATGCTTTCTGCCTTGCGCATGATTGTCGCTGGAATAATCCTCCTTAGCTATACCTATATCCGAAGAGAAAAATCTAACATAACATGGGAAGATATCAAGCGAAATGCCGTGCTTGCCATCTTCCTTGTACTCATAAGCAGCGGCTTCCTCTCAAAAGGGCAAGAAAGCGTCCCCTCAGGCACAACCGCCATGTTTTTTGGCGCCGTTCCCATGTGGATGATGCTCGCAGGCTGGCTACTTTGGGGCGAAAGACGACCATCTATCAAACAATTCACTGGCTTACTTATAGGTCTCATCGCACTGCTTTGGCTCAATATCCACCAAGGATTAGAAGGGGAGACCTCCCTCGTAGGCGTTGCTCTTATTATTTGCTCTAGTCTTGCATGGGTTTACGGTTCGCATATATCAAAAAGCTATAGCGTGAACACCTCACAATCCATTATCCGCTCCACAGGACTACTCATGGGGATAGGCGGTTTAGAGACTCTCGCGTTCTCCCTTCTCATTGGCGAAAGACTCGATGTAAGCCTACTCAACACAGACGCCCTCCTCGCCTTCTCCTATCTCGTTATTATGGCGTCTATTATAGGATACACCTCCTATCTTTGGCTGCTCTATCACGCTAGACCCATCATCGCTATATCATACGAATACGTGAACCCCGTTATCGCCATCTACCTCGGCTGGCTCCTTGCTGGCGAAACCATAGACCCAACCACCGTCGCTGCATGTACACTACTCGTTAGCTCTGTTTTTCTCGTCGTATCTCACGGTAAGGATTAGATTTTTTTTGTGGTTTTGGGGTTGAGGGTTTGGGATTTTTTTTGAGGGGGAAACCCCATTTTGTAGCACAAAATGAGGTTTCCCCCTCAAACTCCCCCTTCCTGAAAAAGCATATTTTTATAGTTAATACCTTTATTTATTTTTTTGCCTTTTTGCTTTGTTTTGGGGTTTTGAGGGTTTGGGACCGCTATATTTTTAATGCTTGCCGTAAGCTTCCGTGCTTGGCGCAGGCTTTGGTGTGTGTATGTAGTTTGTCTCCATATACCATGTGATGTCTCTACGTTCCCTATGATTACTCCACGTTCCATGTGATGTCTCCACGTTCCCTATGATTACTTTAGACCGTGAAATGTCATTGCGAGGAAG
>CAMQVJ010000080.1 GCA_947038175.1 uncultured Desulfovibrio sp.
ACAATGTTTTGCAAGTCTCCTAAATTGCGAGCGAGCCTGTCGATGCAATGCACGTGCAGAGTATCTCCTTCACGTAGATAATTAATGCACTCAATAAGAACAGGACGAGTGATCGCAGTTGAGCTAATTTTTTCTTCGAAAATTTTATCAAGTTTTACACTCTCAAGTTGCCTGGACAAATTCTGTTCGCTAGTGCTTATTCTTATATAGCCAATGTCTGACATGATTTACCCAAATGATTGTATGTTCGTAGTTATTGAGAAAGCCTTAATAACTATAAAAGGTTGAAATGTAATTATGGAATACTACAAATAAAGTGGATATAAATCCTTGTTTTCGTCTATAAATCTACGTCTTTGTCTGTTTTTGCGTTTGTCAGCTGTGCTTCTAAAAAATCTGCACCTGTAAGGATAGCTCCTCTTACGTCTGCATTTTCAAGAACTGCATAGCTAAGGTCTGCATCCGTGAGGTTAGCACCTTGCAAGTTAGCATCGCTAAGGTATGCCCTTTGTAAACAAACATTATTTAGATTTGCGGCTTTTAGATTTGCCCTATTTAAAGCGGCTCGTTCTAAATTAGCCTCTTCAAAGTTTGCCTTAGTAAGAATTGCATCCTCAAATATTGCCCGTTCAAAGATTCCCTCTTTACAAATTGCCCCGTCGAGGTTTGCTCTTGTAAAATCTGCACCAGTGCAATCCGACGCGTCAAAATTCGCACCCACAAGATTGGCTCCCGTGAAATCTACATCTCCCATGTTGATGCCAGCAAAATTGGTTCCCGAAAGATTGGTATTTGAAAAAGTAGCCATTTCCCCTTCTGGTTCTTCTTGAAGATATAGTTCGTGGAGTTCTAAAATTTCTTGTAATTTTTCTGGTGTTATTTCTTGTAAAGACATGTTGTTTCCTTTTGAATTATTTAATGATTATTGTTTCCGTGCTAAAAACTATGCTTGCTAAGTCTGAGGTGAATGTATGCAAATAATTTGTAATTTTTAGAAAAACATTTTCTGCAAATATCCCTAATATACTGTTATCATAGTTAATGATATAATTTGTTTGAAATTGTCAGTTGTTTTACACTAGCTCTTACTTGTTGGAATAAGTTCTATAATCTTTTTCCAAATAGTGCAAGTTAATTTAAAACATTAACCTTTAATATCTACAGTTCCATTCCTCTATCTTTTGCTTTTTTTAGCTCAAAGGTTCTTGTGCTATTGCTTCTTATTTGTTCAGTTTTTCGAGTATGGCTTGGAATGAGTTGAGTAATTTGTTGTAGGATATTGTTAAATCGCTCAAGGATTCTTCCCAGTTGTGTTGTTGCTTTTGCAATTCGTTCGTTTGGGCTTGCAAGTTCTTGATTGTCTTGGATTGGGTATCTATTTTGCTGTTGAAATTCTTTTCTATCTTGTTGAATGTTTCCTGTAAGTATTTTTGTATTTCGCTCATGGGCTTGCTCCTTATTTGTTGATTTTTCAATATGCTCTTTATTGTGAATGAAGTTTTCATCTGTTTTATTATTTGAAGCATTGCTTATTCTATCTTGATTGCCTCTTGTTTGTTCACTTTCCAGCCTGTTTTGGCTGTTACCCCAAGGGGAAGAGTAAGAAATTTCTCGTTCTTTTCCGTGTGGACTTGTATCCCTAATGTTTTGAGAGATTGCAGTGCTTCCAATCGTTTCTCTTTCTCTTGTGAAAGGGACGTCAATTCTGTTTGCAAGCTCGTGATTTGAGCTGCTAGGTATAGGCATAGTCCTTTGCTTCCTAGGAATATTCCTGAACTCATCGCTATCCCTAAAATAAGGGATATCAAATAATTTTTTAGATGTATTTTCGAGAATATTTGTAAGCGGTGCTGTGTCTTTTTTATATCGTTTTCGATTGTATTCGCTACGCTTTGCATGGATTGCCTCAAGCTCGCTTCTAAGTCTTTCAAGTTCGCTTGTGTGACTTGCTCCATTTTCTTGCTGTCTTCTTGTAATTTCGCTTGCATCTTCTGTTCTAAGTCGCCAATCTTCATTGAATATTCCTCCTTTTAGGCGTATTTTTTGATTGCTTTCGGTATTGTGAATGGTTATATAGTCTTTGCCTTTTCTATTTATTTGGAGTCCTAACTCTTCAAAGGATTGAATGATTTCCTCACGGTTTGTAATTGCCCTACTTTCTATACGTTTTAGCGTGTATTCGATGAGCAATTCCCGAATTTCATCGCTTTCATTTTTCGTTATTTTAGCTCCCCATCTTTTTAGACGATTATATTTTATGTCCGCTTGGGGTGGGGTGAAAAGGCGTTTACGGTCAGGGTCGTCAGGTCTTGCCCAACCTTCTTTGACATTGTAGAGGTCACGCAAGGGGTCAAAGTGCTTTTGCCAACTTGGTGGGCAAGGATTGAACGCTTTGCCTGTGCTTAGTTCCATGCGTGGAATGACAAAATGTAGTTCATGATGATTCGCATGTGTATGACGTACCCAAAGAGTGTTATACTGGTCATGCTCAAGTCCTGCGAATGCAAGTTTTTCAAAGTCGTTCATCAGTTCGATTTCTTTTTCTGGAGTGACTTTATCTTCGGGGTGCCATGATAAAACCCCTGCTGTATATTTCCATTTGCGGTCAATACTATTGATAAGCTCTGCCGTAAGGTCTGGATCGCCACGTAAAATTTCGGGGGGCTCTTCTTCTCGGTTATGATAATCTTCACGAACAAGATAATTTGTGGCAAGTTCTCCACGCCCTTTACCGTGGGCAAAGACTTTTATATACATTCTCGTATTCCTTTTGTTTCTGTTTCCATTTCCAACAGGCATATAAGAAGCTGAAGCTTATTTAAATTATCCTTGTATGTATTAACGTGTCTTGCTACTTGATTTAGGTTGGACGCAAGTCTTGCCACATTTCGTAAAATTTCTTTTTGCTGACTATTATTTCTTAGGCGATAGCCAAGAGTCGTTTGCCTGAGAAAATCGGATAGATTTAATCCACACTCATCGGCTTTATATTGAATGGAGGTTTTCTCTTCGTGTGAAATTCGCACCTTGAGGAACACTTCTTTTTTTGTATTTATGCTCATGCTTTTGCCTTTTTCTTTTTTTATCTTTTTGGGGGAGTTGAACTCCCCCAAGCCCCCGCATCCGCAACTTTTTACAAACTTTGTTTATAAAAAATTGCAAAACTTGGGGTTTCCAAAGGGAATCATTCCCTTTGGTGGTGGGTTTGGGAGGTGAAACCTTCCAACTTGGGTTGATAGGGGTTGAGGGGGACACCCTCACCAGTCCCATTTGGAGAACATCATAAGCTTGCGACTTGATGTACCCACAATGGGTAGGCTGGCTTATGAAAATAAGAGAGGTATATTAGTCGGTACTTTGTCTTTTTTGTTGGGAGATTTACTTCCCCAAAGTGTATCCTCAATATCCTCAATATTCTCAAAATTGCTTTTATTGGCTTCTTTTGGAGTTTTGCTTTTTGAGTATTTTGAGAGTTTTGAGCACGTGTTTTGTGAGTATTATAAAGAATTAGATTCCTTCCTGTAATGGGGGTTTACTTCATACCTTGTAGATGGTGGTCTGCCTAAAGTTTTGCCTTGCGTGTTTTGCGTTGGCGTGTTTTGTGTCGTCGTGGATAGGTTTTTGATATATGCGTGTTCCTCGAGTATTGCTAAACCCTTATTTGCTTCATCTTGCTTTTTTATTCGTCCCTTTATGGCTTGAAAACAATCACGAGCAGAAAAGGTTTTATGTCCTGTGTTTTTTAGCCATGTGAGTATTTTTCTCGCTGTTTGTAATTCTTCATTATCGAACATAAAGCCATAAGCCCTTTTTGCATGAGCGATAAGGCAGGTCATAATGCTACAAGCATTCTTTATGGTGTGTGGCTGTATGCGTTTGTTTTCTGGTTGCGGATAGGTTGCACAATGTAGAAGTCCTGCAATCCGTGCAAGAGTGCCTTTTTTGCCTGCCCAATCTCGCATGTTCTCCAGTTCGTGCCCCTCTCGCATTGCTTCTTCAAGCGTGTTCATAAAATCAGCGTACAATTTGAAGGCTTCTTCTGTCATGGAAAGGGTATAGGGCTCATTATCAATGAGAGGCATATTGAGAAAATGTTTCATAGTATCACTATATTTTTGCGAATAAGTTTCGTTTATAGGCTCGCTCTCAAAGTTCCTATAGCCCACTTTTGAAATCGGTATCACGTATAGAAATCTTGAGTCCAAGCCTCGCCCTTTGAAGGCCTCTCCGTTTTCTCTGTTTTTGAGCAAATAGGGCTGTATAAGAAATAAAAGCGTCAAACACGGATTTTTGATAAGTATAGGGTCGTGCCCTTTTCTGTCTATCCGCACATTTTCACCGTTGTACGCTTTTAGAATCAAGTCAAGATTAGGAACACCCTTAGAATATCTCCCTGCAAGAATCGAGAAGAAGCCTCCCTCTGCCTCTGCTATGGTGAGCTTGCCTTTTTGGTTTTCAAGAATGACAGCTAAACTTTCGGGGGTAACATCATCGGCGAAAAGTCTTGTATAATGGGGTACATCTATGAGTTTTTTTTCAAGTATTATTATTTCTTGAGAAAGCTCTTTTAATGTTGCTATATCTTTTATTTTATATGCTTTTGCTCTTTTTCCCTCTATGAGTTTTTCCAGTGTTTTGTTTTCGCTTATTATAGATTGAATGTTTTCTTTCTCTCGAGTGTTTTGTTCTTCCTCCCATTCTTCAAGAGCTTGTTTGAGTGCTTTGAGTGTAGGGCTTTTGAGTTCGCTCGGTTCTGCTGTAATGATGGTGTAAATGTTCAACGGTTCGATATAGCCTTTTTTTAACTCCACTTGATACTTGCCCTGCACGGCAGTAGCAAGGCATGACAGCGCACAAAACAAAGGCATTTCAAAAGCGGTTTGATAGTGAGTAGAACATGATAGGCAATAATCTCTCAATACTGGAGGGATAAGCTCTGGGCTTATGCTAGGTAGCTCATCCACATCATCTAGAGGGGATATTTCTTCCCATTCTGAGTTTTGAGTATTTTGAGAATTTTGAGCATACGTTTTTACTCCATTAGAGATAGGGATAGGGACGTTCGGATTTTGTCCATCGCCGTGGCATTGTATGGCGTATTTTTTATCTATGTCTTTGAGCATTTCAGTCACGATCACAGTTCATTTCTTGGAATAACTGTTGAGTTATCTAGAAAATCTAAAAGGTCACTTTCACGGTATCTAATTTTTCTACCAACCTTTAGAAAACGTGGTGCTTTCCCTGCCCACCGTCTTTGCTGCAATGTCTTTACGGTGAAACCTGTAATCTCACTTGCTTGGTGTTCGTCATACGTGATGAGAGATGAATTGATTGTTGTTGGATTAGTAATTTTTGTCATAAAGAAATTTCCTTGGTTTTGGGTAAAAAAAGACCTCTTAGAATTTTGAGTTTCTAAGAGGTCTATGCTTATTGGGGCTCTCTTAGTTACTGCCAATTACTAAGAGTATACGTGAAAATTTAGTATAAAAAAACCATAATTTATATAATATTAGGAAAGCTCACATTGTATTATTTCAAGTGGTTAGGGAAAAAATATATACTTTTTTTATATGATTTATAGTTACGATTTCGGTAAGTCAGGTAAGCTTGGGAAGAGTTTTTTTAGCGTTGGAATATCTGTTTCTTCTGCGATTTTTAAATTTTGGCTCTTATTTTTGCTTTTGCCGTCACCTTGATAATCTGCGGGAAGTACTATCTCGCATTCTTTAGCAAGCTTCGTATCTATAGAATGTAATAATAAACTCACACGTTCAACAAGTGCGTCATTTTTTCTAGATTTTAGGTGAGTATTATAATATTGTAAAATGGTTCTGTACTGCAAAAAAATATCTCGCAAGCTTAGGTTATTTTTTGCTGTATCTGTCGGAGCTGTTATTGTTGTACTATAATTATTTTCCATATTATAAGTAATATTTGTAATGTTATGTGAATTTGTAATATTATTTGTAATATTATTTGCGAGCTTAACTTCTTCTTGAATAATGTTATTTTCTTCTATATAAGCTACAAGACTCTGCGGAAGAAATGTTTTACCAGCAGGAGAAGTATACAGAAAGCTCATAACCGCAGCAGGGTTTATAGAGCATTTAAATTCTTCATGTGCATTTAGTAAATCGTTTGTTGCTTCCATAAAATCAGCATTATTGTTCACATCTGACAACATACAATCTTTATAATACAAAACAATGTTTGTATAATTTTCATATTTTTTTTGTAATTCTTCTCTACCTATTATTTTGTCATAAGACTTTATATTTCCGAGGCGCATATTATCACATATAAAAAATATCATTTTCGATTGAACATATGCAGGGTGTAGAGATAAAACATACTTTTTTCCACTATTTTTTTCTTTTAGCGCACGTATATATAGAGTGTATGTAACGTCTTGAACGTTCTCAATAGGAGAATTAAAAAGTGAGCCCCAGTCTTGTTCGTCAGTATAACTAAATTGTCCCATTGTAAGACAAATATTTAACATATGGGAGTGCTTTTGCATCTCGGAAAGTGTCGTTTTGGTAAAGCGATTCTCGTATTTTCGCCTTTCAGAATCTATTTTTGATTCCCCTAATCTTATAATGTAATTCCATAAAATTCGTATTGCTTGCATAGACTCATCCTTTATTCAAAATATTTTTGAGCGTTTCCATTTGTAAATGTGCGTAGCGTTGTGTCATTTCGGGGCTTGAGTGGGTTAGCAATTTTTGCACGCTATACAAATCAGCACCGTTATTGACAAGGGAACTTGCGAAGTTATGCCTTAGTCCGTGCACGGCTCTAAAGTCGCTATCGAGCCCTGCTTGTTTTTTTATTTTATCGGCAAATTTTCTTATGTCTTTTCGCTGTTCGCCGTGCTCGTTCGGGAATATATATGGGCTTTTGCTTCGCTCAATTCCTTTCAAGATATTTAAGGCTTTATCGCTAAGAGGTAAGATTTCTGTTTTATCGCTTTTTGCCGTATCGCCTTGCAGTATGATAAAGCCTTTATCTAAGTCTACATCTGCCCATTTTAAAGCAAGAGTTGCGCTTTTTCTAATGCCTGTATGAAAGATAAATTTTAATATGTTTGCTGTTTTTGGGTTGGGGTCACTTTCAAGCAGTTCTATATATTTTCGCTCTTGTGTTTGCGTCATGTATTCCGTTTTTTGATTATCAACTTTTGGCATCTTTATTTTGAAGTTGGGAACTTCGCAAAATTCTTTTTCGTTGGCATAAGCAAATAGTCGCCTTAGAAGTGCTAAAACGTGCTTTTGCGTTTGGGCTGATAAAGGCTTGTTGGTTTGAGAAGAAATTTGTTTTTTTAAACTATTTGTTAAATCTTCAATGTCCTGCCTACTAATATTCATAGGGTCTTTATTGAATAAGGATTCCAAGCGTTGCACATTTGCCTTATCTCCCTTGATACTCGCTTTATGTGCATTCTCTTGGGCGTATATTTCCCATATCCTCACAAGGCTATAATGACTTTCAATAGCTTTTTTTTCTGCTTGGTGCTTTGTTCTTAATTCGGTGTTACAAAGTTCTTTGTTGGACATGCGTTCGGCTCGTATTAAATTTGCCTTGGCAGGTGTCATTCCCTGAGAGGATTTTCCAATAGGTTCTTTGATTAATTTACTTTCTCTACCGCCACGTCTATAGATTATATAGTATGTTTTTTCATCCGCATTGTCTTTTACTGTGCGGTAGTATACGCCTGTATATTTTGTTTTTTCCATTTTCACCGCCTCATGGTAACACTGAACATCATTTTATGAGATAAAATGCTTGATATCAAAGGCTCTCATTTGTTTTCTGTGGTAACACCATTGGTAACACAGAAGGTCAAAATAGACCAAAAAAGAGAGAAACCCAGTAAGTATTCACTTGCTGAGTTTCTCTCTTAGTTCTTTATTTGTCAAGCGTTTAAGCTTGTTTTATTGGTGCGCTCGGCAGGAATCGAACCTGCGGCCTTTAGCTCCGGAGGCTAACGCTCTATCCAACTGAGCTACGAGCGCGCAAGTCTTTTGTGCCTGTTTGTGGCGCTTTTGTCAAATTAAAGCGGTCAAAATAAGTAAAGTGAAGTATGACACTTCATGGACTTTTAATAAAATTCGCTAAATAGAAGGCTATCGTATCAATTTTAAAAACAAAAAAACCTTATTCCACAGGGAATAAGGTTTTAAAATACGTTTTATTCGAACGTTTTTTGAAAGCGTATTGTCTGGGTACGTTTAGACAATTCTAGCGTATTATTTAGCAAGTGCCTTTGCTTCTTTCATGAGTTCTTCGATGGATAAGCGAACTTCATAATTGGCGTTTGTATAAGAAAAACCGATAGTGCCGTCAGCATTGATAATGTACACAGCAGGCACAGGAAGATTATGATGTGTTTGTCCTGATGCTTTTTCTAGGTCTATTTTATAGTTATTTTTGAAGGTCTCAACGGTTGCGTCATCCATGTGAAACGCAAGTCCAAAAGCTTCAGATGTTTCGAGTTTGCTATCGGAAAGTAGTGGAAAAGTAATTTCTTTCGCTGCGATAGCAGTTTTGAGTCCATCAACTACATCTGGGCAAATTCCAAAAATATTATAGCCAAGTGTCTTTAGTTCGGTTTCCATTTTTGTGATTTCTGCTAACTGCAGAAGACAATATCCTCACCATGAGCCCCTGTAAAAAATAATTACAGCGGGTTGATTATTAAGAATTTCTGGCAAAGAAGCGCTTGTCCCATCAAGCTTTGTAAGCTTTGTATTTGGGATTTTTGTGCCTTTTGAGATAGGGGTGGCTTGTTCTGCTGTGTTTGCTATGGACATAAGTATTCCTTTTAAGTTTAGTAGGTGTTTTTCTATATATACAATTCTAATAAGATATAAGTGTAAATGTTTGAATATAACTTGTCAACTTTCGTCTTTGCGAAAAAGAAGCAAAAATTCTCAAATATATTCGACTAATCATAAGCATGGGGGATTTTTTTATTTAGTAGTTTTCTGTCTATTTCTTTGTGTTGTATTAAACAAATAAAGGCACCGAGATGATGCCTTTATTTGTTATTTGTTTGAGTAATTTGTTATAAATTCTTTATTTTAGCCGTTAATTACTTGGTAATGATAGTGCCGTTTTTGATATCATCATAGGCGTTATCAGTATGTTCGATAAAGAGATTTTGAATTTCTTCTAATCCGCCTAGACCTTGCACGATGGATTCAACTTGAAAGCCTTCTTTCTTGAGTATAGTAGTCCAAGAGTCTGCTTCTGGGCCTGCCATGTCGTTTTTAGCGTGGTCGCCAGCAACAATCATAAGAGGCATAAGCCATACTTTTTTCACGCCAGCTTCTTTAAGCAGGGCAGGCATTCTTGTAAAAGGAGTTGCTCCTTCCACGTTTGCCACCCAAATAAGAGGGTCAACACTTTGAAACGCTTGATTCACGCCTACGAAGAGGATGTCGCCTGTTCCACGATTATTGCCATGTCCCATTAAAACAACGGCTTCGCCAGGCTTACGTTTTTGGGCAAGCACTTTTTGAACGGCTGTAACGGTAATGTCGAGATCTTTTTTAGACATAAGAAGCGGTTGACCAAAAACCACAGAATCGAAGCGGTCAGGATTTCTTTCCATGGAGCGTGCGATTAGGCGGTTCACTTTCATGTATTCTTCCGCTGGGGCTACATGTAAGGATTGGATTTCAAGATTTTTGTAGCCTCTTTTGTGTGCTTCGTCTAAAGCTTCATCAATAGAGAAAACTTCTTCGCCTTGGTCGTTAAGCTTTTTACGAATGATATTAGAGGAATAAACCCACATAACATCTTTTCCACGTTTTTTGTAAGCTGTACCAATGGCATCAAGGGATTGTTTAGCTTCTGGGTCACTTGTACCGAAAGCTAAGAGAATAGTTGCGTCTTTTGCTTCAGCAAAAACGGCTGTGCTGCTCAAAAATAGAGCGCACGAAAAAAACAACATTAAAAAATGTCTCATAAGACCACCTTTGTTCAATTCCACGTGAACATTTATGGGATAAACCCACGGTTTATGTATGTACAGGCTGGTTTACCGGCTCAAGCGTCATCCTCATCCATCCCTTCCCATGCCTAGGCACAGTGGTTTTGATGGAGTCGTCTTCTTTCACGGTTGCGGGTCAGCTTTTTTACTTCCCAATTATCTTCGACAGCGAAGCACCTGTTGCTCAGATACACCTAACAGAGAAAAAAATATTTGGCAACTTTTTTTTTGATGGGCACGTTTTCTGTTTTCCGTACTCTTATTTATTTGCTCTTGTGCTCTGCTTTTGTACTTTAGGGAGCGATTAGAAAATAAATATTTAATGTATTGAATCTAGCGACATACGCACAGGATTACTGTTTTATTTTGAAATTAGAAAATACGGAGTTCTTTTTTCTTAAGTTTGAGTATTGTTTGACAATAATGAGGGATATGGGTAATGATTTGTGTGTCTTATTGCGTTTATCGGTCTACATTCATTTTGACAGAATTTTTCATGCAGGGACACATTTGATAGGACTAGATACGTGTTGTTTTTTTTTCAGAGGGAGCGCTCGCTTCTCTGTTTTTGAGGTATTCTTATACTGATGTTTGATAGGGAAATGATTTATATGCAAAAAAAGAAAGTTGAAGATCAAGTTTTTGATGCGAACATGGCACAATCTGCTCATATTATGGAGTTAAATACTGTTTGGGAAGACGCATTGCCCCTTGGGTCAAAACTGATATATAAAAAGAATACTATTATTCCCCATATAGAACAGCAGGGCGTGTATTATATAAAGAAAGGGCGGGTTCGTCTTTCCTATATTTCCCCCAGTGGACAAGAGCGCATCGCTCTTATTTATGATACGCATTCCATATTTAATGAGGCTCGAGTCTTTGCAGGTTATGACCCAGCAGGGTGTTTTAAATGTGCCACAGATGTCGAACTTTATCTTTTTCCCAAAAATCTTCTTACAAAAACAGAATTTATTATAAAGTATCCCGAAATTGTGAAAAATTTGCTCTTCACTATGGGGGCAAAAATCCTATTACATTATTCTTTTTTAGCAGAAATGGGTACAGGGTCGAGTATGGCACAAATATGCAAATTTATACTCAATTTATCTGCTAAAAATGAAAACACTTTTACCTTTCCTGCCAATATGACACAGCAAGAAATTTGTGACCTCTTTGGGATGCACCGTGCAACTCTTGCAAGAAATTTAAAACGCTTAAAAGAAATGGGTGCAATTTCTCATTTTACTATGCGCAAAGTGGTGATTCTTGATTATAATTTATTGGTAAGATTATCAAAATAATGATGGAAGAAAATATAAAAATATAAAAATTATTCTGACTTCTCACAATAAATGTAGTCATGGGGGATAGGTTTTCCCCTAGGAATTGCGGTTAAATCAAGCCCGTGTTTTAGCCCTTTCTTTGCCAATAAAAAGCCTGTATAGGCGATCATTATTCCATTGTCTGCGCAAAGAGCGGTACGTGGGATTAAAAGAGGGATTTTCTTATTTACGGCAAAATCTGTCAAGAC
>CAMQVJ010000081.1 GCA_947038175.1 uncultured Desulfovibrio sp.
CCCCGTCTCAAGTATACAAAATAGAAGAAAGAGAAGTTCGCTGTCAGTTATATAAATCTTAGTTTTTCTTTTTCTTTTTCTTTTTCTTTTTCTTATTTATTTTTTCTTTTTTGTTTTTTGTTTTTTGTTTTTTGGGGGAGTTGAACTCCCCCAAACCCCCACATATGTATTTTTCGTAAACAAGCTTACAAAAAACACCAAAATATGAGGATCCAGCCCCTCGACGGGTGGCGTAGTCGTTTACGCAAATAGAGAGCGGTGATATAAAGAGCAACGCAGAAGACAGAGCCGCCCAAATTAGAATGAACCTACCCCCATATTTAAAGGCTTATAAAGTAGAGATGGGAATATGTTTTTAGCCTAAGGCCGCATACACTCAATCAATTCGCAAACTAAATCCATTTCAACTTCATGATTTTCCTGAAACATGAAATAGGAAACAACTTCATCTGCACAAGTATCCTTTAAAACGCTATTTTCTTCAAGCATATGTTTTTTGGATAATTGTCCACCGTTCGTACCAGATGTATTTAATTCTAAATAATTCTTCTCAATATACTCTGCTGAAAAAAGAAGGTGCATGGAAAGCACGCCTTCATCGTTGAGAATCCGCACTTTTTGTGGTGGCAAATAATCGATATCAAGCACTATGCTTTCATCAGCCATCATGCAATTTTGTATTCTACTTTCAGCGATAAACCATAATTTTTCTAAAAATACCTGTTGTCCACGTTCTGTATTTTCAAGCGTATCATCATCTAAAACAATGTTCTTTTTAAGATGCTCCGTATTTTTATATGGAATTTGATACCGCTCAGAAAGGCGTTTTGCTAACGTGGTTTTACCTGTGAAACGTGCTCCGCTAATAAGAATTATCATGTGAGAAATTCTCCACCCATTCTTGAAGTTCATTAATAAATCGTGCCGCATGAAAACCATCACATACCGCATGATTAACCTGTAAAGCTAAAGGTAACAATATCTTATCTCTGTCCTGTGAGAATTTACCTATCGTGAAAATAGGTGACAAATACTCATAACCTTTCTGCAAATTTAAATTAAATCCTGTAAAATTAGCCCACGGAATACACGAAACATGGAATATATTTTTTCTCTCACAAGGGCTAGGGTATCCATTTTTACGACACTCTCCCGTATCTTCTTGAGACTTCGCATAAAAAGCATGGAAGTTCTCATCGTATTCAGTTGAAAGAGTACTAAAACACTCCGTCTCCTCATGAAAGACCGTATAGGACGGATGAGAAATATCATAATAACCTAGGTTACCATTTTTATCATACGCCATACGAAACTCTTCATGCCTATTCACTATGATTGATAGAGCATACAAAAAGGAAGGAAATAATTTTAAATCATGGGATTTCAATTCCAAGGAAAAATGAGTGATATCAATATTTACATTCATACTAAACGTGCACGGCACATTTTTTACAAAATGCTCATACGTATTTTCCCTTTTCCATGTTTTCCTATCTATAGGAGTAAAAACCATATATTCCTCATGTTACTATACAATACACAAAAACTATCACACCCATATTTTCAAACGCAGTTTGGAAATATATGTGGGTCAAGGGAGGTCACCTCCCTTGCGGGGTGAGGGGTGGAACCCCGTTTTCCCAAAAACTTGCAAAATATCAAAACTATAGCGTTTAGAATCCAGACAACCCATATTTTCAAACGCAGTTTGGAGATATACGTGGGTCAAGGGAGGTCACCTCCCTTGCGGGGTACGGGGTGGAACCCCGTTTTCCCAAAAACCTACTTCCTTACCTACTTACTTGCTCGGCAGCATTCCTTTCAAACTCAGTTGTCCTGTTGCGGCAAGCGCTGCACGCCAGTATGCCGAACCGATATCGATGTGACGGCGGCGAGAGGTAACGAGTTCAAATGGTAGGTGTACGTATTGCCCAAGGACTTTTGCTATAACGGTGGCGGTGCGTCCGCTCATGGCTGCGTGTACTGCGTAGCGACCGAGGAAGCCGCAATATACTCTGTCCCCTGCGTTGGCAGGAACAGCACGCACTATGTAGCTTGGGTCGATATATTTCACGCCAACGGCCATATTTTTTTCTTGAAAATATTCTTTTATTTTTGCCTGTAGAAAGTCACCTACATCTTGCAGGGCTATATTTCCTGAAGAGTCTTGCTCGTTAGTTGCGGGCATAAGATGTTGCCCTGCGCCTTCGGCAACGACGACTACGGCATGCTTTCGCTGTCTAAGGCGTGTTTCAAGGGCTGGTAAGAAACCACCTTCGCCTTCGAGTTGAAAAAGAGTCTCTGGGATAAGTAGGAAGTTTACAATACTGAGGGAGAGCGTGGCATGCGCTGCGATAAAGCCTGACTCACGCCCCATGAGTTTCACTATGCCGATGCCATTATGCATGCCGATGGCTTCACTGTGGGCACAGGCAATGGCTTGGGTTGCGGCATCGACGGCGGTTTCAAAACCAAAGGAACGAGAGATAAAATTGATGTCATTGTCTATGGTTTTCGGTATACCGACGACGGCTATTTTCCTGTCACGTTTTGTCACTTCTTGATGTATTGCGCTTGCGGCTTTCATGGAACCGTCACCACCGAGGACAAAGAGCATGTTGATATTCAGGCGTTCTAGGGTGTCGACTATTTCTTCAGAAGATTGCGGCCCTCGGGAAGTGCCTAAAATTGTTCCACCAAAGGTGTGGATATCGGACACAGTGGAGGGTGTGAGTTCTAAAATTTCATGCTCATATTTTGGTATAAAGCCCTCGAGTCCAAAGCGTATTCCAAGCACGGTGGGCGCTTTGTATCCGTGATGTAATTCCATCACAATGGCACGTATAACATCGTTCAGCCCTGGGCATAAGCCTCCGCATGTAACAATAGCGGCTTTCACCTTTGAGGGATCAAAATAAATATTTTCTCGTGCGCCAGCCCGTTCAAAATACATAGGACTACATACTTTGTCTGTTTCGCTCAGGCTATTGATAAGCTCCTCGTCTAAGTGAATAGGAACGAGTTGCTCCGATACAAATGGGGGATAAATTGAGCTAGGAATTTTTGCTTCACCAAGCGTAGACATGCGCATATTACAGGAAATGCTTGTCATAAATCCTCCAATGAATATTATTCTAAATGAATTTATTTTGATTCGTAATTTTTTTTATTACTCGGATTTCTCGCCTAATAAAGCCTTGGCAAAATCATCGGCATGGAAAGGCCTTAGGTCTTCCATTTTTTCACCAAGACCGATAAACGTAATAGGTACTTCAAAGGTACTTGCAATGGAAAGGGCAACGCCGCCCTTTGCTGTGCCATCAAGCTTTGTGAGAATAATTTCATCTACGCCGCCAGATTCTTTAAATACCTTGGTTTGCTGCAAGGCATTTTGACCTGTGGTGGCATCAATGACGAGTATGCTTCTGTGAGGAGCGCCAGCGTGTTTTTTACCTATAACATTGCGTATTTTTTGTAGTTCGTCCATGAGATTGCTTTTGTTATGTAAGCGCCCTGCTGTGTCAATAAAAATAATATCATAGCCACCTGTGAGAGCTTTATCCATAGCTTCATAGGCAACGGCGGCAGGATCTGCTCCGCTTCCTTTAGAATAGAAATCAGCACCCACTCGTGTCGCCCATGTTTCGAGCTGTTCCACGGCGGCCGCTCTAAAGGTGTCTGCGCCAGCGATGAGAACTTTCTTTCCTTGCATTTTTGCTCGATAGGCGAGTTTTGCAATTGTGGTAGTTTTCCCTACACCGTTGACCCCAATGAGAAGAACTACTTCAGGAGGATTCACGGCAACGATGCGTTTAGGAGTGCTAAAAAGTTGGCTTACTTCTTTTTGCAAATAGGGCAATAAATCTTTAGTATCTTCAAGCTTGTTGGCCCGTGCGTGATCACGTAATTTTGCCACAAGTTTAATAGAGAGATCTGCCCCCATATCGGACATTATAAAAAGCTCTTCAAGCTCCTCAAAAAAAGATTCGCCAAGTTTATCGTGCCCTGCAAAGAGTGTTTTCAAGCCTTTGCCGAGTTGATTTCGTGTGCGTTCAAGCCCTTGTTGAACCTTGAGGAAAAGACGATCTCTTTCATCTTCTTCATCTTCAAGCCCTAGGGCTAATGCTAATCTATATTGTAATTCAGAACGAAAATCATTAATATAATGATAATCCATACGCTCAAGCCATACTTTGAACTCGTGGCAAAAAATATCCGCTTCGCTTTGAGGCGTTTCAAGGGCTTTGAGTAAATAGGTTAAGCGTTTCCAAAAAAGATCGTCGGCTTTATCTAAATTTTCAAGGGTAATACTTAGCCAAGAGGAAAGCTTTGCGTCTGTTTTGCGTAAGGCCAAAACAAGCTCTTCAAAATCCTTGTCAATGTCTGCGAGCGACCCCTCAGCTTTGGTGGCAATGGGAGCATCTTTTTGGGATAGAGAAGAATCGTCCTTTTCAAGTATAAGAGGCTCTTCTTTATTGTCTTCTTCTTGAACGAGGCTTATAGGAGAGGTCTTATCTGTTTTATCCTGTTCAATATTATCTGTTACCGAGAGGGTGGCAGATTCTTCTTGCGCAGGATGACTTTGCTTTGCCTCTTCATTTTGTTCTTTAGAACTGAATATTTTCTTTACTGCTGAAAAAAAGCCCATTGCGTCCTCTCTCGTTTATATTCGCCCTGTGTGGCATTTTTATTAAGTTTGAATATTCTGTATATTTTTATTTACGCTAAATTGGAATGTGGAGGGGGCAACTCCCCAAAAAAAGTAACAAAATGACAAAGTAGCAAAGTAAATTGGAATGACTTGTGTCATCCCCCATATACAAGAAAGTAGGAATTATATTTTTATAATTCCTACCTATAGAATTTATCTATAATTGTTTTTTCGCATCAATAGGCTCTGTTTCCATAGCTTCATAACACTCTAATATTTTCTTATAATGCAAGGGAATCAGCTTTTGAGCTGAATAATTTTGCATGGCAAAAGTTCGCGCATTCTTTTGTATTTTTGCTTTTTCCTTAGGCGATAACTCAAGCGCATTGATAACCGCATCCCCGATGGCGACAGGATTAAAGAAGTCTGCTAAAAGACCATGAACTTTATGATCCACAATATCACGAACAGGACGAGTATCGGAAGCGATAAGTAAAGCACCGCAACACATTGCCTCAATAAGTGAGGTAGGCAACGGAGGCCTTGCGCTCATATAAATATGGGCGGCAGATTTTTGCAAAAGTACACAGTATTCATTCCATGTAAATTGCCCTAAAAGATGCACTCGTCCGTGAGCTATTTTCATGAGTTTCGCACAATCAGGATGTTCCATTGCCAGTTGCACATTTTGTGTAACAAGCACAGCGACACTTTTGGGTCTAGCTGCTAAAATACGAGGAATTGCCTGACAAACGGTTGAAAAACCAGCATATTCATTAGGATTTCTGGAGGAATATGTTATAAGCTCTGGACATTCTAAAAGCGCTGCTAACTCAGGGCGCAGTGCTGAAAGAGAGTCTTCTCTTTGCACTTCACTATGTTTAACATTAAAAAATTCCGCATCAATCCCCATAGGTAAAACAGACATTTTATCTTGAAAAAGAGGGGGGAAACTTTCCTTTTGTAAACGGCTAGGCACAATAGCACAATGGCAACCAAGCATGGAAGAAAGCTGAAATGCGTTTCGTAAGTGCATAGGTTTTTTCTGTGCAGACGCAAGCTTACCCTTACTTATAAGGATATCATCAACAAGGCTGTTATAATACAAATCAAAATAAACAACACGGCAAGCGTGTGGGAAAATATTTATAATTTCAGCACTACATGGCTCGGTTGCAATAATGATATCAGGATAGAAACCATTTTTCTTCAGCTGCTGCATAGCATGAGCAAAGGCCTCAATTTGATGCACAGCATTGAGCGTGATTTGTTCAGCTATTGGGTAGGTGCTAGGCACCTTTGGATAGCGGATACTCACGTGGCGAACACCAGAAATAGAGTAATCACGTCGCTTATGTTCAGAAAGAAAAATTATTTCATTTTTTTCATCATTTTTAAGTTGATTCGCAACATAAGGCACAAGAAATCTAAAAAAACCAGGAAAATACGTGTCCATAAACAAAATACGCACGGCTGACCTCTTTGATTTGTTTATTTGTTAAAGTCCATTCTTATTCATTTATGGTAAACCAATCGAGCACAATAAGACCTTTTATTTCAGATTTTATCTTGATAAAAAAGAATGATACTTCAAACAGTACCTACACTCAACGTATTCGCCTATATAAGTCTCATCTCTTTATATCATAAAAAGATGAGTTCCGATAGTTTATTATATCATAATAAACTATCGGATTCATATACTCTATCAATAGGGCAAACTAAACAACAACATTTTCTTGTTCAGGAACAGCCCTTGCTATTTCTAAACCTTCAGAAGAGCTCAATACTTCCTCAAGAGCACTTACAATGCGTTGATCATAGGCAATATCTTTACGCAAAAATCCAAGGGTGTCTCCTATCGCTATTCCCTTACGGTAGGAACGAGGAGCTGTCATGGCGCAAAAAGTATTAACAACACTCAATACACGAGCGTGCAAACCTATATTATCACCAGATAATTGGCGAGGATAGCCCTTACCGTCAAGTCTTTCATACATATCATGCACCGCTTGCGGCACAGGTAAATGGAAATCAATTTCTTTTAAAGTAAGCCATGCTTTTTCTGGAATACTCAGTAGCTGCGCTTTTTCTTCCGCACTCAAAGCACCCTGCTTCAAGAGTAAATCCCTTGAAACAAAGAGTTTACCAACTTGCGACAAGTTTGCAGCAATTGCGACAGTATTCACGTCATTAGCAGGTAAGTCAAGGTTTTTACAAACTAAAATACCAAGTTGTTCCATACGGCGAGAGTGCCCACTCAAATACGGGTCCATGCTTTCCACAGCGCGTACAAGCGCTTGCATGGACTTTTCTTGCACATGTCTTTTTGCATTACTTTGTCGTCTAAATTCTGTGATGTCAGTAAAAGTAATAAGGGCAGCATTTTCATACTTATTGAGAGAGTCTTTCTCTTTTCGAGAAGTCTTCTTCGTCTCTTGTGCTTTTTTTACGTCCTTAACTGCTTGTATAGCTTTTTCTTCTGCATCCATATTTTCGTCATCATCAACCAAGCTTTCATCCACTTCGTTATCAAGGAAAGGAAAGAAGGTGAGACGAAGTAATCTTGTTTCATTACCTAATATAGCGGAATATTCTGCGGTAAGTGGCTTACTATTTCTTGACGCCTTTGCTATGCCAGACAAAAGTTCATGTGTAAATGTCGGGTCAAAGAGAGGGGCAATATTTTCATTTGCAACATTTTCATAATCGCACGAACATAATTCACCAAAAGCTCTATTTGCCATGATGATTTTACCCGTAACATCAGCAGCAAGAAGCCCCGTATCAAGTGCGGCATTCACGTTATCTAATATACGTTTTTGCCCGCCGATAAGTTCATATAAGCTTTCAAATCTTCTTGCATTTGCTTTTTGCTCACGTCCTACAACTATCCACCACAAAAGAGCAAGAACAAGCATGAAACCTGCGGTAAACGTTATAGCAAAACCATACACTTTTGCAGCTTCTTTAGCCAAGGTTTCTTGAAGGGCTTGTGCTGAAATTTCCGCAACAACCCACCAACGAAGATGAGGTAAGTATACGCCGTAGGACCATACCAATCGGGAAGGATCGCTTGCAGAAAGTCTTTCCCCAAAAGGTAATTTTTCCTTGTGCTCGCCCACTATGCTCTTATCTACTTTCTTAAAACTCACACCTTGAAGATCTAACAACTCAAGGTCGTTACCATTTTCCTGAACAATATACGGTGCAAAATCGTTTCTCGCCACATCATGTGTCAAAAATCTTGCAATTATCGATGTCACAGGTGTTGAAAGAAGCAGTGTTGCTATAGGCTTTTCGTCTTCCACTTGGCTAAGCACCGCTTTTAATGGCTCTGCAAAGTGGAGAATTGCGCCGTTTTGATAATAAATAACAGGGGCAAATATCTCTTTGTTTTCTGCTATTGATTTCATAGCTGCGTTCGTTTGAGCCGCATCAATAGGGCTTGGACGAGCTTGAGCTGAAAGTAAGGTAATGCCGTTTTTATCTAAAATACGTGCATCGGTGTAACCATTAAAATTCATAAAATCTGTCAAAACATTACGCATAAGCGGAACTTGTTCAGACAAGGAAGATGTTTCCACAGTGTCATCATTAAGTCTTAGAGTTTGATCATGGCTTAATGACACTGCATCCGCTGCAAACAAGCGATAAAGTTCTGATGTACTTACACGTTTTGCCTGAGCATTCAAAGATCCTGTCCATAAATTAACTTGTGCTGCGGTGTTATCTACCCAGGTAGAGACATTCACATATTCTTGTGTAAGAACTTGCTTTTTGACAGCTTCATATTCTTTCGTTGCCATAAAATATGCTACACCACAAACCACTGTCGTTATGACAAGCATAAAAAGAAACGCAAGAATTTTACGAACTTTATTACTTTTCACCTTTACTTCTTCCATGTCCAAGCTCCTCTCAAGCAGCAGTATTATCTTATTTTTCTAAAATGCTCATGCTTTTTCTTTCAAATCCACGTTCTTTTACAAAAACATGCGCATACTCTCTTATTGCTTATTCTTTCTTATTGCTTATTTCTTCTTACTTTTTGGTCGCATATGAACCCATCTCCAACTTTCATTGATAGAAAACCGAGGATCATAGTTGCTCAGTATTGAGTGGGAGAAAATTTTATTGGATAGATTATCCAAAATAACTATATCACCCTCAATATACACAGCTAAAACCGCATGTGCTATATTTCTAATCATTTCATGAACAACGACTATCCTCATTTTATCGGTAGGAAAGCCTAAGTCCTTGAGCGTATAAAACTTGGCAATGGCGTAATCTTCACAATCACCTGAGTTTGCGACCATTTCATCTAAAACAGCCCAGTAGTCTTCTGTTTTATAGACATTGTGAATATCTTCTCGGTAGGGGTATTGATTCCAATACATATTAACCAAGGCCAATTGGTCTTTCAAATTCCCTTCCAAGCTTTTATACTTAGTCTTAAATGCTTCGTAGGATCCCCGCCACTTTGCACCCGATGGAAAAAAATTACTTTTCCCTTGTCTATCTAAAACAGAAATCCATGCTGGAATCTTCTCTTTTGCAGCTTTAAATTCTACTGTACCAAAAAGTTGGATAGGAGGTTTAGGCTTCGTCTCCGCCTTAGCCACTTCTATATTGAACCCAAAAACTAATGCCAAACATAGAAAGAAATTTAACAAAAGCAAGCGGATTCGAGACTGTATAATCACAAATACCCCATATATTTCTAGCGTTCTTTTAATGCATACTGGCTAGCTTTTGTTATTGGTTTTAGAATATAGGATAAAACTGTTTTCTTACCCGTTACAATATCGACACTAGCGACCATACCAGGCATAATCGGTAGGATTTTGCCCTTATGATGAATAGCATTATCATTAGTCCGCACTTTTACCAAGAAAAATATATCGCCTCTTTCATTGGTCACGGTATCGGCACCTATCTGCTCAACTATCGCTTCCATGTTACCATAGATAGACGCATCATAAGCAGAAATTCTCACAATAGCTTTTTGCTGTGGACGAATAAAAGCAATATCTTGCGGACGAACTTTCGTTTCGATAACAAGTGTATCACCAAGCGGAATAATTTCCATGATACTTTCACCAGGTTTTACTACGCCGCCCTTTGTATTCAAAAGAATTCTGTTTACAATACCCCTAACTTGGGAGCGCATTTCCGTTCTTGTAACCCTGTCCGTACCAGCGGTTTGATTTTCTCGCAAAGAGCCTAATTCAGCACGAAGGGTATTAATTTCTTTTACTATTTCCGATTCAAATTCTCTTCTTGAGAAACTCACACGTTCTTCTGTTTCTCGTATTTGAGCCTCAATTTTTGCGATGGAGTTAATAACAGCAGAAATATCACCACGAAGCCGTACTGCTTCTTGTTGTAGATTAAGGAAGTCTACTTCGGGGAAGAGCCTACGTTTCATTAATGGTTCTGATAAGGCAACACGTTTTTGCACAAGGGCAAGCGCTTGCTCAAAAGTTTGTTTACGAGAAAGAGCTTCATTAAGTTCTTGTTGCTTTTGTTCTGCTTGTTCTTCAAGAATACCTTCAGAGCTTTCTTGTTGTAAGCGACGAGAACGATAGGTATTGACTTGTGCTTCCACAATTTCAGGTACTGTTATGGAGTACTGCTCCGGGAAGACTGGCGCTGTTCTCGTCATTTCAGCCTCTAAGCGAATAAGTGCAAGCGTTGTTTCTGCTATGCGAGTTTCCGTATCCCTTAGGGAGCTTTCTGCCGTCACATTATCTACCCTAGCAAGTATTTGCCCAGGTTCAACCGTTTCCCCTTCTCTCACAAAAACCTCATTGAGAAGTCCACCCTCAAGGTGTTGAACAAGCTGCGTTCTTTGGGAAGGGATAACTTGTCCTTCCCCTCGTGCAACTTCATCAATATTCGCAAAGGTTGCCCATAATACAAAAAATACTAAGAGAGACGAGAATGCAATAGTAAGATATTTTGAGGTATCAGAACCCTTATCAAACCATGCCTCATCAACTTTACTCATAAACTCTTTATCTTCGTCATGATAGGGAGACTTTGTTCCATTTTCATATGCAGCGGAAAGGGAATTACCCTTATTCTTATGTTCCTTAACAACACCAAGAGGTGTTGCTTTGAGCCCATCGTCTGAATCAAAAGCCTTGCTAAATAAAGAACCTGAACCGTTTTTACCCTGCTCGATGGAAACGGCTGAACCATCACCAAAAACACTGACTTCCGGCTCGGCGTCATCATCTACGCTCGACAATGCTTTTACAATAGAAGCACGCATGGGAGATTTTGGAATGAGAGTATCAGCAGAATCAACAGAATTAGTATTCTCAACCGCTTCAACAGAATCAACAGACTTAAGTGAATCAACGACAGCAACAACAGCATCAACGGTAACAGAATCAAGCGCATCAACAGAGACTTCGAGCGTTTCGACATTAACCGCATCAATAGAACCAAGCGCAATCTCGCCAGTCGCATCTGAAGTCGTATTTACAATAGTATCTGCATCAGAAGAATTAAGAAGAGTGCCTTTATCCTCAGCCACCACCTCATCACTAAGCCTTGTAGACAAAAGAGGATTGATACTGGCATTCGCATGGAGGTCGACACCTTCCGTTTCCAATAATTGCACATCAGCCAATAATTGCGCATCAGCCGAAGCTTCGAGCTTTTCGGCTTCGAGCGTTTCCGCTTCGAGCTTTTCCGCTTCGAGCTTTTCTGCTTCGAGCTTTTCTGCTTCGAGCTTTTCTGCTTCGAGCTTTTCTGCTTCGAGCT
>CAMQVJ010000082.1 GCA_947038175.1 uncultured Desulfovibrio sp.
CCCATATTAACCCATACCCATATATGCGGGATTCCCAAGGGGATCATCCCCTTGGGTCGCCGAAGGCATTCTTAAAGCACCGCAGGTAATTGCACCGCAGGTAATTGCACCGCAGGTACTGTATCAAATTACGATAAAGGAAAAACGTGTCAAAGCATATTTTAATTGTAGATGATGAAGAGGGCATTCGTTTTTCTTTGCGAGGCATATTGGAAGACGAGGGCTATCGTGTTTCCGAGGCGCAAAGTGGCGAGGAGGCTCTTTCTGTTTTGCAAAAGAAATGCCCTGACCTTGTTTTTCTTGATATTTGGATGTCTGGGATGGACGGTTTGGTTTGTTTGCAAAAGGTAAAGGAATTGCATGCAGATTTGCCTGTGATTATGATGTCTGGGCATGGGAATATTGAGACTGCTGTACAAGCGCTTCGTTATGGAGCACATGATTTTGTAGAGAAGCCGCTTAGCCTTGAAAAGATTCTTCTTCTTGCTCGTCATACCCTTGAAATGAAGGAATTGCGTCAAGAAAATACTATGCTTCGTCAGGCAGTTTCCCTTGATTCTGATTCTCAGATGGTGGCAAATTCACCTATTATGCAGCGTTTTATGAGCGACCTTTATAAGGTTGCGCCGACGAATGCGTGGGTTCTTATTACGGGCGAGAATGGCACGGGTAAAGAGCTTACGGCAAGAACTTTGCATAGAAAGAGTAAGCAAGAGAATGCGCCTTTTGTGGCTGTGAACTGTGCGGCTATCCCCGAGGAGCTGATTGAAAGTGAGCTTTTTGGGCATGAGCAGGGGGCATTTACGGGTGCGGATTCTGCCAAGGTGGGCAAGTTTGAACTTGCTAATGGAGGCACGCTTTTTCTTGATGAAATAGCGGATATGAGTTTGAAAACGCAGGCAAAAATTTTGCGTATTTTGCAAGAGCAGAGTTTTGAACGTGTGGGCGGAACACGCACTATACATGTTAATGTTCGTGTTGTTGCGGCAACGAATAAGAATTTAGAGCTGGCTATTGAAAAAGGTGAATTTCGGCAAGATTTGTATTATCGCTTGCGTGTTTTTCCTTTACATGTGCCTGCGCTGCGTGAAAGAAAGGAAGATTTGCCTCGGCTTATCGAAACCTTGTCTGCCCATGTGGAGCGTAAATATTCCATGAAAGCGCCGTTATTTACCGACGCAACCATGAAAGTTTTTGAGCATTGGCGCTGGCCAGGAAATGTGCGAGAGCTTATGCATTTGTTAGAAAGATTAACAGTGCTTTATAGCGCTTCTTGTGTGGATTTTCATCAGCTTCCACCTGAAATGCTAGAGGATATTGATAATATTGTTGATTTAGAAAAAATGCCAACCGAGCCTTTTGTCTTTACAGCTCATATTTCAGCGGAAGGCTTTTTACAAAACTGTTTGCACCTTGATTATAAGAATGCAAAACATGCCTTTGAAACCTACTATTTACAGCATAAGCTTGAAGAAGCAGGGGGCAATGTGACTAAACTTGCTGAAACCATAGGGCTTGAGCGTAGCAATGTGCACAGAAAACTCAGAGCAGGTAAAGAAACGCCTGACGCTGTAGCGGAATAATTTTTTTATAGAATATGGAAGATATAAAATTACGTTATTTTAATGTTTTTTTTGGGGGAAATGATTTCCCCATCTGAGCTCTCTATTTACGTATTTACTCGTGCCTCGTAAACGTAAACGACGGTGTCGCCCTTTGGGTAGGCAATCCCCCTCATCAGTTAAGACAGATAAGGCACATAAGGCACGGAAGATACATAAGGCACGGAATATAATTTCAGACAGACAATAAAAGAAGGAAAACATCATGGCTGTTCAAAAAACTATAGCGGAAATCAATGAACGCATTCGACAAGGCAAGGCGGTTGTTTTAACTGCTGATGCTATGTCAAAAGCTGTCAAGACAATGGGCGCAGAAAAGGCAGCACAAGAGATTGATGTTGTGACAACAGGCACTTTTTCTCCCATGTGTTCTTCAGGTATGTTGTTCAATTTTGGGCAAATGGAAGCGCCCACCCTGCGAGCAAGCAAAGTATGGCTCAATGATGTTCCTTGCTACGGTGGCATAGCCGCAGTGGATGCTTTTCTAGGCGCAACTGAAATGAAAGAAGGCGATCCCCTCAATAAAGTTTACCCTGGTGAATTTGCCTATGGCGGCGCTCACGTTATGGAAGATTTGCTTGCAGGCAAAAAAGTGACTCTTCGCTGTGAATCCTATGTGACGGATTGTTATCCTAACCCTGGCTTTGTAAAGGAAATCACCCTCGCAGACCTCAAACATGCTCAAATGCTTAACCCCCGAAATTGCTACCAAAATTATAATGCAGCAGTGAATGTTTCTGATAAAATTAAATATACGTATATGGGCCCTCTAAAACCCCGTATGCAAAATTGTAACTACGCAACCGCAGGCAATCTTTCCCCTTTATTCAATGACCCTTATCTTAAAACCATTGGGCTAGGCACACGCATTTTCTTGGGTGGCGGCGTAGGCTACGTTATTGGAGCAGGCACTCAACACGTGGTTGAACCTAAACGCAATGAAAAAGGCGTTCCCATGTCTGCCTCAGGTACGCTTATGCTCAAAGGTGATTTGAAGAAAATGGACGCTCGCTATGTGCGTGGTAATTCTTTTTATGGCTATGGCGTGACGCTTTGTGTCGGCGTAGGTATTCCTATTCCTATACTCAATGCCGAAATAGCAGCCTTTACAGGCGTTGACGATTGCGACATTGATATGCCCGTGAAAGATTATTCTTCAGATTATCAAAACATGAGCCCTCGCATATTAAAACACGCAACATACCAAGAATTACGCAGCGGCTCTATAGAAGTTGACGGCAAACAAGTGGAAACTCACCCACTTACCTCCTATGTGATGTCACTTGAAGTTGCTCAAAAACTCAAAGAATGGATAGACCATGGCGACTTCCTCCTAAGCGAACCTGTGGAAATGATAGAATCAAGATAAGATTTATTCTAATGCGAGCGAGAGGCTTTGCCTTTTCTTCTTCTAACCTGAAAGGCTTTGCCTCTCAGACTCTCCACCAAAGGACATGATGTCCTTTGGGAACCTCAAATATAACTTGTAAAAATAAAATGCTTGACAAAAGTTATTTGTGTATGCATTTTAAACGCAGATAAAGAAAAAAGGACAAAACTCCATGCAATCTTACACACAACACAACTCATTTAGCGCTAGCCAATATTTTGGTTTCTTTAGCTATTACAATGACTGTGCCTGTGGATATGGGGATTGCGTTTAGTCTTGACTATTACATAATTCAAAAAAACCACGGTACTAAAAGTTCCGTGGTTTTTTTTTGGATTAGTTTTTGTTTTTAGGATTAGTTTTTGAGAGTTTAGTTTTATTGGGGGAACCCCATTTTGTAGCACAAAATGAGGTTCCCCCCCATACCCCCCTCCTGAAAAAGCATATGTCTCATTCCCTGCAGGGTGAAGAATATTTGAGAAAGTGGATAGTTTTTTGGGTAAAGAGGTTTTAGGGATATATCCTTGGATTGCTGTCCCTTTGCGTAAGTACTCGCTATGCTTGTAAACGCAAATGTGTATACCGACCGTAGGGTGACTGGAATCTCATATTTTAGTGTTTCTTGTAAACAAAGTTTACAAGAAACACATAATGTGGGGGTTAGCCTACCCAACGGGCGACACAGTCGTTTACGTTTACGAGGCACGAGTAAATACGTAAATAGAGAGCTCAGATGGGGAGTTCAACTCCCCCTAGAAAAGAAAAAAAGAAAAAAAGAAAAAAGAAAAAGAAAACTATATAAAGGGTGGAATTTGATATGCAAGTTGGTAAAAAGATACGTTTAGAGCGCATTATTAATCGAGAAACAAAGCGTTGTATAATTGTTCCTATGGATCATGGGGTTTCTATTGGCCCTGTTACGGGCATTGAAAATATGCGTGAAGCTGTGGGAGACATGGCGGCCGGTGGTGCAGATGCTATCTTGATGCATAAGGGAATTGTGCATTGTGGGCATAGAAACACGGGGAAAGACCTTGGACTTATTGTGCATTTGTCTGCTTCTACGGATTTATCACCTTATGCAAATTCTAAAGTATTGGTGGCGAAGGTAGAGGAAGCGATTCGCCTTGGAGCGGATGCTGTTTCTGTGCATGTGAATTTAGGTGATGCAAGGGAATGTGATATGCTTTCGCAGATGGGGGAAGTTTCCGAATCTGCCGAGCGTTGGGGTATGCCACTGCTTGCTATGATGTATGGGCGTGGGCCTAAAATCGCTGATAGTTTTGATGCTGACCTTGTTGCACACTGCGCACGAGTAGGGGTTGAGCTTGGTGCGGATGTTGTAAAAGTTCCTTATACTGGTGATATTGATAGCTTTGCTCATGTGGTAGAATCTTGCTGTGTTCCTGTTGTTATCGCTGGCGGGGCTAAAATGGATTCTACGAAAGACTTTTTGCAAATGGTGCATGATTCCTTGAAAGCGGGCGGGGCGGGGCTGTCTGTCGGGCGTAATGTTTTTCAACACCCACACCGCAAAGAACTGCTTAAGGCGCTTCGTGGCATTGTGCATGAAAATTGGGATTTGAAGGAAGCTCTTGATTTCATGGGAGATAAATAATGAGCCATAGAATATATGTGGAAGTGAAACCTTTTGATAAAGATATGGTTTTGCTTGCCCTTGAAACGGGAGTGACGGGCGTTATTGTTGATGATGCGCACCTTGCGGAAGTGGAGGGCCTCGCAAGATGTGAATTTGTGGGCAGCTCTCAAATGGAACGAGTTCTTTTTGAAGAAAAAAAAGATGAGATTCATTTTGCAGATACTTTGCGGAAATCTTCAAAAAAGATGCTCGTGCTTGCAAAGGGTTGGGAAATTATCCCCGTGGAGAATTTACTCGCTCAAGCAGATATAGCAGAGAAAGTATGCCTTGAAGTGAGTAGCCTAGACGAAGCAAAGCTTGCCTTAGGGATTTTAGAAAAAGGGGTGAACTGCCTCCTGCTTAATGCAGATGCTCTTCCGAGATTGCGAGATATTATAGCATTAAGCACTGCCAAAGTAGGAAAACTTCCGCTTGAGAAAGCGAAGGTGACTTGCGTTAGGCCTGTGGGGCTTGGGCATCGAGTTTGTGTGGATACCATGTCTCTTTTAAGTAGTGGACAAGGTATGCTCACTGGTAACTCTTCTGCTTTTACTTTTCTTGTGCATGCAGAAACCGAGTCTAATAATTATGTGAATGCAAGACCTTTTAGGGTGAATGCTGGCGCTGTTCATTGCTATGCTATGATGCCAAACGATAAAACTGCGTATCTAGAAGAGCTTAATTCAGGTGATGAAGTCCTTATTGTTAATGCTGACGGTAACTGTGAAAAAGCGCTTATCGGTCGGGTTAAAGTGGAAGTACGCCCTATGCTTCTTATTGAAGCCATAACAGAATCTGGAAAAACGGGCTCTGTGTTTTTGCAAAATGCTGAAACTATTCGCCTTGTTTCTGTGGACGGGAAAGCCGTGAGCGTTGTAAATCTACAAGAAGGCGACGAAATTTTATGCCATACGGACACAGCAGGCAGGCATTTTGGCATGCGGGTTGAAGAAAATATTGTCGAGTGATTTTAGAAAGTAAAAGCGCTCGTGAATAAAAATAAAAGCGTATGTGAATAGATGTAAAGCGCTCGTGAATAAAAATAAAAGCGTATGTGAATAGATGTAAAGCGTGTGTGAGCAAGAAATAAAAGCGTATGTGAACAGACGTAAAAGCGAAAGAGATATATAATGAAAAATAGAGAACAAAATCAAGAGAATGAAGATAAGAATCTCCTCGCTGCCCTTAGGGGAAATATAAATAGTATAGATGAGGAAATTCTCCATTTATTACAAAAAAGAGCAGGGCTTTCAAAAGCTGTAGCCGTGGCAAAAAAAGGCTCGATAACTTTTCGTCCTGAAAGGGAAAAAGAAGTGCTTGAGCGCTTATATATTCTTAATGATACGCTCAAAAATAATTCAAAAGAAAGTACGATAGAAGTTTGCTCGCTTAGCAATGAACATATTCAAGCCATATGGAGAGAGATTTTTTCTTGTTCTCGCAGTTTGCAAGAAACACTTAAGGTCAGTTTTTTAGGGCCTTTTGGGACATTCTCCCATTTTGCAAGCAAGGAAGTTTTTGGGGAATCGACGTGTTTTCTTCCCTGTGCAGATTTTACAGAAGTTTTTGAAAGTGTTTATAAGCGAGAATCTCATTTTGGAATTATACCTATTGAAAATTCTCAGCAAGGCAGTGTGGGGCAATGTTTAGATCTTTTTGATACCTATCCTGTTAAAATTATAGCGGAACATTATAGCCATATATGTCAGAGCTTACTTTCTACGCAAAAAGACTTGAGTGCCATTACAGAGGTTTTTTCTCATCCGCAAGCGCTTATGCAAAGTCATGCATGGCTGAAAAAAAATATGCCCCATGCGCAACTTACCGAAATGACCTCCACCGCCCATGCCGCAAAAAGAGCTTTGTGTGAAACAAATACGGCTGTTATTGGGCATGAGAAATTGGCGCAACTTGATTTATTGCAGGAAGCCCCGTCTTCTATAGCCCCGTCTTCTATTCTCCATGTTTTAGCAAAAGACATAGCACAGGACAAAAATAATACCACTCGTTTTGTCGTCATTACCCATGATGATGATATTAAAATGGACTGCGCAATAAGTAGTAAGAACCCTAAAACCTCTTGCACCTTTTGTTTGCCAGATAAGGCAGGCGCTTTATCCGAAATATTATCCTTATTGCACGGGGCGTCTGTGAACTTGAGTAAGCTTGAATCTCGCCCTTTATACCAAAGACTAAAAGAAGATGCGTGGCAATATCGATTTTTTGCAGATGCCCATGCTGATTTATACCAAGAGCTTGAATTGTTGGAAAATATTCGTGGTATTTGTCATGGTTTCCGCATATTAGGCGTATACGAGAATAAGAGATAATCCTTTTAAAAGATGGTTCATTTTCTATAAAGGTTCACCAAAAAAGCAAAGGCTTTTGTATACATCAAAATTTGATACATGTTCGGGTGCTTGGAAAACTCATAGACATAATTCTTTGTTAACGTGTTTATAAAAACCATAGAGCATGGGGTTTCCTAAGGGATTCAATCCCTTAGGCGGAGGGTATGGGAGGCAGAGCCTCCCCAAAAAACAAATTGGAATAATACGTATATTAATGGCTTTTTGTTTTATTTTCTTGCCCTTAAGGTGTTTTAGTGATACATCTTTGTAGCTTTATAAGAAAATTTAAAGGAGCAATCAATGCCTAAGTTACGTTTCTTATTACCATTATTGGTATGTCTGTTTGCACCAGTGAGCGCAATGGCCGCTGGGGCACACCATCCTGCTTTACCTTCTGATTTATCTCTTATTTGGATAATACCTTTTGTATGTATGCTATTGTCTATAGCCATCATGCCTTTGGCTCTTCCTCATTTTTGGCATCATCATTATGGCAAGGTTTCTGGCTTTTGGGCGCTAGCCTTCCTTGTTCCAGCAACATTCTACTTTGGCTTCCCAGTCACAAGTTTTTATGCTGTTGAAACAGTTATGCTTGAATACCTTCCTTTTATCATTTTGCTACTCGCTCTTTTTACTGCAGCGGGTGGTATTCGTTTAAAAGGTAGCCTTGTAGGGACACCTCTCGTAAACCTTGGCATTCTTGCTTTTGGTACTCTTATTGCGAGCTGGATTGGTACAACAGGCGCAGCGATGCTTCTTATTCGTCCTTTACTTCGTGCTAACGCTCATCGTAAGTTTAAAATTCACCAAATAGTATTCTTCATTTTCTTGGTTGCTAATATTGGTGGTTCTTTGACTCCTCTTGGTGATCCACCACTTTTTCTTGGTTTCTTGAAAGGTGTTTCCTTTTTCTGGACAACAACACATCTTCTCACTATGACCATGTTTATTTCTGCTCTTCTTCTTGGGCTGTTCTTTGTTATTGACACAGTTCTTTATGCAAAAGAAGGCCGTCCTGTTCCTGAAATGACTGGCACACCTGAGAAATTTGGTCTTGATGGTAAAATCAACCTTGTTTTTGTTGCTTGTGTTATTGGTCTTGTTCTTATGAGCGGATCTTGGAAAGCTGGCGGAGTGCCTTTTTATGGTTTTGAGATTCAAATCCAAAATATTGTGCGTGATGTTCTTTTGCTTGTTGTTGTTGCCCTTTCTTGGAAGTTTACAAGCCAAGAATGTAGAAGACTTAATGACTTCTCTTGGGAACCTATTGCAGAAGTTGCGAAACTTTTCATCGGTATTTTCCTCAGCATGGTGCCTGCGCTTGTTATTCTTAAAGCGGGCGTCAATGGCGAACTTGCTGAGCTTGTTCGCTTAGTTAGTGATGTTAACGGTGATCCAGTAAACGCTGCTTATTTCTGGCTTACTGGCGCACTTTCTGCGTTTCTTGATAACGCACCAACCTATTTGGTATTCTTTAGTACCGCAGGTGGTAATGCAGAAGAGCTTATGGCTAGTGCAGGAACTCTTGTTGCTATTTCAGCTGGTGCTGTGTTCATGGGAGCGATTACTTATATCGGTAATGCGCCTAACTTCATGGTGCGTTCTATTGCCGAAAATAGTGGTGTGAAGATGCCTAGCTTCTTTGGTTATATGCTTTGGTCTGTTGGTATTCTTTGCCCAACCTTCTTGCTTGTAACTTTCCTTTTCTTCTAAAAAAGAAATAAATTGATAAAAAAAGCCTTGTTCATTTTGAGCAAGGCTTTTTTTTTAGGATAAGCATAAATGCTTTTAGGGATTTCTTTCCTCTTTTTTCTTGTCTATATCGTCTTTTAGTACTAGAATACGAAGGCAAAAAACAAAATACGTTTTGTTGAAAAAAATAATAGCATTTTGTTCTAAATAAAGGTGTTTTTATGAAAATATTAAAGGCTCTTCATGTCCCTGGTATAGATGATATAGCGAAAGAACTTTGTAATCAAGACGCTCTTGATCTTGTACTACATAAAACTCTTTGTGATGCTCCCATGCCGTCTCCTGAAAAATTAGAGGAAATAATTAGCCGTATAAAGGCTATTGTTTTCCCTGGTTATTTTGGGCCGTCTCGCATTCATGTGGAGTCTGTCGGCTACCATGTGACAGCGAACTTAGATTCCATTTATCGCATGCTTGCGGAGCAGATTAGGCGTGGCGGTTGTTTTGCTAATGTTGATTATGCAAGTGAATGCCGCTCCTGTGAAGGCGCTTCTATGGAAATAGCCATGCGTTTTATGGCAAAACTTCCTGAAATACGTCGTCTTCTCTTACTTGATGCCCAAGCCGCTTATGAAGGCGATCCTGCTGCGATTAGCCCAGGTGAAGCTATTTTCTGTTATCCTTCCATGCTTGCCATGACGCATCACCGTATTGCTCACGAATTGTATAAATTGAAAGTTCCTATTATTCCACGCATGGTTTCAGAAATGGCGCATTCGCATACAGGTATTGATATTCATCCTGGTGCAAGTATTGGTGAGCGCTTTTTTATTGACCACGGAACAGGTGTTGTTATCGGTGAAACTTGTATTATTGGTGCGAGTTGTCGTTTGTATCAAGGTGTGACATTAGGTGCTTTGTCTTTTGATAAAGCGGATGATGGCACTTTGGTTAAAGGAATAGCAAGGCATCCTATTTTAGAAGATGAAGTTACTGTTTACGCTGGAGCGTCTATTTTAGGACGTGTGACTATCGGTAAGGCTTCTGTTATCGGTGGCAATGTGTGGCTGACCCGAGATCTTCCCGCTGGTGGTAAAATTGTCCAAGGGCATGGAACAAAAGCGAATGATAGCGAGCGATTGAAAGGTTCTGATTCTTAAGATTTTTGTTTTATGTATTTGTGAAAGGATAGGTTATGGAAAAAAAGATTAAAAAAAGCCTTATATGTGCAGCGATTATGGGAATTATTCTCCCTACCTTTTCGCTTGTTTATGTTCGAAAAGAAAAAGTAGCTGTGATGTTTATGCTCCTTTTGGCTTGCTCAACTTTAGCGCTTGTTTACACACCTCTTGTTTATTTTCCCACGGCATCTCTTATTTTTCTTTTTTTTCAGGCTTTTCTTTGGATTTTCACCTTTTTCCTTGGTTTGCATTATGCATCTCAAGGGGTGAGTGTCTATGACGTGACAAAGGATCAAGGTTTTTGGATTTCTTGCCATCTCATCTTACTTGTGTTTGTTATTGTTATGCTCAGCAATGTTCCCGTTGGCTTTTTTGTGACAAAGAATGCGTATTTAGATTTTGAGAAGAATGAAGTTATCGTTGTACAAAAAGACTCTACTTTCCAATACCTACGAGTACAAGATTCTGTTGTTTTTATTGACTCCAACTATGAAGAAGCTCTTGGAACAGTGATAGCCCTCCCTGGCGATGTTCTCCGCTCTGAAGAAGGGAAAGTATTTCGCAATGATAAGCCTACAGATATTTCTATCAATTTGCCAGCTAAGCCCTGGATTGTTCCTGAAAATATTGTGCTTATTTACTACAAAAGTCAGGATTTACCGCATGCAAGCGTCTTTAAAAATAAAAACGCCGCAATGCAAAATACAGATAAAGCAAATGCAGAATATCAAGCCGTTATTTTACCAGCAGAACGCCTAAAAAGTAAAGCTCTCTACGTTCTGCTTAGTACGGATTTTTCTCGCATAGGACAAAGTGCTTCCGCTAATATCATTCCTCAATAGCTTTCTACACAATCTTTCTCTGATTTATGAGACATGCCCACCTTGGTGGGCTTTTTTTTGGAGTTTTTCAGGGAGAGTTTTTTTTGAGGGGGAGTTGAACTCCCCCTCGTCCCCACATTAAGTGTTTTTCGTAAACGCTGTTTACAAAAAACACTAAAATATGAGGTTTTCAGGTATTCGATGAGCAAAGTCTCTCAAATTGGAATAGCCTAGAATAAGGGATATATGAGCCATATGTTTTTTCAGGAAG
>CAMQVJ010000083.1 GCA_947038175.1 uncultured Desulfovibrio sp.
TTTCTTCTTCTTCTTCTTCTTCTTCTTCTTCTTCTTCTTCTTCTTCTTCTTCTTCTTTATTATTTTTTTTGGGGGAAATGATTTCCCCCATCCCCCCTCATCAGTTTTTTTTACAAACTTTGTTTGTAAAAAAAACGCAATTTATGGGTTTTTAAAGGGAATCAGCTTCTTTGTCGGTGGGTTTGGGAAGCAAAGCCTCTACATTATGTGTTTCTTATAAGCAAAGTTTACCAGAACAGATAATGTGGGGGCTTGCCTACCCAAAGGGTGACACCGTCATTTACGTTTACGAGGCACGAGTAAATACGTAAATAGAGAGCTTAGATGGGGAGTTCAACTCCCCCAAAAAAATAAATTGGAATAACGTGCAGAAGTAATAAATGATGTATTAAAAACTTTCTTTTTTCATATATTGGGGATAAAGTAAGATTCATAAAATGGAGTTGTTATGCCTTTTCAATATATACCTTTTCAATTTTCAGGTTTACCGCAAGTTCATTGCGCTTTTCAAGTGCGTCCTCAATTTCCTTCTGTAATAAACCTTCAGGAAGAAATTCTTTCAACTCAACCTATGGCGAGTGATGTTAGTGAAAGAATAAAGAATACTAAAAATCCGTCTCAAGAGAGAAATTTAGATGGAAATATTTCTTTCACTGTCGTGGATGATTTTACAAAAGTTGTTCAGAATCGAAAGAACATGCAAGCAAAATTAGGTATTGAACAATTTTCAGAATTAAAACAAATTCATTCTGATATTATGGTGTTTAATCCTCATGTCGTCTCTTGTGATGAAGTGGTTCAAACAGAAGCGGACGGTTTTGCAAGTAACGAAAAAGACAAAGCTCTCCTTATTAAGACAGCGGATTGTCAATCTATTTTAGTCGCCCATAAGGATGGCGGGCATATTATGGCTTTGCACGCAGGGTGGCGTGGCAATCGTGTGCATTTTCCCACAACGGCAATAGAAAAATTTTGTGAGCAATATAAACTTAGATCAAAAGATTTATTTGCAGTGCGTGGGCCAAGTCTTGGGCCAAACAAAGCAGAGTTCACGGATTTTGAGAAAGACTGGAGTGAGGATTTTAGGGATTTCTATAATAAAGAGAATAAGTGTATGAATTTATGGGCGCTCACTAAATTCCAACTAATGCAAGCAGGCCTAAAAGAAAAGAATCTTTTTTCTATAGATTTATGCACAGCAACAATGAATAATGATTTTTTCTCGTATCGCTTTGATAAAAACTGTGGCAGACAAGCGAGCCTTATTTGGATTGAGACAATTGAGCGAATTTAGATATCTAAATGAACTTAGATAACACAAATAAAAAAAGCCACCCAAAACGGGTGGCTTTTTTATATTATTCTTGTTCTTGCCATTCGTGGTAGACACGGCTAATAACATCTTCAATAATTGAAAGTTGATCGGGGGGGCAAATTCCAATAAGGGGTTTGCCTGCATCAACATTCTGATTTTGTTCAAAATATACTTCATAAATCAGGCCTTCAGGGCCATGGTAAGCGAGGGGGATTTCTCGTTTCATACGTGAAACAATAAATAAATCCATACCGTCTGTTACCGTGATATTTTTATGTCCAGATATTTTGAGTTTTTTATCAATATCAGGAGCAAAATAATACTTCGCTCTTTCTGGTGCATTAAAAAGGTGTAGAGCTTTTTGCAATAAAATATGTACAACCTCTTGCTTAGAAAGGAAGTGACGCAAAACAGCAATTTCTACGCCAGCCTCCACAAAAGAATTATTATACTTCATGTGCAGTTTTTGTAAAAAACCTTTTTGAGTAGCAAGAATTGGCTTTGGATTTTTTTCTCTTGTGATTGTCGCAATTTTAGTGCCAGGGATTTCTTGCCATTGCCCACTGGATGAGTTAACACTATCACCCTCATTTATATCAGTAAATACTAGAGTTCCTGTATGTGGAGCTCGAACACTTAAATCCGTATAAGGAGTTTTTTTGATTTCTTCTAAAATAGAACTTATATTAAGCATGTTGTGACCTATCTGTAGTAGAGGTTACGTCCGCCCATAGTGAGCAACGCTTGTTTGACATTCATACGTATATCACGTCTGTCCCATACCCCATGAATATGTCCACGGGAAAGCGCTTTATAGCAATTATGGTGATCAGGTGCAACGTCGATACCTGTTGTATTTTTAATAACAGTAGGGCCAGCAAAGCCAAGATTAGAGGAACGAATAGCGAATTGGTAGTGAGCACAACCAAGAAAGCTCGCCACAGGCCCACCAAAAGAATGGGTATCATAAACAACAAGATACAAGCCCCCCGCGCGTATATAGCGACGGATAGCAATGGTTACTCGTGGCATTTGGATAACGCCGTGAGTTCCTTCTTGAATGCGAATACCTGCTGTTCCATGGGAATATATGATAAGAGGATAACGCTTACGGCGAGCTCTATCAATAGCAGAGATAAGCTTTGCGCCTTCTGCTGCACCTACAGATCCACCACGAAAAGGAGCAACTAAAACAGCAACAACATTTTTAATATTGTCAATACGTGCTTCAAATGTGATACAGCCTGACTTGAGCCCCGTTTTTTCTTGAGCGTCTTTAATTCTTTGGTCAAGAGTAGGGAAGTCTAGTGGATTTCCTGCTTCCCATTCTGAGTTGAATTCATAAAGGGAATTCACATCAAAACAGTTATACATAAGCCACTGATATTCCATACTGAAATGGTGCCCACATGTGGTACAAACACCCGCAAATTCATTATATAAATCAGGTGTCCATAAATCCAAACAACCATGGGTTTTAGCATTAGGGCAAGTAACTGATTTGTCTTCTTTTGCTCTTGTGCTTACCCAATTCCAACCGCCACGCTCGTCAGCTCTATCCCACTTAGAAAGTGATGTGAGTTCTTGCTGTGCCGTCGTATCAATTCTTCGCACTTTATTATAAGCACTTTTGAACGGTTTTTTAGCACGTGTTTTTATGGTTTCCCATTCTGCGGTGGCTTCTTCTAGGAAGTTAGTATAGGTACGGCGATAACGGTGGAAAAAGTCATAAACCAATCGGTTATATACTTCACGCCATTGTTCTGTCCATGCATCAGAAAGAGCACCTAACATACTTTGACGGTTGATGAAAGAACCTTTAGACATACGCAAAAATTTGTTTTGTCTGTTCTCTACAAGGTCACTGCGCAAAGATTTTGGTAAATGCCAATTGATATAGGTATCGTCTAGGTTTGTTTCAGTGTCACGTAAACGCCGTAACTGATTTATTCTAAAAAGAGAAAAACCTTTTGTATTTAAAACAATTTCGTCTGTCGCACGAATGATTTCTTGGCGAATAGTGCGGAAAAAATCAAAGTGATAAGGGCGAGCTCCAAGCGTAGGTTCTTGTAATACTTGGTCGATATAGCCAAAACTGAGATTGTCTTTTGCTGTGAGTTTTAGATTAGCAGCGCAATTTTCAATAAGTTCGGCACTGGCTCTTTCTCCTCGCTTGAGACGACCTTCAATAGCGGCAGCACCTTCTGGTGATATAACTGAATAATATCCATGGGAAAGCATAAGTCTTTTGTCTGCTAAAGACAAAGCTTCTGCCCCACCAGAACCGCCCTCTGAAAAAAGAGCAACAACAGGAACAGAAAGGCCTGCCATTTTATAGATATTTTTTGCGATTTGTTGCCCTGCACCAGGATAATCTTCAACAGGATCGCCACCAGGTGTAAAAATGTAGGAGTGTATAGGAATGCCTTCAATTTCAGCAACATGCATATAATGCAAGGCTTTGGCATTACCCCAAGGCTTAGCTGATCCACCATTACGAAATTCTTCACCGTGGCCTTTTTCATGCCCAATAACCATAACAGATTGATTATAAGACTTTTTACCACGCTTTCTTGTGATATAGGCACGAGCAATAAGCACAGCAGGGTCATTGGTATGCTCATCTTGTCCACCAATTTCTGTGTAGTTATCGTATACGTTTTCTAAAATATCTCTTAAACAAATACGTTGTGGATGACGTACAATGCGCACATTATCCATAGGGGTAAGCTTGTTTTCAAGCTTGGCTTCCATAAAAAAGAAAAGATCTTCTAAAGTGGTCAGCCCCTCATCAAAATTAATATTTGCTTGAGTTTCTATATTATGTCTAAATTCTTCTAGGCGTGAGCTTAAAAGATTGATGTCATCTTGGTGTTTACCACCAAAAATGTCACGGATATAATTGAGGCGTTCAGTAAGCTGTTGTAAATTTTTTGCCAGTTCCATAGTGTTCTCATTAGAATCGCAAAATACGATCAGTATTTTTGAGGAGGAAAGGTATATTGGACTTTAAAGTTGAACTTTGTCCATTGTATCCAGTAATAGAAAGAGCATTCAAAAACTCTTTTCCGCGTTCCTTCACGTTTTCAAGGTCAGTTCCCCAAATAATGCCAAGGGCAAGGTTAGGGTCAAACTCAGTCGGAATAGTGTATGGATTTTCTTTAGTAATTTGAGGTAAATGGGTATGCATATTCAGCCAAGGAGTATGATTCCATGAGAAATTATCAATATTACCAACCCAAGGCGTGAAGTTTTGTTCCGTATCTTCTGCAATAATTCGGTATTCAATACCAATACCATCAAAAGTGATATCACTTTGCGTGTACCCTAAAGGATCACCAAGACCACAACGGATTTGCTCTGCAATAAGATCAACATCTGCCTTGCCTTTTATACGAGATATGGCAGCAGATACACCATTTTCAACCTGAATACGTGTGTTAACTTCCATAAGGAAAGGATGTCCATCCTTAGTCACAATCCATTCCCATGTGCCAACGCTATCGTAATTTACCTTGCGAGCAAGGGTGATGGAATATTCTGTGATATCATCCATTACTTTTTGGGCATCAAAGGGATATGTTATGGAACTTGGATCAAAACCTGGTGCGATTTCCACACGTTTTTGAAGGCCTGTGGATTGTATGGAACAATTTCGTGTTCCAAAATGCACAGGATTTTTCCCAGCACGATCACAAAGGACTTGCACTTCAAGGTGATTAAAATTCTTAATACGTTGTTCAATAAGAACACCGTCGTCTTTAAATTGACGCATAGCATAGTTACGAATACGACGGTAAACAGAGCGAAAAAGGTCAATATCGTAAACTTCCTCAATCCCCATTCCGCCGCCGCCAGCAGATGCCTTGACAAGTACAAGAGGTTTTTCAACTCCTTGGTGTACTTGAAATTCAAAAAGAGAACGAGCCACTTTTTCAGCTTCAGCTTCATCATAAATAGGCTTGTCGGAGCCTGGAACAGTAGGAATATCAAGACTTCTTGCAAGGCGCTTTGTATTAATCTTATCGCCAAGCTCACGAATAACACGCCATGATGGCCCGATAAAAATAAGAGGTCTATCACGTTCTGTGACACGACGAGCAAAACGAAAATCTTCTGCAAAAAACCCATAACCTGGGTGGATGGCCGTAGCGTTTGCAGCGTCTGCTATACTGAGAAGTTCGTTGGCGTCATGATAGGAAGAAATACGGTATAAACTTTTGGAATCTCCAAGTTCTTTAGCAAGCGCAACGTGCCCTGAATGAGCGTCTTCTGCTGTATAAACGGCAACAAAACTCAAGCCTAGTTTATGACAGGCTTGAATGATACGCACAGCAATTTCCCCACGATTCGCAATGAGGACTTTATGTTCTTTTTCCACTGAATATCCTTTCAATTTAATAAATATAAACTTATTCGCTATAAAGAATTACTTTATTTATAAATTATCAAAAGCGGTAATGTTTGAAAAACCTCACACCAAACAGAAAGTAAGGGTTCACTTTCTCAACATTATTCGTCTATTTTCCATTATACTGATGTTATAAATAGAGATAGAAGCGTTTTCTAAAACCGTTTCTATCGTCCATCATCATTACTTGCTTCTCTAAGGGGATACCTTATTGAAGGAGCAGACTAAGTCGTGTTCGTTCTAGCACTGCTCGAGCGGGCGACGGTCATCAATTTCTGGAAAGAATTTTTCATCGTCTTTATGTTCTTCTGAGACCAGAAACACACAAAAACACGCACCTTGTTCTTTGATATCTTCAACGCAATAGCTGCATGGGCATATAATATCAGTGTCTTGTTTTACGTTGTCTTTAGCGAGACGACAAGGACAGCTCATATAGCCATATCTTGCTTTATTTTTAAGCAAGTTTTCCGCTGTATCGAGGCAGTGTTCTTTATCTGCGTGTAAGAAAACGCCTTTTTTTTCTGCCTTAATTTTTATTTGCTCAAGAAGTTCTATCGGGGTCATTGATGAGTGCCTCCTTAATGGAGTTTTCACGGTAGCCGGTTATAATCTGACCATTTGTTAAGTGAATGGTTGGAAACGAGCCACGTGGGTTGTATTCTCTGACTTTATCGGATAATTCTTTATTCAAAGATTGAGGGTACGTATCAATATTGATAAGGGTAAAAGGAACATTATTTTCTTCCAGTAAGGCCCTTGTTTTTCTACAGTGCTGGCACGTTGTTAGAGCGTAGATGAACGTGTGTGGCACATTTTTGGGATTCATTGCCAAATCAAAGAGTTCTTTATCTTCTTTTGACAAATCTGCTAAAAGTTTTTCTGGGGATTCATTCTTCTCATTTTTCCGTAAAAACAAAAAGGCAATGAGACCTAGAACAGCTAAAACAATAAGTAGTATAATACTGTTACTCACAAAATATATCCTATTTATAGTAAAATGAATAGTTTAATAACATACATGCTTTCTTCACTGAACAGAATAACATCGAAGCTTACACAATGCAATCACTTTAGTCAGTGGCTTAATAGAGATGCCTATCTTCTCTTTTCTCTATGATTTTCCCTGCTTTGCTGCTCATGATAAGAAATTTTTCTTTCATTACGATTATCATTAGGGCTTCTGTTGTCGCCTCGGCTTTCGTTTCTGTCGTTGCGATTTCTGTTATCGCTTCGGTTGTCGCTACGGTTATCGCCTCGGGTATCATCTCTGAAACGGGTATCATTTCTGTTATCATTGCGATTTCTGTTGTCGCTTCGGTTATCGTTTCTGTCGTTGCGATTTCTGTTATCGCTTCGGTTGTCGCTTCGGGTATCATCTCTGAAACGGGTATCGTTTCTATTATCATTACGGCTTCGATTGTCGCCTCGACTTTCGTTTCTGTCGTTGCGATTTCGGTTGTCGCCTCGGTTGTCACCTCGGCTATCATCTCTGAAACGGGTATCATTTCTGTTATCATTACGATTTTGATTGTCGCCTCGACTTTCGTTTCTGTCGTTGCGATTTCGATTGTCGCCCCGACTTTCGTTTCTGTCGTTGCGATTTCGGTTGTCGCTTCTGTTGTTGCCTCGGCTTTCGTTTCTGTCGTTGCGATTTCTGTTGTCGCCTCGGTTGTCGCTTCGGCTATCGTTACGATTTCTAGAGTCTGCGCCTCTTTCTCCGTCTCTATTATTTCGAGGAGTATTATAAGGAGTGCTTTTATTGAACTGCGCATACCCCTCATAATCGTTTAGATACGGAGAAACATTCTGTTCTGTTGGAACAGGAATAGCGAAAGTTGCGCTTGACTTCATATCTTTTGTGATAGGTTGCGGTATAATAACATCACAAAGGGAGGCAGTAGGTAGGGGAACACTATCCACTAAAAGAAGCAAGCCTGTTTCATGACAAGCATAACGAGCTCTGCCTTTAAAGCGTTGAATAGGGAAGGCTTCTGATATAACACGGGCTTTATCCGACAAATCACCAAGGTGGGCTTTTTCTGCTCGAATAATTCTTTCTCCTTCCGTGCGGACGGCAAGGTATAAGAAAGATAAGCTAATAGATTCTTTATCCATTCCAGCACGTTGAGAAAGTTGACGTAAGTTACTTGGAACATAATCAGCAGGACTATTAAAGTGACACCATGCAGAGCTTGACCTTGAACCTTGACGGCTATGTCCAGAAAGAGGGCATTCCTCGTTATGAGGGCAAGGGCTTAGCGCAATAAAAGGCGCTTCGGTTGGGGTATCGTCGTCTTCGTCATAATCGTCGTCATCTTCATAATCTTCATCGTCAGCGTTATCGGTATCATCGCTATGAGCATTATAAGCGCTGGCGTTTTCGTTGGTATTTTGATTCTGTGATGCTGAGGTATAAGGATTGGCTTCATCTTCAAAGTCTTCGTCATCACCAAAGACATCCTCATAATAGTCTTCTTCAATTTCTGGTGTAAATTGTGTTGCGCTTTGACGTAGTAAAGAGAGAACTCTTGCCCCTTGGCGTGTGCCAGGTTCTACGGCAAAAATTTTCCCGTCCTGACGCAGAATATTTTTCGCGTCGATGACGATTTGATCAATTTGCTTTTGAATAGGGTGTGCTTTTTTTTCTTCCCCTTCATTCAAAACATTGCCCATTGTGATAAGCCAAGGATTACCACGCACTTCTTTTAATGCTTTGAAAAGAGGTGTGCGCAATGTATGCACTTTCCATTCAGACTTAGGATCCATCTCTTTTCTTAATTCTTCAAACAAGGTTCTGCCCAAGTTTAAGGGTTGTGGCGCGATATCCGTGCACACAATAGTCACAGGTTTTTGACGTAAATCTTTTCTAGAGAGCCAAAGGGCAATAGGAAGGGTCAATGGACCTGAACCCAAATCAACAATAAGTGGCTCTGCTGGGTTTTTACCAAAATTGAGTGCAGGGAATAATCGTGATAAACGAATGATATTCCAAGGCAAAAAGTAATGCATGTAGGCACTCATGAATCGAGGGCTACTCCAGTATGGGCGGGATAATGCGTCTCTATCTGTTGTAAGTTCTTCAGATAAATCCTTACATGCGTAGGGTAAATCACGCCTTTGCGACGTGTTCATAGGAAGTATTTTGTAAAGAATGTTATTTATTTGCGAAAGCCCTTGCATGACAAAGGGGTCTACTTTTGTGAAAAATGGGTAATTCATGGTATGCCTTATATTATAATTGGAAATTCTTATTATTTCAAATATTAACAATTCTTTTGTATCAAGTTGTTCTTTTAGGTTTTGCCCAAGTTCAAACTCGATTATCTTTCTATCAACACGATACGTTTTTGTAGCTTGTACAAGGTACATTTAGCAAGACTTATTTTTAAATATTAAGTATATGTTAAGAGTGAAAAGCAGATTTTTATATCTTTTATTCTATGATGTAAGCAAAATATCCTTTATTATATGTATGAAAGCCCTAAAGTATCTTATATTTTTGTCGATTATAAATAGTACCTTGAATTTTATATCTTTTACGTATAAAAGACCATAAGAATGGGAGCTTAATTATGAATATTTCAAATAATAATCCGCCACAGAATGCCATGACTTCGATTCTTGATACAGCAAAAATGCTTTATGGTACGTCATCTTCTGCTGGAGGTGAACAGAAAGCTCTTGCTTATGCAGAAAGCATGATGGAATCTGAACAAAAGAAAGACGTAGATAAATCTTTTGGTTCTGTTTTTGACAATATCAATCTCTCTATGGAAGCAAAAGCAAAAGCCGCAGAGAATCCAACAGAAGAACTCATCGAAGACAGTGCAGAAGGTACAGAAACAGTATCAGAAAACACAGAGGGCGCAGAAGGTTCTAGCGGTACTAGCAGTTTTGAAGGCTCTACAAGTAGCAAAAAAGCAAGGAGTTCTGATGAGCCTCAGCAAGAATCTAGTTCTGAGGATGCACCAGCACCCAAAAAAGAGGGTAGACCAAGCGAGCGTTCCGTTGACCTTGTTGTGTAATTGTTTTTAATTACTATCCATATAGAATTATGTGTTTTTTCTGCCTATATCCATGGATATAGGCACAGTGTTTTTATATTTTAGAGTGTATATACAGTTTTTATTAAAAAATATAAGCGTGCGTTTTAAGGAATAAGTGTGTAAAAAGTTTTTTATTTATTCTTTTTATTGACCATGTTTTCATTGCACTATACAATTCGAATAATGTTTATAATATGAAGAGGCTTTAAATGAATAAATTTCTTGCGCAAGATGAAGTTGATGCTCTTCTTAACGGGCTCTCCGGTGGAGAGGTCGATTTAGATGAAGAGATAGACGAGGATAGTGATGGTGTAATAAATTTTGACCTTGCGAACCAAGATAGAATTATTCGTGGGCGTATGCCTGTTCTTGAAATTATCAATGATCGTTTCGCAAGGCTTTGTACTAATGCTCTTACAAATACTATTCGTAAAAGGGTAGAGCTTTCCCCCGTATCCATTGACATGACAAAGTTTGGCGAATTTATGCGTTCTTTGCCTGTGCCAACAAGTATCAATATATTTAAGATGGAACCTTTACGAGGTAATGCGCTTATTATTGTAGATGCACGCCTTGTTTTTTCTCTTGTGGAAAACGTTTTTGGTGGTGCTGGCTCTCAACCAAAAGTTGAAGGTCGTGAATTTACCCGTATTGAACAAGCAATTATTGACCGTGTTATTCGTATTGCCCTTGAAGTTATGGCGGAATCTTGGCACCCTGTGCATGATGTTAAACTGGAACTGATTCGTTCTGAAATTAACCCACAGTTTGCGACAATTGTTCCTCCTAGTGATGTTGTTGTTGTTATTACCTATGAAGTTGAGCTTGATAACTCCATGGGGTCCATGCTTGTCTGTTTGCCATATTCAACTATTGAGCCTATTCGTTCTAAGTTGAATGCGAACTATCAAAGTGAACGACTAGAAGTTGACCATGCTTGGGTTGGTCGATTGAAAGATAGACTTTTAGAAACACCTAT
>CAMQVJ010000084.1 GCA_947038175.1 uncultured Desulfovibrio sp.
TTAAATGCCTTTCCTCATGTCGTGGCGTATGCCACACACCAAAGCCCACGCCAAGCACGGAAGCTATCGGCAAGCGCCCAAAATACCGCAGTCCTCATTACCCGAAAGCCCCCAAAGCACCAAACCTCCGCAGTCCCAAAAGCCCAAAAAAAGGCAAAAACATAAAGGTATCAATAAAACAATCTTAAATGCCTTTCCTCATGTCGTGGCGTATGCCACACACCAAAGCCCACGCCAAGTACGGAAGCTATCGGCAAGCACCAAAACTATCGCAGTCACCATCACCCAAAAGCCCAAAAAAAGGCAAAAACATAAAGGTATCAATAAAACAATCTTAAATGCCTTTCCTCATGTCGTGGCGTATGCCACACACCAAAGCCCACGCCAAGCACGGAAGCTATCGGCAAGCGCCCAAAATACCGCAGTCCTCATTACCCGAAAGCCCCCAAAGCCCCAAAAGCCCAAAAAAAGGCAAAAAAAAAGCCCTAAAGGCAGTAACTTAAAAGGTAAAAAAACTTTATAACGAGGATTCCAAAGGGCATCATGCCCTTTGGTGATGGGGGTTTGGGGGAAGCGAAGCTTCCCCCAAAAAAACAATCCAATAAACAAACAAACAAAATAAACAATTTCCTTTTTATCCAAAAAACTCATGTAAAAGCGTAGGGACTTCGCTTGGGCGTTTTGCGACTTTGCCGCCTGCTTTTTCGATGGCGGCGGTTTTGCCTTTCACTGTGCCACGGCCACCACTGACGATGGCGCCAGCGTGTCCCATGCGTTTTCCTTCAGGAGCGTTTCGTCCACCCATGAAGGCGACGAGTGGCTTTGTGAATATTTTATCTTCCATGGCGTCTGCCACTTCTTCTTCCATTGTTCCGCCAAGTTCGCCGATGATAACGACGCCTTTGGTTTCTGGGTCAGCTTCATACATAGGAAGGAGTTCAGCAAAGCGAGTACCTGGAACGGGGTCACCGCCGACGCCGATAAGTGTTGTCACACCAAAGCCACCGCCTACGATTTCTGCGGTCACTTCGTTGGTGAGCGAGCCACTGCGTGTCATAACGCCGATATTACCTTTTTTGTATACTCGTTCAATCCAGTAGGGGATTGTTCCAAGCATGGCTTCACCTATAGAGATAAGCCCAGAAGTGTTGCCACCGATAACCATAGCACCACAAGAAAGGGCGGCTTTTCTGATTTCGAGGGATTCATGCAGAGGGATACCATCAGCTATGGTACAAATTTTAGTAATACCCGCATCAAGGGCTTCAAAAACGGCGTCTTTCACGAATTTTGGAGGTACAAACAGCATAGATACTTCCGCTTGATGATCTTGAATACCACGGCGAACACTGTGATAAACAGGGATTCCATCAACGTTTTGTCCCTCTTTTCCAGGGGTCACACCGAAAACAACATTTGTACCCATTGCTTTCATGTGTTGTGTCCAGAAAGCGCCTTCTTTGCCTGTCACACCTTGCACAATTACCTTAGATTCTTTATTGATGAAAATACTCATTATACTCTCCCTGCCGCAATATCAACTGCACGTTGCACTGCTTCTTCTGTGTTTGTAAGTGGTTCAATGCCTGCGTCACGAAGAATTTTGAAAGCCTCTTCTTCACCTGTGCCACGAATACATGTGACTATAGGAATGGACGGTTTGTGAATCTTGATAGCGTCCACAAGTCCTTGAGCCATAACGTCAGCACGAGCAATTGTACCAAAAGTAATAACAAGAATAACCTTACTTGGATGTTGCAAAACTAATTCCATGGTGCGTACAGCTTTTGTGTAGTTTGGGCCACCAAATTCTGCGTATGTTGCTACTGTTCCACCAAAATCACTCACAAGGTCATACACTGTGGTAGTAAGGCCAGCGCCTGCACACATGAGGCAGATATCACCGTCAAACTGCAAGAAAGGCAGACCCTCTACGTTGGCTTCATATTCAACTTGAGTATCAAAATATTCACGCATAAGAGGGAATTTTGGCTGACGTGGAATAGAATTATCATCGATTATCAGCTTGCCGTCGCCAGCAATAACCTTTTCGTCTTTTGTGATGAAAACAGGATTGATTTCAGCTAGGTTAGCGTCACAAGCACGGAATGTTTTATAAAGATTACGAGCCATTGCGCCAAATTGTTTCGCAATATCTCCCGTTAATCCAAGACCGAAAATAAGATTATTAATGTGATACGCACCAAGCCCCTCCGCCAAATCTACCTGCACAGTGATAAGCTTTTCTGGGGTCTCTTTTGCTAAAATCTCAATCTCAACTCCGCCCTCAGCGCAAGCGATAAACATAGCCTTCGATGTCACAGGGTCAACAGTGACAGCAAGGTAAACTTCTTTATCCATTTGTACCGCTTCTTCAATGAGAAGTATTTGCACATTATACTCAGAAGCGAATAATTCCTTAGCCACTTTCTGCGCTTCTTCCATTGTCTTTACAAACTTAATAAGACCCAATTTCCCACGGCCACCACGTAAAATTTGTGACTTGATAACGCAAGGAAGGCTTATCTCATTCACCGCACTCTCTACCTCTTCTATGCTTTTTATAACGACACCCCTAGGTGTGGGAATTCCGTTATCCCGAAATGCTTCTTTTGCCTGATACTCAAATACGTTCATATTATCCTCTTTTATTTTTATTTTATTTTCTTTTCTTTTTTTCTTTTTTTTTGTTGGGGGAAGAAAACCCTTTTTTCAAAAAGGGCTTTTCTTCCCCCAAACCCCCATCTTTCCTAAAAACTTTAATGGGGGGCGTTTGGTTCTTTAATGTTTCTGTCAGAGTTAACGGGAGCTAATAGAAGATTTTGAATACCCATGTTTTGCGTTTACTAGCTTCGCTAGTAAATACAAAACACGATGGGGTTTCCAAAGGGGGTCACCTCCTTTGGTCGCCGAAGGCATCTTAATCTTTATTTACCGTTTTTCTTCCAAAATTCGCCCCACATGTCTTCATCGGAGAAAGTCCATGCGTCTACAGGTTCGTTGACCCATGTGATATTGATAAAGTGTTTCCAGTGGACATTTTCCGTTGTGCTGTTTCCGCCCCATGTTCCGCAGCCAAGGGTAGCGGTGGAGGGCATTCTGTTGGCAGGGTGTCCACCGTTGCCTGCGGACATTGGTTGGCGCACGGTGACACGGCTTGTCTTCATGTTGTTGCCAAGGAATTCGATGTATTCTTTTTTGAAGGTGTGAATACCGCAGGAATGTCCTCGACCCACTTTGTCTGTGAGTTCAACGAGAATGCGATAGGCGTCTTGAAAGTCTTTCGCTTTATAAACGGTGAGAACTGGGGATATTTTTTCATCATAGAATTTATCTTCGTATATGGGCTGTGTGCCTTCAACGAGAATGATTTTCGCTGTGTCAGGAACGGTGATTCCTGCAAGCTTTGCGATATGTTGAACGGACTTCGCAATAATATCTTGATTGAGAGCGAGTTTGCCTTTTGCGTTTACTTGCCACATGGTGTTCTTGAGTTTTTCTCTGTCTTCACCTGTGACGAGGAAGCAATCATTGGCTTGCATTTCCTTCATGAATTCATCATAAATACATTCTAAAGGAATGACGGAGTTTTCAGAAGAGCAAGAAGTTGCGTAGTCAAAATATTTACTTGCGCAAATCATTTTAGCGGCGTCCTTTACTTTTGCATCTTCCGCTATAATGGCGACTGCGTTGCCTTGCCCAACACCGTAGGAAGGTGTTCCGCTTGAGTACGCAGCACGCACAACTTGCCCGCTTCCTGTTGCGACGACAATATCACTTTTTTGCATAAGTTCTGCAATACCATCACGGCTTGGATCTTCAAGAATTTGAATCAAATCCATGGGCGCTCCGACTTTTTTCAAGCCTTCACGCATCATATTGATGGTTTCTCTTGTAGCTTCAAGGGCTCTTGAGCTGGGCTTGAAAATAACGGCGTTTCTGCCTTTCAATATGCTGATGGCTTTACCACCGCAAGTGGCGGTTGGGTTGGTTGCAGGTAAAATCCCACAAACTACGCCTACAGGCTTTGCGTATTTTGAAATGCCTGTTTCTTCGTTGCGCTCCATGAGACCGACACTTTTGACACCTTTGATGTCATAAAGTACGCCGCCCACTTTGCGCTTATGCTTGATTATTTTGCTTTCTACGTTGCCGAAGGCTGTTTCTTCAACTGCCATTTTTGCGAGTTTCTCGATATTGTCATCTTTGTAAACTTCCCAACCAATAGCGAGACACATTTCGTCTACTTGTTCTTGGCTGTAATTATCAATTTGTAATTGCGCTTTTTTAGCTAATGCGAGTTGTTCATCAATGGTTTTCATATCTTTCCTCTGTGTTTAGTATTTATTTATGTTTGTGGGAATTATTTCGTACTACAGGTTTTACCAAATATTCATTTGAGCATAGCGACCAAATATAGCGACGGAGGCGGTAACACTCAGAACGGCGATAATGGTCATGGCTACACCCGCTTTGGCAAAGTCGGGAATACTAAAATAGCCCGAGGAATAAGGTATAACGTTAGTTGGACTTGAAGTCACCATGATAAATGCCATACTTGTAGCTATACCAGCAGGGCCAGCAAGTACCCATGGGTTGACGCCCGTTTCTTGAGCAAGAGCAATAATAAGAGGAACAACAACTGCACCTGTTACGCTATTACTTGAGAAGAATATCTTAAGAACTTCAACTAAACAGATAACGGCAAGAACACGGATAATAGGGTGTAGCGTGCCAATATCTGCGAGAAGTCCCCATGCTATATAGCGTGCTGCGCCTGTCTTTGAAAGCATCATACCTGCTGCGATACCGCCAGCAATAAGTACTAAACCACCCCAACTAATACACTTAGAAGCTTCTTCCCAATCAGGGAAAACTCGTAATCCAGGGAGGAAAAGAAGAGCGAAACCACCAAAAGCAACATAGGCTTCAGGAAGAGGGAATCCTAAAAGTGCGCCGAAAGTTGGACCACCAAGCCATAAAGTCACCATGGTAAGGAAGACAACAAGAGTCTTTTTTTCACGAATATCTAATGGGCCAAGTTCTGTGAGTTCAGCTTTTATGCTATCTAAACTTGTCGGAATTTCTTTGAACTCTGGTGGGAATATCTTCATAAGACAAAACCAACCAAGAGGGAGCATGAGCATAGCGCCAGGTACGCCAACAATCATCCAGTCAGCAAAGCTTACATTCATACCTGCCATATCTCTTACGTATTGCATGGCAAGTACGTTTGGTCCACAACCAGAAGGAGTTGCTGTGCCGCCAATAAGTGCGCCCCAAACAATACCAATCATAAGGCTTCTACCAAAATTACTTTGCAAAGGTTTGCAATCACAATCATTTAGAATGCTCATACCAAGAGGAAGAAGCATTGCAGCAACTGCCATATCTGTTACCCACATGGAAGTGAGTGTTCCTGCTGTCATAAAAGCTAAAACAATATAGTCGGTTCTGCGTCCTACTTTTGAAAGAAGGAAAAGCATAAATCTTTTAGCAAGACCTGACGCCGTCATCGCAGACGAAAGCCCCATTGCACCCATGAGAAAGAGCAGTACATTACTACCAAAACCAAGTTGCGCAAGCTCTTTAAACGATGCGATGTTGGCAGCGTGTAAAATAAGTATGAGCAAAATGGAGGTGACAGGGAATGGGATTGCTTCTGTCATCCATAAAACCACCGCAAAACAGAGCGCGGCAATAACTATTTTTGCTTGACCTGTGAGGTAAATACTCTCCGCTCCATTTTGTAATGGGGGTGGGCTAGGTAAAAAAGTGATGAGAAGAAATACAGCAATCGCAAGTAGAAAAAATAAAGTATTCTTTCGTGCTTGACGATTGAGACCTTCGTCTTCAGGTAGGGTGCAACATTGTTCTGTTTTAACTTTTGTCATAGAATCTCCTTAAAAAGTTGATATTTCTTTTGAAACTTTCTTTTTTACTTTTCATAAAAGGTGACACAAGGTTTTTGCTCATGCTTCTTTGTTGATGCAGATATAGACTATAAAGCAAGCTTCGTGCCAATGGGAAAAATTTTGTGTCTAATTATGCAAAATTATCAATAAGGCATTGAGAAGTAAGGAATAAATATTCTATGAGCGGTTTTATGTGAATAGATATCTCAAAAGAAAGTGTCTGTGTTTATGGACATGTCTTTTTCTGTGTCCATATTGCTGGACACTTTTTATAATAAAAAATACCTCTTTAAGTATGAAAGCGGGGTGTGTGTACAAGGTCTTTAGATAACAAATAAAGACGTTCTTATGCATTTATAATCTATTAGTTTAAATAATTTGCAATTTAAATTATTTTGAGTATACTTTCGATATGTTTAAACTTTTATATCTTTCATAAAATAAGTGGCTTGTGTATATACATAAGTGAAGTTGTTGGTATATGAGCTCTGGCTAATAGCGGTATGTAAATTAGATATTAAGTAGGGCTTACTTCTTATGAAATATCAAAGGGCATCGTATTGAATACTCATAAATCCTAAATTAGAATAGTACTTACAATGTAATAGGAAGCTTGAGAACTAATATAGGGCGTACATAAGAGATTAAAATAAAACGGCTAAATTTTTTGAGGAATAACGTAGTTTGTTGCTCATACATGGTTTGCAAATGATTTGGTAAACCCAAGCAGTTAACGAGAACTGTATAAATAACTACCTGTAACGTATAAATATATTTTATGGTAAGAGCCAGTAATGAAAGAAAAAAACAATAAGAAGAAAGAAAAAGCTCTCCGCAAAATCGATAAAATTCAAAGAAAATATTTCCCAAATTACGGGGAAGATAAGACGAGAGACCAATTTAAATCCTACACTCCTGCAAGAGAATACGAAAAAGAGGAAGCGCAAGTTCCTGATATTTCTTTTATTGTTCCTATCTATAATAGGGCGATTTTTTTACCTAAGTGTTTGGATAGCATACTGAATCAAACTCATAAAAATTTCGAGCTTATTTGTGTAAACGATGGCTCTACTGATAATTCACTAGAAATTCTAAGAGAGTATGCCAAGCGAGATGCTCGTATATCTATCGTTGATAAAGAAAATGGAGGAGGGGCGTCTGCTCGGAACTGTGGCTTGGAATATATGCACGCGCCTTTAATTTCTTTTATAGATTCTGACGACTGGATTGATGAGAAATTCGCTGAATATGCCATTTTAGAAATGAATAAGGATGCGTCTCTTTCTTATTTTTGTTGTGGTGTGCAAGGTGTCACAAATGATGAAGAATTTTTAAGCGATATTAAACATTATGAAATGCTCCATAGAAAAAACATAAATGGAAAGCAAAAAGTAAATGAGATATTAGCTAGATACGTATCACATGAGGTTTGGAATAAAGTATTTAGAAAGAGCATAATTGAAGAAAATAAAATACGCTTTAACTCTAGTCCCCGAGGGACAGATCTTCTTTTTTTCTACAAATACTGTGCCCATTCACAGTTTGCCTATTATTGCAATGAACGTCTTTATTTTTATCTTCGCCACGCAGATTCTCTAGTGAGTATAAGTCAAAAACTCTCACCCCATATGTTGTTAGTTCTTTTTCTCCTCTTTAAAGATATTTACCTTTACTATGAAAAACTAGGCTTATTATCTGAATATAAGGATGCTCTAGCTCAGGACTATTGCAACTGTACAAATACCGTATTTTTTTACGTACGAAAACATAATAAAAAGATATCTCTAAAACTACATAAAGCTTTCCTTGATATCCTCGATGAACGATATTTTGACATTGTTGCCATAGAGGAGAGTGTTAACACGTATCCGAGTAAATCGTTTTCTCGTTTTATGAAGAGACTTTTTAGTGTAACAAGGGAAGATAATAATAAAATCGCGATATTGTGTGGGCTAAAAATAGTGCTGAAAAAAGGAAATATGAGTAAGGTTTAATCTGTCAAGGAGTATATCTACTTTAATATTGCTGTTTCATCTATGCCTTGTGCCCTCCCGCCATGGGGAGATACTCTCTTAACTTTTAAGATTTACTAATGAGGGTTGATATATTCTTTATAGCAGGGCGCACAATATACTTCTTTATGATTTTTATGTAAGAAACATGTTTTATGGCAATGGAGTTGTATGTATTCTTGAAATTATATAAATACTTGATTTTTTCATAAGTTTCTAAATCTAAATATCTTTCGATTAACAAATTAGAATATACATTTTTATATTGATTGAAGATGCTATTGCTCGCATTTAGTTCCGATAAAAAATCTATAAGTAGTTTAGATATAATAAGGAAGTCTTTTAAGTGTTTGCGATTGTTTTGTGTAATAGATTCAGAGTGTATTCTTCTAAAATATAATGTGTCTTTTATGAAAGTCATAGTTTTTGCTTTAAACAGAGCCTCAGCAAAAAATAGATTATCTTCATAAACTATTTTTCTATTTATCCATGATATTTTATTTTCGTGCAGAAATTTATTCTTATATATTGTCAGACAGGATGAAACAGCCATTTGGGTTATAAAGTCTTTGCAATCGTGATAGTCGAATCTTTCTTTATCCCAATCTTCTGGCAAATACTGAAAAGAATAATACGTATTTATTTCAAAGTCTTTTGTTGTATTATTATAATTTGTCCCCCCAAGCATGGTCATATCCGCATTATATTTAATCGAATGTTTATATAAGATTTCTAGTGCGTCATTTTTTATCCAATCATCAGCGTCAACGAAAGAAATATACTCTCCTTTAGCAATAGCTAATGCGTTATTACGGGAGCATGCTAATCCTTGGTTCTCTTGATTGATAATAGTAATACGCTCATCATCTTGCTGATAAGATTGTAAAATTTCAAGACTAGCATCGGTTGAGCCATCATTAACGCAAATAATTTCAATTTCTTTAAGAGTTTGACTTACGACGCTCGATAAACACTCACTCAGATAATCTTCTGTATTATAAACAGATATTATAACAGAAAACTTAGGAGTGTAGTCTTTTTTTGCTTGCGGGGAAACAGTCGCAACGGTAGGAGAATGTGTATCTGTATGAGTGGTATTTAACATTGTGTTCATGATATTTGCAATATGAGTATAATATGGTTTTTATATTGATTTCTACGAGTAAGCTATTATCCCTATATAATTTATAGGACATTTCAAATTATCCTATACTACTAGCCCTCTAAGTCAAGTTGGATTTAGGAGAGCTTTCTTTGAAAATTCTGTTATGTTTTATGCGTTTACTTTGCTGTTGCTTCATTTAGCATCACTTGAATTTGAAGCACAAAAAATCCCCTCTTAGGAATTCCTAAAAGGGGATTTGGAGATCGTCATAATAAATTTGGTACCGGGAGCGAGACTTGAACTCGCAAGAGCTTGCACTCGGCGGATTTTGAGTCCGCTGCGTCTACCAATTCCACCATCCCGGCGTGATTTGTTTTTTACCTTTTGTGCATAGAGATGTCAAGGTTTTTTATGGGTTTTGTTTTTTATTGTGCGTTACGTCGTTCTGTTGCTGTGCTGCTTCTTTTTTCCCACAGTTTCATTTCTCGCATTTTTTTACGTCGATCTCTTTGCAGTTCTTTACAAATGAGGGGGGTTGATTTTTTGATTCCCCATTTTTCTCGATATGTTTCTGGGTCGAGATTATGTGTGGCGAGGTGTTTTTTTGTTATAATCTTAAAACTTTTTCCACATTCAAGGCAGGTGATACTTTTTTCTTTTATGGATTTTGTCGGAGTTATTGTGGGTGGCTTTTGTTCTTCGGGTGGCTTAGGTGTGTCTTCTAAGTGCCTTAGACTGTAGGAAAGCCCACGCACCATGGAGGTTATTTCCTCTTCTGACATGATGCGAACGGAAGCTTGTGCTTTTACAATTTCGAGCGCTTGTTTTAGATAATCATCCATGATTTTCCTCCGAGGAAAAAACAATCATATATAGAATTGGTTTCTTGTTCTTTCTTACAATATAACTTGTATTTAGACGCTTGCATAGAGGTGTTTATTTATTGAAAAGGTTATTGAGTGTATTTAATAAGTCTTTTGCTGACTTTGCATCGGAATGATTTTTAATAGTGAGGTTCAGTAAGTTATCAAGAGTTTTTAGGGGATTAGCTGCACTGATTTTCACTTTCGGATCACTTACGTGGCCCTGTATACTTACAGGTATAGAAACTTTCTTCGCTACTTCTACTTGAGCTTCTAGGTTCACATTTTGGGTTTCTAAATAAATATCCCCAGTTGCATGTATATTAAAATCTTTTGCAGAGATATAGGCATTTTTAAGGTGAGCTACGCTTGTTTTTATTGTGAAGGGAATATGTCCTTTTGCAAATAGAAAATCACTTGATTTGATTTTATTTGTTTGTAAGACACTTGCAATAATGGGTAAAAGCCTTGTTTTTACATGAACGGAAGAAAGTTGAATATCTCCACTTCCATTTATATTGCTTATCGGCTTTTGAAGAGGGAAGTTTAGTTTTGTTTTTACTGTAGCATCGCCTGCGAGTGCGTCGTTATTGAAGAGCGCTTTGCTCCACGTTGCTAAATGGATAGATGGAATGTCGGCGTTTATGGTCACGTTTTGCTTTTTAGTAAGGTCTGCCTTTATTTCTGCCAGTATAGTGCTTTGCAT
>CAMQVJ010000085.1 GCA_947038175.1 uncultured Desulfovibrio sp.
CGTGAAATGTCATTGCGAGGAAGCCCGAAGGGGTGACGTGGCAATCCATGCCTTTTATAAAGAGAATATAGACCGTCACACCTCAACAACAGTAAATACCCTTCGTACAAAACCCCGCAAAGCCCAAAAAAGCCCGTTACATTGTAACAGGCTTTTGCATCTAACTTTATTTTGTATTTGGAAACATGAAATCTTTCTTATTCGCTTTACACTGCCCCTGCAAGCGTGAGCAATTCATCAGGGCTCATATTGAGATCTCTTGTTTTCACAAAAGAGAGCGCCGCCTCTTTATCTTCATATAAATAAACAAGGGCATGAGAAATAATTCGTGTAAAATCAGAGAGTTCTTCTTCTGACACTCTAGTCACGTGATTTTTATCAATTTCATTCTTGCAAGTAAGCACCGAAAGAACGGCGGATTGACCAGGCCAAAGCCCACCACCAGCGACAAGTTTAAAAAGAGCCGAGCTCATAAAAATACTGCCACCCACGTCTTGTGCAATAAGGCGAGAAAGTTCCGCAGCTAGTCGCACTTTTTGCGCAGAAGTAGCCGCTTTAGCGTATTGCTGACCAAGATCAGCAATGGCATTTCCCACACGCTGAGTTTCTTTTTCAAGGCTATCATTTCTCGCATACGCCTTGTCATCAACTTGATAAGGAAGCTGCAATGTTTCCAAGGCTTTTACGAGAGATTTTCCCACAGAAGGGTTATCTATCTCTTCATTCCAGCGAACAAGGTATTCATTTTTTTCTATCTTATCTTTGAACGCAGGCACGTATGCATGGGATTCCAAAATAAGCACGGGAATAGCATTCATGCCAAGATCTGCAATGAGTTTTCCTTTATTACCAATGGGAATCATGCCTTCAGAATCTTCGTTTGGCCCAGCTCCCCCAGGGGAAGAGTTTATGGTAATGAGCCAGCTCACAGGTAAATCATCAAGGAAGAGAACTCCCCCTAAAAATTCACCACAACTTTCAGGCACATTATCATAAGCATGTAAAGTTTCACCCCAATTCTTCCGAATGGAGTCAATAATCGCACGGGATAAGGCGAGATTAAACGCCGTTGCGCTTTCAGTCACCCCATGCCCATATATTTTACCAAAAATTTCACAGGTCAGCGCTTGAGGCGTTAAATATGTTTGCCCCACAGCTTTTTCCATTATTTTCTTTTCATAATGGGTAAGAGCTTGCGAAGTGGAGGCAGTCCCCACTCCGCAAGAGCCCTCTTTATTACCAGTCTTTCCAAGTTCTATATTAATGGTATGGCTATCAAAGCTTATGGCTGAAATGACCAAATTAAAGGGACACGCTTGTGATAAGAATCTCACAACACCTGTAAAGCCAAGGGAATCATCTTGCAAAAAACCAGAATGACTCACCGCATGCCCAACCCCATTATGCCCTGCAAGACCTAAAGTCGTTGGCATAAGAGGTGCAATTTTCACTGTCCCTTTTTTTATTTCCATAAACAGAACCCTTTCTAATACTCTTTATAATGACACTTGTTATAATAATATAAGTGAAATCATAGGAACATAGGTTAGAATAAACAAGCCAACAATCATGATTCCCACAAAAGGAAGAACTGCATAGCTAAGGCTTTCGATAGATATCTTAGATATACCGCAACCAACAAAAAGGTTCACACCCACAGGAGGGGTAAGAAAACCAATCGCACAAGCCACAATCATAATAATACCGAAATGTGTCATATCCACACCAGCAGTAATGAGCAATGGTTGTAAAAGCGGAGTAAGAATAAGAATATTCGCAAGCGCATCCATGAAAGTTCCCATAATGATAAGGAATATCACAACAACAAAAAGAAGAAGAACTTGATTCCCAACAAGGCCAGAAAGCGCAGAAACAAGCACATCAGGCACATTGTAAATCAAAAGAATTTGTCCAAAAGCTGTCGCAGTAGCAACAACAAGGAAAATAGAAGCGTTTGTTATACTTGCGCCCTTAAAAATGTCGATAATTTTGCGAACAGAAAGCGTCCGCAAAACGAAACATTCCACAATGAATGCGTAAATAACAGCGATAGCGCCCGCTTCTGTGGGGGTAGTGATACCACCATAAATTCCGCCAAGCACAATAATAGGAACGAAAAGCGCATACTTTGCAGCATTAAGAGCTTTTAAAGTTTCGCCAAAAGGTGCTTTTGGAGTGATATGTCCGTATTTATTCTTTTTAGCTAAAAACCAGCTAAGAAGCATAAGTAGAATCCCGATAAAGATCCCAGGGATAATACCAGCGATAAATAAATCACCTACAGACACGTTGGCAGTTGTTCCATAAATAATAAGAGGAACAGAAGGCGGAATCATAACACCTAAGCAACCACCAGCGGTATTTACAGCCGTGGCAAAAGGTTTATCATAGCCATCTTTTTCCATAGCAGGAATCATAATCCCACCAACCGCTGCAACCGTTGCAGGGCTTGAACCACTCAAAGAGCCATAAAACATACACGTGAGAATGGAAACATGCGCCATACCACCCGTAATATGCCCAACTAAGCAGCGTGAAATATTAAGAAGGGCTTGCGCCATACTTCCCTTTTGCATAATTTCGCCTGCCAAAATAAAGAAAGGAACAGCGAGTAAAGGGAAAGAATCAATGGAGGTAAAAAGTTTTTGAATAAGAAATTCTGGAGGTAAACCACCAGAAATAACCGCAACCGCAACACAAGAGCCAATCGCAACCCCAATGGGTACACTAAGAATGAGAAGCGAAACTAATGTTATGACAGAAAGTATAATAGGTAATTCCATAAACATCATCCTTAGACTGTAAGTTCATTTTTGCAAAAAGTAGTCTTCATATATTTCACGAGGTTCATAAATGCCCTAAACGCCATTGCTGCCATACCAAAAGGAATCACCGCATATGCTATATACATAGGGATTTGGATCGCAGGTGCAAGCTGATTAGAGTTATACATAAACATAGTCATTTTATAGCCCCATACCGCCATGGTAAGAGAAAAAGCAATGGTCACAAATTGCACCAAAATAGGAATATAACGTGCGCACCATTTACCACAATTAGTTCTCATAACAGTGATAGCAAGATGTCGCTCTTCCTGCTCAGCATAACTTGCACCAATATAAACAGATGCTATAAAAAGATAACGTCCTAATTCTTCAGGCCACGCCAAAGAATAGGATATAAAATAACGAAAAATAACTTGTATGATAATAACAACAGTCATCAATCCCAAAAAGAAAGAGGATATAAATCCTTCTGTTTTATTAAGAGTGTTTAACATAAAACTCCGAGGTAATATAGTATAAGCCTAACACTCTCTATATAATGTTAGGCTTATATTATTTACATATTGTTTTTCTTGATTGTCTCACGAACGGCGTTAACAATTTCAGGGCTCATTTCCACAGGGAACTTTTCAAAAACAGCCTTTTGGCTTGCCTTTACCCAACGTTCTCTTTCTTCAGGAGTAAGCTCAATAACTTCTCCGCCCATAGCGATAATTTCTTTGAGAATCATTTCTTCATTTTTGCGAACTTCTGCACGCTCAAATGTTTGCATGACCTTGAAAGATTCTCTTATCCATTGTTGTTGCTCTTCGTTGAGCTTGTTCCAAAATGGCTTTGAAACCATAACAAGGTGAGGAGCATAAACACTACGTGTTAATGTTACGTACTTTGTAATTTCAGGAAACTTATTGAAAAACGCAAGGTTTAAATCGATGTCAATACCATCAACTGTGCCTTGTTGTAATGCAGTGTAAACTTCACCCCAAGCAACAGGAGTTGGGTTCATGCCAAGAGATTGCAAAAGTTCAATGTGAGCTTTTGAGTGAGTAGAGCGAATCTTCAAATCTTTAGCATCTTCAAGAGTACGGATAGGACGATCACTGAAAATGTTTTTAAAACCAATTTCAATATAGCCTAAACCAATGATATTATTTGCTTCAAGTCCTTTTGCAAGTTCTTGACCGATAGGACCATCAGTAATAAGGTCACTCGCTTCATAACTTGGGATAACAAAAGGCATGTCAAACATCATAAGTTTTGGATTGAAGACAGAAAAATTACTCACTCCGTCGGAACCCATTTGCAAAACACCCATGCTAATGCCTTGAGCTACAGCATCAAAGTTACCATATTTTGAACTATCATAAATTTGAACATCGAAAAAGCCATTTGAGCGCTCTTTCAAATCCTTCTTGAAAAGTTCATAACCTTGCCCCATTGGGTGGGCAGGAACATTAGGGTGAGCAAGCTTTATTGTCATGCCTGCTTGAGCCATTGGCGCAGATAAAGCAAGAATAGTGAACAAACTTAAAATCACTCTGCAAATTTTCATGAGTACCTCTCTTTTAAAGGGTGAATGTTGGGTGTTGAATGTTGAATGTTAAATGTTGACAGAAACAAAAAATCCTAACATTTCAACTTTATCATAAATGCGAACACATTCTAAGTCAATCCTTTTTTCAAAATCATCGAGCATTACCAATGTATTCACAGGAAAAGCGATTTAGAAATTACTAGGAGACGGATAACAAATAGACTGTTTTACTTAATCATATTTCATGGCAAAAAAGAGAATGGACATATATAAGAAGAAAATTAGTATGCAATTTACTTGCTCATAATAGAGATGCATTCTTTATAATTCTCCTTTAGATGGGTAAAAAAATATCCTTATTCACATTTTTTTTTGTTTTCTTATTTTTTTTCTTGACAGCAAGACCATTAACCTATAAATATGTTCTTGTTGCTCCACAAAAGCAAATTCACAGTCTCTTCTAGCAAATTTTTAGCCTTCTCTAAAGGAGTTATTATGAAATCCTTTAAAATAATTGCTTTGCTATGTTTTGTCGTTCTTTTTAGCGCCGCATGTGCAAAAAAGAGTGCTCCAATCGATACTGGTGCTAGTGTTAATTCACAATTAGCCGCCGTTGATGTTGCAGCACAAACGATTACTGATGGTATTATTTATTTTGAATTCAATAAATACGATATTGCTCCTGAATATCGTGATGTTCTCAACCAGAAAGCCGCTATCATGCGCCAATATCCTAGTGTTCGTGTACGAATCGAAGGCCATTGCGATGAACGTGGAACACAAGAGTATAACTTAGCCCTCGGCGAACGTCGTGCTCGTGCAGCTTATGAATACATGGTTCTTTTAGGTGTAAGTCCTAATCAATTAGAACTCATTAGCTATGGTAAAGAACGCCCTGCCGTTATGGGTACAGGGGATCAAGTTTGGGCTCTTAATCGCCGTAATGATTTTCGTGTGATAGCTCGATAATATATTTCTAAAGATTTCGGGACGTGGCGCAGTTTGGTAGCGCACCTGTTTTGGGAACAGGGGGTCGTTGGTTCGAATCCAGTCGTCCCGACCATTTTGGTCGGAAGGGTTTACTTGAAAAAGTAAACCCTTTTTTTTGTTTAATACGTTCTTTTTATTAAGTACTTTCTTCTTAGTGTTTTCCTTTCTATTGACTGTTTTCCTTTTTATTTCATACTTCTTTTTTTCTCTCAACCTTGCTTCTTTTCAATCCAATAAAAATAAGATATCTTTTCTCTTAGCTTCTACCTAAGGCAATGAATCAGAATAGAGAATCTCAATAATACATATTCATTCCTGTACGGCAGTCGTTTATTTTAGTAAAAAAATGGGGAAAGAAATCTCCCCCCATTTGCCTCATTTGGCACATAAACCAATACAAAAAATCCCCATATAAAAGGTGTATACAAATGTCAAATATAGAAAAGTCAGCAAATATTCTTTTAGCGTCACAAGGCAAAATACGGTCAAACTTACGTATTGATAATGCGCAGATAGCAGATCTTTATAACGGAGAATTTTTCCATGGTTCGCTTTGTGTGCATGAGGGTGTTATTATTGGTTATAAAAATTTAGAAGCTGATGTGGTTATTGATGCAGAGGGTGCGTACATACTGCCGAATTTCATGGACGCCCATGTACATATTGAGTCATCCATGTTGAGCCCTGCTCATTTTGCAGAGCTTGTCATTCCCTTTGGAACAGATACTGTTATCGCTGACCCGCACGAAATTGCAAATGTCCAAGGTCTTGACGGCATTCGTTTTATGATGGCTTCCGCAAAAACAAGTGATCTTGATGTGCGAATTATGTTGCCTTCTTGTGTTCCTGCCTTGCCCTTTGAAGATGCAGGGGCCTGCCTTTTGGCTGATGATTTAGCCGAGCTTATGGGTGATGACAAAGTTCTCGGGCTTGGCGAGATGATGAATGCATTTGGCGTTATCAATCAAGACGCAGAGGTCGTTGACAAAATAAATCTTGCTAAGCGACACGGGAAAATAATGGACGGCCATAGTCCTAATTTAGATAGTAGTTCCCTCGATTCCTATATTTTAGCAGGCGTAAAGACGGATCACGAGTGCGTAAAGGTTGAAGAAGCGCAGGATCGTTTGCGCCGTGCCATGTATGTTTTGATGCGTGAGGGTTCAGCCGCCCATGACCTTTTAAATTTACTCCCTGCGGTGAACGCTTACAATAATAAATATTGTCTTTTTTGCACCGATGACAGACACGCCGCGGATATTGTAAAACGTGGGCATATAAATACCCATGTGCGCATGGCAGTAGGGGCAGGCATCGAACCCCTTCAGGCTATTCGTATGGCAAGCCTTAATATTGCGGAATGTTATGGTTTGGAAAACAAGGGATCTCTTGCGGTTGGAATGCATGCAAACTTTATGTTTGTTCGTTCTTTGGAAGATTTTATTCCCCATGCTGTCTTTATTAAAGGAAAGAAAGTGGCGGAAGATGGAAAAATGATAGCAAAAAAACAAAGTGATAATAAAGCCAACGACACTCAAGCCTGCGACACGCAAGCAAAAAGCAATCAAAGGAACGGTAACCTAGAAAAACTCACAAGCTCCATGCGCACCAGTATGAATTTTGTGATGCCGAAAAATTTGGATATCGCTATCCCGTCAGGTAAGGCTCGCCTTATAAAGGTTTGTGCGCATTCTCTTTTCACAGAATGTGACATACAAGCGGTAGGCATAGACGAAAACGGCAATTTTGATTTTGCCAAGAATAAGGGCATTTTGAAAATAGCGGTTGTGGAACGACACAAGGGAACGGGCAAAATAGGCCTTGGGCTTTTGCACGAGCAATACGGTTTGCAAAATGGCGCAATAGCTACCAGTATAGCCCATGATAGTCATAATATTGTTGTGGCAGGTGATAACGATGCGGATATGCTTCTCGCCTTGCAAACCATTGAATCCATGGGTGGCGGTATTGCGATGACAAGTCAAGGCAAAGTCCTTGCAAAACTTGAGCTTTGCCTTGGTGGGCTTATGAGCGAAGATAGCGGCGATGTGGTCGCCAGTAAATTAGAAAAACTCCTTGAGCTTGCAAAGTCCCATTATGGCATATGGGATAAGGCAGACGCTTTTATGACGCTAAGCTTTTTGGCTTTACCCGTTATCCCAAGGCTCAAACTCACCGCATCAGGGCTTTTTGATATGGATATTTTTGGATTTGTTAATATTGATGCAGAAAAATAAGAAATAAATCATTAGAAAACATAAAAACATCATCAAAAAACAATAATATTATTGATACTCTAGATATAAATATATACACACGTGTACACGAGTTCATCTTGGAGCTGTAAGCTTTAATCTCCTCTAGCCCTACAGCTTTTTAAAGTTATTCCGATTATACGTTATGAGTGAGAGATAATATGAAAAAAATACTTTAGATATGGCTATTTTGAGTATTTTATGTGCTTCTACTTATCAACCACAACATCACAGTGTAGCCCAGTAGTTTTTAGTTTTTGTTTTTGATAACACGGATCATTCTATAAATCCGAGGAGAATTTATGCGTATTGGGACAAGAATCATGTTAGCAATAGTTTTTGCTATTGTCTTATCAATTTCAGGTGTGACAGTTATGGTTTCTTATGAAATTAATAAGACACTTACAAATAACTTTATCACAAGCAGCAGAGCGCAACTTGATCGAATGGGAGCATTTGTTCAAATGTTTTTTGATACTGCAACCTCAAACGTGGAGTTCCTACGCGAAACTCCTATTTTACGTGATAATGTTGATACCATAACTAACTACATTGATGGTGGAGAAGTAACACCTATTGGGAACAAATTACCGTTTCCAGAACGTGATATTTATACCGCTTTAACAGAAATGAGTACGCATTTTACCGCCTATACTCTTATTTATGCTGTGAGCGCTGCGGGTGGGATTGTTCAATCACCCGATGAAGTATTATCTGCAGGTTATAACCCAAGCACACGCCCCTGGTATTTGGAAAGCCTAGAAACAGGAAATACCATGATAACAGAAGCCTATGTTTCTGATTCTGGTCAGGTTGTTTGTACGGTTGCCACTCCTATTTCTAACATAGACAAAACAGCCTTCACTGGTGCAGTTGCTATTGATATCAGCCTTGAGAGTATCAACCAAGAATTGAGTAATGTCACCGTTGGTAGAACAGGCTATATGATTATGCTTGACAAGCTAGGTCAGGTGGTGAGTGATCCTCGTAATTCAGGAAAAGAAATCCCAGAAAGAGATCGTTGGTTAGGTAAAAAAATAACTGATTTACCTAATGATGTTACCGCAGGACTTACACAAGTTATTAGTAATTCTCAATTGGATATTCCCTTTAGCACAGTAGATTTTAATGGTAAAGAATGGCTCGCAAATGCAGCGGTGACTCCTGACGGTTGGACTCTAATTATGCTACAAGATCGTGAGGAAGTTTTTTCAGCTGCCATGGAAATTACCATGAGTATTTTCAAGATTGGTGTGCTTCTCTCTCTTGTTTTATTTGGTGTTTCTTGGTTGGTTTCCCGTTCCATTGCAAGACCTGTTGCGATTTTAGCTGACGCTGCGGAACACGTTGCCCATGGCGATTTTGAGGGTATTCCTAGAGATGAATCCATGTTTAAGGGTGAACTTGGCTTACTCCATAAGAGTTTACTTTTCATGGTGGAACGACTTGGCGAACTCATTAGCACTGCCAATGACAAAATGAAAGAAGCAGAAGAATCTCTCAATATATCTCGCGAATCTATTAAAGAAGCAGAACAAGCCAAAGCTAAAGCAGATTCTGCTCGCCGTGAAGGTGTTCTCCAAACAGCCGAAGAAATTGGCTCTGCCGTTGAACAACTCTCCGCCGCTTCCGACAATTTAGTACAAGAACTTGGCAAAACAAATGATATCACAGAAGTACAAAGAGATCGTGTCACCCATACGGTTAACGCCATCGGTGAAATGAATTCTGTTGTAGCAGAAGTGGCATCAAGTAGCGTACGCACTGCGAATTTAGCAGATGAAACCTACAAGGAAGCTTTGCAAGGCAAAACTCTCATGGCCAATGTTATGTCTAATATGAATAAAATTGAATCCCAAAGTCTTGCCATGCGCAAAGGCCTTGAGGGCCTAAGTGTACACGCAGAATCCATCGATGTTATCATGAATGTTATTAGTGATATAGCCGACCAAACAAACTTGCTCGCTCTCAATGCCGCCATCGAAGCAGCCCGGGCTGGCGAAGCTGGGAGAGGCTTCGCAGTTGTTGCCGATGAAGTTCGCAAACTTGCAGAAAAAACAATGGACGCAACAAAACAAGTAAATATGGCGATTACAACAATTCAAGAAAGCACTCAAGTCAATATGAGCGCCATGCAAGAAGCTTCTGAATTTGTAAGCCGCTCTATTGAAGTTGTGGAAGCTGCATCCAATTCACTCGTGCATATTGAGAAATTAGCAGATAACACCGCAACCGAAATACGCTCCATTGCCTCTGCTAGCGAAGAACAAGTAGCGACAACAGTCGAAATAACTCAAAATACACAAGAAATGGATAGCCTCATGGGAGAGGTTACTCAAGGTACTCAACGTGCTAACGAGGCAACAGCCGAATTATCCCAACTAGCTCAAAGACTCAACGGTATCGTTGATAATTTGCGCCGTGGGTAGTATTATTAGAATATAATGATAATATTGTGAAAATGTGATGGATAATATTATAAAACTATGAATAAAAAAAGTACGGGTTGAATTATCCGTACTTTTTTTTATTCGTTAATTGGTGTTGGTGTTGGTATTGGTGTTGTTATTGGTGTCACTGCGTGACGGGTTGATATTATTTAAGGGGCTTTCTGCCCCTTATGAACCCCAATTACGAGGGGTGTCACCCCTCATCTATGCTGTCGCTATCCGTATTTACTCGTTCCTCGTAAACGGCAAGTGCGAGCTCCTGACCAAAGGGGAAGCTAAAAGAAACTACGTTTCTCGTTGAAGAAGTAAGCATGGAATGGATTGCCACGTCGCTAACGCTCCTCGCAATGACATTTCTCGTTGTATGTAGTTTGTCGCCATATACCCTGTGATGTCTCCACATTCCCTGTAATTACTTTAAACCGTGAAATGTCATTCCATGTGATTACTTTAGACCGTGAAATGTCATTGCGAGGAAGCCCAAAGGGGTGACGTGGCAATCCATGC
>CAMQVJ010000086.1 GCA_947038175.1 uncultured Desulfovibrio sp.
AACACACCCACAAAAAAAACAAAAAAAATAACAACAACCCACCAGACCCCAAACAACAACAAGAATCAAAAAAACTTCCCAAGAATCAAAAAAACTCCCCCCCAAAATCCCATTATTTTGCGATATTGAGAACGCTCATGTTTATATCTTTAAGTGATGCACAGCCAGTGAGAACCATAGCTTGTGTGAGTTGTCCACGCAGTGTTTCTGTGTAGGTGTGCACTGCTTCTTCTTCACCGCCGAGGGCTGCTATGCTGTAGGGTCGTCCGATCATAACGGCGTCTGCACCGAGGGCTATCATTTTGAGGATATCGATTCCGTCACGAATACCGCTGTCAACGATAATGCTTATTTTGTTTTTCACTTTGGCCGCGATGGCTGGAAGAACTTCGGCAGTCCCTGGTGCGTGGTCAAGTACACGGCCACCGTGATTGGAGACAACGATAGCATCGCAGCCAGCTTCCGCTGCTGCCATGGCGTCTTCTTCAGTCATGATGCCCTTTAGTATGAATTTTTTACCCATTTTATGAATTTTTTCCACAAGCAGAGCGAGTTCTTTAGGTGATTTTGGTGAAACGGGTCGTCCCATTTTCGCAAGGGTAATAAGGCCTGCTGCGTCAATATCCATGCCAATGATACTGGAATTTGTGTCACAGGCTTTTTGTAATTTTTCGTCAAGCTCGGCGCTGTCCCAAGGTTTGATAAAGGGGATGCCGTGCCCGCTTGCGGCTGTTATCGCTTTGAAGCCTGATTCATAAATAAAGGGTGGTACGCCATCGCCAGTACAGCCCATGATACCAGAACTTTTACAGCCATTAATGATGGCGTTTATATATTGTTCTTCTGTGATTGCACCGCCCATATTAAAGGATACTCCTCCAATGGGGGCAGCAAAAACAGGCAAACTAAGCTCAAGTCCAAGAATAGAACAAGCGGTGTTTGGAGTTTTGACATCGTGTATAAGACGCATATTTACACGACAGTTTTTAAGGGCGCTTATGTTGTTGTGGAAAGTGGAACCTGTACCACAGCCGCCCATTCCTGGTGTTTCACCTGCACAAACTTTTCCGTCGCAAATACTGCAAACTCGGCAAAAGCCTTTCATACGTTCCTTGGCAAGACTGCGTATATCTTTCATTTCCATAGTTTGGTCTCCTTTTTTTGTATCATGGTGTACTTATATTTTAATTTGCTGTTACAAGCAAGTTGTCTAGGAAGAAATATAATAGCGGAAAAATTTTTTTTTGTCACCTTTCGGGCTTTGACAAAACGAAAAAATAGTAATAAATTTTGAAAATGTCTCAATTGCGATATTCTTAGTTTTGGGATTGTTTTATTACTATTTACAGAGCAAACGTGTATTGATATGCGTATGATTTATGTAACACACAAATGAACCCCTATAACTACTTTAACCAAATGGAGTGATAGAAATGGAAAAGATTCTTATTAAAAACTTTATCAATGGTGAATTTCAAGAATTTAAGCAAGGAAAAACAGTTCCTTTGTATAATCCATCAACGGGTGAAGTTATTGGCGAAGTTCCTATGTCTGGAAAAGAGGAGTGTGAAGAGGCGATAGCCACAGCAAGCGCAGCATATAAAACATGGCGCTTAGTTCCTCTTGGTAAGAGAATTGCTTATGTGTATACAATTCGTGAACTTATGATACGAGATAAAGAGAAGATAGCCCACGCTATTGCTCTTGACCAAGCGAAACAAATAGCAGAAGCACGGGGTGAAGTTCAACGTGTTATCGAAATTTTAGAAATGGCGAATACCACTCCTGCTCTTATTCAAGGGGAAACTATAGACGGTATTTCCAGTATGATTACGGGTAAAATTGTAAAGCAGTCCCTTGGTGTTTTTGGTGGCGTAGCGCCTTTCAATTTCCCTGCTCTTGTTTTTGGTTGGTTTGTACCTTTTGCTATTGCGGCAGGTAATACCTTTATTTTCAAACCATCAACGCAGTCTCCTTTATATATGCAGTTCATGTGCGAAATTTTCAAGGAAGCAAAACTTCCTGCTGGCGTTGTGAATGTTATTCACGGAAATCGTGACGTACCAGCTTCTTGGTATGAAGACCCACGTATTTCTGGTGTTTGCCTTGTAGGTTCAACACCAACCGCTATCAAAATTGCAGAAGGTTGCGCAAAGGGTTGCAAGCGTTCTATGCTTCTTGGTGGTGCAAAGAATATGTTGGTAGTTATGGAAGATGCTGATATTGATGTCTTCATTTCAAATTATGTCATTTCTTGTTTTGGTTCAGCTGGGCAGCGTTGTCTTGCTGGTTCTATTGTTGCTATTGTTCCAGAACTTTATGATGAAGTGATAGCTCGTATGATAGAAGCCGCAAAAAAAGTTAAATATGGTGACGCTCTCGATGACGATGTTTTCATGGGGCCACTCATTTCCAAAGAAGCCGCCGAAAAAGTGAAAGGCTTTGTGGATATAGCGCTTAATCATGGTGGCGGATGTAGCTTGGCTCTCGACGGACGTAATCCTATTTTGCCTGAAAAGAATAAGAACGGATTTTTCGTTGCACCTACCATTATTAAAGACGTAACCCCATGCAACCCACTTTTTAGCACAGAAGTTTTTGGTCCTTTAGTGGCTACTATTAAAATTGCTGACCTTGATGATGCCCTCGAGCTTATCGGACAATCTGAATTTGGTAACGGCGCTTGCATATTTACACAAAACCAATTCTATGCAGAAAAATTCAGCCGTGACGCTGATGTGGGTATGGTTGGTGTTAATATTGGTATTTGTGCACCGCATCCTTATTTGCCTTTTGGCGGTATCAAGGGCTCATTGCTCGGCACAAATAAAGTTCAAGGCAGATGTGGAATAGACTTCTTTACGCAAGATAAAGTCACCTCTACTCGCCTTATTGACCCACATGCGAATCATAAAGACGATCCAACAAAGCCAAAATCTATACGATCTTGTGTTGCTTCCTAAATAAGTATTTTTATTTAGTTTAGTTTTAGTTTTTGTTTTTTTGGGGGAGTTGAACTCCCCATCTGAGCTCTCTATTTACGTATTTACTCGTGCCTCGTAGCCGTTTGCGTTTACAAGTATAGCGAATAATGACGCAAAGGAACAGCAAGGCAAGGACATCGTGTCCTTGTGTGGAGAGTTTTCTACCCAATGTCCGTGAAATATTGGAATAAAAATACTCAGCAGACAGCATTAAAAGAAAGAGGGGAAAATTGAAATTTTCCCCTCTTTCTTTGTGTAAAATACCAAGGCGTTTTACGCTTAATTAATTATACTTTTTATAATTATATCTCTTAGAATTCTAAAGAGCCCACAGTTCTTGGGAATGGGATAACGTCACGAATATTAGAGACACCCGTCAGCATCATGACAAGACGTTCAAAGCCAAGCCCAAAGCCTGCATGCGGTACAGAGCCGAATCGGCGCAAATCTAGATACCACCAAAAATCGGCAGGGTCTTGCCCCAGTTCAATAATTCTTTTGGTGAGCGTGTCGAGGCGTTCTTCTCTTTGGCTTCCGCCCACGAGTTCGCCTATACGTGGCACTAATAAATCCATTGCGGCGACAGTTTCGTTATCGTCATTCATACGCATATAAAAGGCTTTAATTCCTTTAGGATAGTCATGGACAGTAACAGGGGACTTGAAATATTCTTCTGCGAGGAATCTTTCGTGTTCCGTTTGTAAGTCTGTTCCAAAAGAAACGGCGTATTCAAATTCTTTTCCGCAATTTTGGAGCAGTTTAACGGCGTCTCTGTAGGAAATGCGTTGAAAATCTTTTTCTACGGTGGCTTTGAGGCTGTCGAGCAAAGTAGGTTCTACAAATTTATTAAACAGTGCTAAATCTTCTTCGCAATGTTCCATAACGTGTTTAGTCACGTGTTGCACAAGCCCTTCCCCAAGCGACATATTTCCTTGCAAATCCATAAAAGCGGCTTCAGGTTCTATCATCCAAAATTCCGCCGCATGGCGTGGGGTATTGGAATTTTCCGCTCTAAAGGTTGGGCCAAAAGTGTAAACTTTGCCAAGCCCTGTGGCAAGGGTTTCTGCTTCCAATTGTCCTGAAACGGTGAGCTTTGCTTCTTTGCCAAAAAAATCATTTTGGAAAATATTTTCTTCCTTATTCTTTTGGATTATTTCCCCATTCGTATTGACAGGCAAGGTGCTCACTCTGAACATTTCTCCTGCGCCTTCACAATCTGCCCCAGTAAGAATAGGGGTATGCACATAGAAAAAACCATTATTATGAAAATAGGAATGCACCGCATGGGCAGCTTCTGAGCGTACTCTAAAAATCGCCCCAAATTTATTGGTGCGTGGGCGCAAATGGGCAATGGTACGTAAATATTCATCGGAATGGCGTTTTTTTTGTAGGGGGAAAGTTTCAGAATCTGCCAAACCAAACACAGTCATTTCAATGGCTTGGATTTCAAAATGTTGCCCCTTGCCTAATGACTCCACGAGTTTACCTGATATTTTAACAGCAGCGCCCGTATTGACGCCTTCTAGTGCTTTATACGCTTCGGTATTTTCATCAAGAATACACTGAATATTAGAGAGACAAGAACCATCATTAAGTTCTAAAAAAGTAAAGGTTTTACTGTCTCTACGTGTTCTCACCCAGCCGCAAACCGTTATATGTGCAAGTTCTTTATTTTGCTTTAAAGCGTCTATAATAGATGTTCTTTCCATATAAAAACTCCTTATGGATTTTGTAAAAGATTACTGTGACAAAGTGCCCATGTCAAATGAAAGCTTACGCAATTAAGAGTATTATATAATGTTAACGGAAGATTTAAGGGGACTACTATCTACAAAAAAGAACGTATTAACTATAGGTGTGAGGGGAAATAGTGTATTTTATATGGGGCTGCGTGTGGGCTTTTTTTGATAGAAGCTGTCTGTCTTCTACGTAAAAACCCTTTAACGCTTTTTTATTCTTTTGTGGAGGTCAAAAAAAAGATACGTTGTGCAAAAAAAGCGTTTCTATAAAAAAAGTATTTTCAGAAAAGTGAGTAAAAACTAGGGTATCAAGAAAAAGTCTAGAGAATTTCTTGCAAAAAAACTAAGATTTTGTTCGATAATTCTGCGTTTAATGCAAGAAAATTATTATTATTTCTATTGGTAGTAATATATTGATATCATGTGTATTTCTTATTTCTTTATGAAAATCTCTACATAAAAAAGAGAAAGCAGTACAAATTTTTTGCTTTCTTTTAGAAAAAAGCTTGCCAAGTATCAAATTTTGAGCTAAATATTATTCATCGATGTCCGATAAGGGCTTTTAGATAGATATTTTTGAAAGCTTATATAGTGTAGGCTTGCCAAATTAAAAAAATGCCGAAAGGCGAAAAACAAGAGGACTTTATAAAATGAAAAAACTCACAACACTCGTACTAGCTGCTGGCCTTGTTGTTTCTTCTTTTGCTGGTGCATCTGCTGGCGAATTCAAACCAAACGCACAATTCATCAACCAATACGAATTTGCTGACGCTGGCTCAGCTCTTGCAAAAAGCCCTACTGGCTTTGGCGTAGATGAAAACTTCAAAGCTTCTACTCGTCTTCGTTTAGGCTTTGATTATATCGCAAGCGAAAACCTTTCTGGTACTTTCCTTTTCCAAGTTGGACCATTTGACTATGGTGATAGCGGTTCAGAACTTGATAGCGCGGTAAGCGATAACTCTATGAAAGTTCGTTTAGCGTATGTTGATTGGATTGTTCCAACAACTGACGTTCAAGTTCGCATGGGCTTCCAACCTGTATCACTTCCAGCTTTCGCTTTTGGTAGCGCTGTTCTTGATTCTCGTGGTGCTGGTATCACAGTTTCTGCTCCTATCAACGAAAACATCGCTCTTTCAACTTTCTGGATTCGTGCAGAAAGTGATGACAATAATACTGGTGCTGCTGCTGCTGCTGGTGCTGGCCATGACGATGCAGACATCTTTGCTATCGTTGGTGATTTCACTTACGACGGCTTCCGCGTTGCTCCTTGGGCAGCGTACATGAGTGTTGGTAGCCAAACTGATGCTCACAACTCTGGTTTTGGTCTTTACCCTAGTGTTGGCGCTGCTGCTGGCGATGTTACTGCATGGTACCTTGGTACAAGCTTTGAACTTTCCATGTTTGATCCGTTCATGTTCACTCTTGATGCTTACTACAGTGACGCAAGCTGGGATGCTCCTGCAACCCAAGCTGAAGACATGAGTGGTTTCTTCGTAGGCGCTGCAGCTGCTTACAAAACTCAATGGGGTACTCCTGCTTTGAAAGCTTGGTACGCTAGCGGTAACGACAACGGTACTGGCAGAGACGACCTAGGTCAACCTCTTGCAATGGTATCTTGCTTCGCAGCAACATCTATCATGTTTGATGACCAAGTATTGGACAACGGCGTAGCTAGCCCACGTAATGCTAACCCAGCTGGAACTTGGGGCGTTGTGCTCGAATGGGCTGACATGTCTTTCATCGAAAAATTGAGCCACACTGCACGTATCGCGTACATGGAAGGCACAAACGAAGACACAAACACTGGCATGCGTACTAGTAACGCTCTTGCTTACCTTGAAGACGATGACAACGTTATCGAATTCAACTTTAACAGCACATATGAAATCTACAAAAACTTCTCAGCTCACCTTGAGCTTGGTTGGTTGACAGCTGATTTCGGCGATGCACGTAACGTTCATGACGCTGATGACGATATCTTCCGTTCAGCTCTTGCTTTTGTTTACACTTTCTAATTTGAAAGTCTCTGCAAAGAGAGTTGTTAACGTAAGTTAGCGATAATTTGCCCCCGTAACTTCGGTTATGGGGGCTTTTTTTTTGTCCTTGTAATTTTTAGGTTATGTGGGCTTCTTTGCTGTGTAAGTAACTAAGCACCACCACACAAAATAAAAATCTCGTTGGGGTTTTCAAAGGGCATCATGCCCTTTGGTGGAGAGTTTGAGAGGCGAAGCCTTTCAAATAAAATAAAATAGCTTTCAAAAGTATGATAAAATTTCCCTTTTCAATGTGCGTGCATTAGGCTATTCTTTTTTAGCTTATTTATAAAGCTGATAAGACATACGTGAATAATAGCAAAAAATGCTAAAAATAATAGGAAATAGACGAGATATATGAATAGAGAGAATATCGGAAAATTTGATTTGCTTGCAAAAGATGGCGATGCAAGGGCTGGCTTATTGCATACAGCACATGGCACAATTGAGACGCCTATCTTTATGCCTGTCGGCACAGTTGGCAGTGTGAAGGCTATCGCCCCTGATGATTTAGAAGATATCGACGCACAAATTATTTTGGGCAATACCTATCATTTGTATTTACGCCCGAATGATGAGCTTATCGCTCGGCGTGGTGGGCTGCATAAATTTATTGCGTGGGATAAGCCTATTTTGACAGATAGCGGTGGCTTTCAAGTGTTCAGCTTAAGTGGCCTACGAAAAATATCAGATAATGGGGTGGAGTTTCGCTCTCACCTTGATGGCTCAAAGCATTTATTCACTCCTGAAAAGGTTATGTCTATTCAGAGAAATTTAAATTCTGATATTATGATGCAACTTGATGAATGCATTGGCTTTGGTGCGAAAGAGAAAGACGCTCTTACGGCAGTGGAAAGAAGCATAGCTTGGGCTATTCGCTGTAGAGCTGCCTATCCTGCGGAGCTTGTGCACGACACACCACGAGATGAGATGGCTGTGGGGTCGAACTCACGGGGCAATTTACTTTTCGGCATTGTGCAAGGGGAAACCTATCCTCACTTGCGTGAAATGTCTGCTCGTGCGCTCATGGATATTGGCATGGAAGGCTACGCCATTGGCGGGCTCGCCGTGGGTGAACCTAAGCATATTATGGTGAAAACTATTAAGCATTTGAACCCTATACTGCCAACGGAAAGACCTCGCTACCTTATGGGCGTTGGAACACCCCTCGATATTTTATATGGCATAGAAAACGGTGTGGACATGTTTGACTGTGTTCTGCCCACAAGAAATGCACGCAATGGCACACTCTACACCTCACATGGGAAAATTAATATCAAACGCAAAGAATACGCAGAAGACGAAAGCCCCCTCGATGAAAACTGCAACTGCTACACCTGTCGCACCTTCTCGAAAGCCTACCTACGACACCTCTATGTCAGCAAAGAACTACTCTCCTTTAGACTCAACTCCCTGCACAATTTAACCTATTTCCTCAATATGGTTAAAGGCGCAAGAAAAGCTATACTCGAAGGCACGTACAAAGAATACAAACAAACCTTCGAAGCTGCCTATCCTGACGAAAATGAAAAATTCCTTATAGATTAATTTTTTGAGAGTTTATTTTTTGTTTTATTTTATTATTTTATTTTTGTTTTTTTGTGGGGGAAAACCACATTTTTTTGAAAAAAATGAGGTTTTCCCCCACACCCCCTTTCCTTAAAAAACGTTTAGTGATTATATTGTCTCGTATGTTGATATTGGATTATCTTGGCAAGGGGCTTGCTTTGATAATTTTGTACTAGTGAGAGTGGGAAAATGAGGTTTTCCCCCACATTTTTTCTCTTTCCTTAAAAAACATATAATATATAGAAAGTAATATGCAAAAATACAATACACAAGAAGTCCATGATTATTTTCAAGCGTATGATGGGCTTGCAAATCATCTTGGTGTGACTGTTGATGAAGTGAGCGAAACGCATTGTCTCGCCTCCATGCCATTGACTACAAATCATAAAAATGGATTAGAAACTGCTCATGGTGGTGCTATATTTGCTTTGGCAGATATAGCCTTTGGGGCGGCGTGTGCTGGTGCAGGTTTTTGCTGTGTGACGGCACAAAGTTCTATGTCGTTTCTAAACACAGGAAAAGTAGCCCCTATTCGTGCGGACGTGCGCCTTATTAAGGCAGGGAAAACACTTATGGTTTATACTGTTTCTGTTTTTGATGGCGCGGAGAATCAAATGGCGCAAGGGCAAATGACAGGTTATAAACTTGGTACTTTTGAAGATTTATTAAAGAAGAGAAAATAATGTATCCCAAAGAAAGTATAGTTGCTATCGCCACGGGTGCTGCTTCGGGTGGGCTTGGCGTTATTCGTGTGTCAGGTGAAAAGGCCAAAAGTATTTTAGAAAAAGTTTTCTTGCCTAAGCACCAAGCAAATTTTAATTTTCGCCCTCGCTATATGCATTATGGCTCTTTTGTTTTGCCGAATACATTTCTTAATTCCACGGGTGGGCAACTTGCTGATTCTCCTGCGGAAGTTTCCAAGTCTCAAACCCCGAACTATGCTTCTTTAAAAATCCCTTGTTTTCGTATTTTTTGTAAACGACGTTTACAAAAAATACTTAATGAGGGGGTACGGGGGAAATCATTTCCCCCGAAAAAAGAAAAAAAATTATTGTGTCGCCAGACAAGTGGTGGGGCAAGTGGTCTTTCCAAGCCTTTTGTTACTGAAGAAAACTTTGTTCTTGACGAAATTTTAGCTGTGTATTTTCCGAATCCCCATTCGTATACAGGGGAAGACGTTGTGGAAATCCATGCTCATGGCGGTTCTGCTCTTTTGCAGAGCATGCTTGAGTATATTGTAAGTTTGGGTGTTCGCCATGCGGAAGCGGGGGAATTTACTAAGCGGGCATTTTTGAATGGGCGCATTGATTTGTCTCAAGCGGAAGCGGTGGCGGAAATTATTTCTGCCCCTGCTATTGAGGGTGTTCGCCTAGCTTCGGCAAAACTTCATGGTGTGCTTGGTAGGCGTATTGAAGATTTGCGAAATCAAATTGAGTATATTCGCCGTAGATTGTGCCTTGCTATTGATTTTCCAGAAGAAGAGGGCGAATGTTTGCCAGCGCAAGAGTTTCATGCTCTCGTGAATATTTTATACGCAGATATTGAGCAACTTATTTCTGCATATGATAGGGCAAAGCCTTGGAATGAGGGGAGTCTTGTTGTGCTTGCTGGTCAAGTAAATGCAGGAAAATCAAGCCTCATGAACGCTTTTCTTGGCAGGCAGAGGGCTATTGTTACTGCGGAAGCTGGCACTACTCGAGATTATTTGGAAGAGGCGAGTTTTCTTGCAGGGCTTCCTGTTCGTTTGACGGATACGGCTGGCTTGCGGGAAATTGCGCTGGTGGTACAGCACGCTTCTCAAGATGAATATGGCCTGAGCCCACAGATTTTAGAGCGCCTTTCTCGTTTTGTTTCTGCTGATTGTGAGCAGGGAAAGAGTATAGGCA
>CAMQVJ010000087.1 GCA_947038175.1 uncultured Desulfovibrio sp.
TATTAAGGGTAGAAGAGGGGGGGATGGATGGTATTGTGCTTGCACAGCGAATAAGTTTGCGGTTTTCAAAAAAAAAAGATTCTCTCCTGAAAATATTAACCTTTAACGATTTTTCGTAGATATTGGTATGTGATGTGTAGGGCGCCCATGGATAGTTTTAGGGTGGATAGTAGCCCATATTTTTTAATCATGTAAGGGCTATTGTGTAGTGCTAGTTTATGGTAAATCTTCAGAATATTCCAGTAATATTTTCGGACGCTTATGCCTGTTGGCTGTATGACGAGATGCGCCATGTCCCATTTTTCGCTTTCCTTGTAGGGGATAATGAGACTGTTTTTGTATTCCTCAAAGAAGGGGGTTTTTGGCATGGGTGTGAGGGGTTGTAGGTTTACGAAAATGAGCTTGTTTGCTTTGAGAAAAGTGTAAAGTTGTTTGAAATCTTTTTCTGTCCAATCGATACCGAGAATAATGGTGGCATAGCATTCTAGGGAGTGTTTGTGCAGGGTGGCGATTGCTTTTGTGTTGTCATCGCAACTTGTGCGCTTGTTGTAGCTATCGAGTTGTTCTTGGTTCGATGCTTCGATGCCGACGATGACGGAGGTTAAGCCAATCTCTTTGAGGAGTATGATAATGTCTTCGTTTTGGGCGATAAAATCTGCCCTGCCGTAGACGAGGTATTCTTTTTTTATGTTGTTGCGTTTTATTTTTTCGTAAAACTCTAGGAGACGTGAGCGATTATAGAGAAAATCATCGTCAACGATGTAAACATTTTTTTGATTAAAGGATTGTAGTTCGGTGATGACATCGTCAATTTTCCTGGCTTTATAGGGGGAAATTTCCTTGCAAAAACAAAACTTGCAATTGTAGGGACAGCCAAAAGATGTTTTTATGAGAGCGCATTGTTCTTGAAATAAATAATAGTAATGCTTGAGATATTTTTCTGGTAAGGCACGGTGCGGAAGAATGTTTTTTGTTACACTACAGCCGAGATACTCGTAAAGGGCGTTTGCGTCTTTGGCGATGAAATCGATGTGGGGGGCTGTGTGTGTATTGTCCGCTAGAAGATTTTTGGTTTTTGGGTTTTCTTGAGTCGTTTTTGAAGGCGTTTCCTCAAAATCTTGAGGACAGACACTTGCGTGAACACCGCCAATGGCGACTTTTATTTGGGGATTGTGGGATTTGATTGTTTGAGCGTATTCTTTGATGATATTTATGTGGCTTATGTAGCCTGTTAGCCCGACAATATCCGTCTGCCTTCGAGATAGTATTTCTTTTAGATTGGCTTTTTCAAGTATCATATCAATGATTTCTACATGGTGTCCATTTGCTAAAAGAACGCCTGCCAAGGTCATGAGTTCTAAAGGCTCACATATCATAAGACTGTGCAGGCCAATGCTTTCGGGATGGGGTTTTGGTCGTATTAGTAGTATATTCATATTTTTTTAAGTACAAAGCCTGAAATGGTCGGCATGAATTTTTTAGGGCGTATGATAAATTCTTCTTCGATTTCAATATTTTCAGGGAGAAGATTTCTAAAGTCAGGTATGGAGAGGTAATTTGCTTTCTCTGCGGTTGTTTCCACGATTGCCATGAAGCATTTGTCGAAAAAGTTATTGATACTTGCATGAACGAATATAAGCCGTCCTTCATTGTGTGTTTTACGGGCCAAGAGGTCAATGGTTTTTTGTTGGTCTTGGTGATAGGGTAAGGAATGTGCGCAAATAATGATGTCAAAAAGTGGAGGTAAGGGCGGTAAGGTTGGCACGAGTTGCATGGACGGCAAAGGTGGCACGGACGGTAAGGATGGCACGACTTGCACGGACGGCAAGACTGGCAAGGACGAGAAGTCTTCTTGCTCGTCGATGTTGTATTCCATGAATTGTATGCGCTTGCTTTTCTCTTGGGCGTGTTTAATCATTTCTGCTGATTTATCAATTCCAAATAGTTGGACGCCTTCGCTTTTTCCTAAAGCATTCTCAATATCGTAAAGGCATTGCCCTGTTCCGCAGCCCACATCTAATATGCTTTTGCACGGAAAAGTGTCATGTCGCTTTTGTATATAATCCAAAATATATTTTCTAGTTGGCGCTAAAGAATATTTCTGAATCCATAAATTGTCATAGGATTTTGCGAGTTTGTTCCATATCATTTATGAGCGACCTTTATAATCTTCTGTGAAATGATTTGCAGGGAAAATTCTAGTGTTGAAGGAATATTTTTTTGGAATAATTACTTGGATTATTACTTGTGATTATTTTTTGGTATTTTTTATGGGAGAGGCTTTGTATGAAACGCCGTGTTTCTTTTGTGTGGATTAATAATTTGAATAGGAAGTGTCTTGGATTTTATATGTTCTTGTTGATAAAAAAGCCACCTTTTTACAAAGGTGGCTTTATATCTTCAATAAACAATTATTCTAGGAAGAATTGTTCATTATAAATCATACTGATTTATTTGAAGTTCTTCGCATCCAAGTGTTCGTACTTAGGTAAGAAACGCTTTGGAAGAGAAAGAGCATCTTTACGGAAAGGAGGAGCAAGCTTCCAACCATCAGTCATAACTTCGATAACTGCTGGACGGCGGTTCTTTTTAGCTGTTTCAAGAGCGTTCTTGAGGTCAGCTTGAGTGTTTACGGTATAACCGTCAGCACCCATTGCTTCACCGATCTTAGCATAAGAATTAGACCAAATATCAGAACCTACAAAACGGTTGTTGTAGAAATCGATTTGGTTTTTCTTTTCTGCGCACCAAGCGCCGTTGTTGTATACGGTTGCAATAACAGGCAAGTCGTATTGAACAGCAGTTGGAACTTCAAATAAGCTCATGCCCCATGCGCCGTCACCAGCAATAGAAACAACAGTATCGTCTTCGATGCCGTGTTCTTTGCAAGCAAGTTGTGCGCCAAGAGCTGCTTGATAAGCAAAACCTGTGTTACCAAAAGTAAGAGTAGCAATGTGCTTTCTTGGGTTCTTGAAACGAAGGTAGCTGTTTGCTGTAGAAGAAGTGTTACCAATGTCTGTTGTAGCAAAAGCATTAGTATCAGTTACGAACTGACCAACAACTTCAAGAGCTTTACGTGGGTGTAAAAGATTTACGCCGTCACGTGGTGTTGTAGGCTCATTAGCGATTTCAGCAATTTCTTTGTACCAAGTTTCAAGTTCAGTTTTAATTTTGTTGTAAACTGGTTGAAGCTCAGCATCACTCTTAGCTTTAACGCTTTCACGAAGACGCTTGAATAGCTCTTCAGAAGCATCTTTAGCATCAGCACATAGACCAACTGCAACTGGGTGAGTTTTAGCAATGTGTTGTGGGTTGATGTCGATTTGAACGATCTTTGCAGTTTTAGGGAAGTAAGTGATATCGTACTGTGGAAGTGTACCAAAGTATGACAAACGTGTTCCGATAGCAAGGATAACGTCAGCGTCCTTAAGGATGTTCATAGCAGCTTTAGAACCCATGTAACCGATAGGACCAGTCCAGAATGGATCGTCGCAAGGGTATGTGTCGTTATGCATGTATGTAGTCGCAACAGGAGTACCGAGGTATTTAGCCATGTCTTGGATAGTTTGTACGCAATCAGCGTCAACTACGCCACGACCAGCAACGATAACGAGGTTCTTAGCAGCTTTGATAACTTCAACAGCGTCTGCGAACATAGCTGGGTTACCGATACCACCAGGTTTTACACGGTATTGAGAAGGCTTCAAGATTTCTTCAGTAAGTTCACCGTAGAAGTAGTCACGTGGAATATCAACAAGAACAGGACCGCGTTGAGCATAAGCTGTACGGAACGCTGTACGCATGATATCACCAGCACGGCTTGGGTGAGTTACACGAATAGAAGCTTTAGTAATAGGCTTGAAAAGATTCCATGTATCACATTCTTGGAAGCCGTCCCAGCCAACTGAGTTGGTGCCAGCGCTTGGAGAAATGATGATCATAGGAGTATGAGCCATATTAGCTGTAGCAACTGCAGTTACGTAGTTTGTTACACCAGGACCGTTTTGTCCGATAACAACACCAGCAGTGCCAGTGATACGGCAATATGCGTCTTCCATGTGTCCAGCAGTTTGTTCGTGACGAACAGAAACAAAGTCGATGCCAGCAGCAGGAAATAAATCAAGAATATCCATGAAAGCTGAACCCATGATTCCGCTAACGTGTTTTACGCCTTCATTTACAAGTACTTCTGCCATTGCTTCACTGGGGGTCATTTTAGGCATGCTAATCCTCCGAGTTAAACTCAATATAAAGGTAATAAAAGTATACTAGTTTTTATAGTAAATACTACAAAACTAATACAATCCAATTTCAAAACAAATTCTCAAATAAAGAGACATAAAATGACTTTATTATACTTTCATACTTGCATAATGTATGCCGACATGAAAATAACTAAGAATATCAGCTCTGTTAAAAATATCTAACCGAATAGAAAACCAAACAATGCAAAAACAACTTAGCCTTGTATGTTCTATCTCTATAGGGCAATGCAAAAGCAACTTAGTGCTTTATTTTTGTCAATATTTTCAAGCTAATATAGTCAATCAGGTCTAGTCAATTTAGATTCAGAAAATCAATGAGAACTGCCTTTACTATAGGGGAAGTTTAGTGCTTAGTCAACTATATTATTTAAATATGCAGGGAAGCGTACAAGCATTTTGACGCCTCTATGCTTCGCTTTTTATTTGGGCATATTGGCGATCTGTTGGTATCAATCTAACTGGGGAAGGAGAGGGTAAAATAAAAAATTATTAGGAAGGAATACTTATGTATACAAGTGGGCTGAGATTAAAGAATTGCCTACGCTCATTGTATGCAACGTAGGCTTGTGTGTATGGTGTATATATTTTGAGTTTTTGAAAAGTCCAAAACTTTTGTGGACTTTTTCTATGAAGACAGGTGATGCAAAAACGACTCATTTATATATATCTGAGTTCTTAGCTTTTTTCTAGTATCTTTATAAATTCTTCGCAAAAAAGACTTGCTAGCTTTTCATCATCTTCGCCTTTTCTTCCGCTCACGCCAACGCCTCCGATGACTTTACCTTCAAACACGATGGGCATACCACCCGTGAGGCTTGTGGTCGCAGCGCCACAAAAATCTGCAAGACTAAGGACTTCGTCAACAAGTCTCTTGTTCATTTGCTTTGTGGATATCCCCATAAGGGCGGCTGTTCTTGCTTTTTCTGATGCAAGAGGAATCGCTAATTTTACGCAATTTTCCATGCGAAGAAAAAAGCTTTGTAAGCCATTGCGGTCGAACACTGCAATACAAACAGGAGCTAACCCGTCAGTGGTGGCTTTTTCTTGAATGATTTTAGATACTTCTGTTATTATAACGGCTGATAAGTCCATGATAAGATCTCTTTTAAAAAATCCTACCCCATTTCAAGTGAAAAAGGGCAGGATTTCGTTTTATAGTAAGATGAGGGATATTTGTGGAATATAGGTGATAAGTAAAAGCACGACGAGCATGGCAACAAGGAAAGGTAAGCTTGCCTTTGCAATATCTCCAATTTTGGCTTTCGCTATGCCACTAGCAACAAATAAATTCACGCCAACAGGAGGAGTGATGAAGCCGATAGCTAAGTTTACTACCATGATAACACCAAAGTGTATGGGGTCCATACCAAGTTTGATGGCAAGAGGAAGTAAGATAGGGGTAAGGATAACAATAGCTGCAAGCGCTTCCATGAAAGTGCCCACCCAAAGAAGGAGCACGTTAATAAGCAACAGAATAATTATAGGGTTTTGTGTGAGTCCTAAAATTATTTGTGCAATCTGTTCAGGGATTTGCTCAAGGGTCATTATATTACCAAAGATGGTCGCCATTGCCATAAGCATGATAATAACAGAAGACATATTTGCACTTTCAAGTGTGCTTGACCAAAGAGATTTTAAGGTAAGCTCTTTGTAAACAAAAAGTCCGATAATTAAACCATACATGGCAGCGATGGCGGCGGCTTCGGTTGGTGTCATGATGCCACCATAAATACCACCAAGCACAATAACAGGAACAAGAATTGCCCATTTTGCATGCCACGCAGCACGACCAATAGTCGCTATGCTTCGTTCCCTAGTTTCGCCTCTCCAGCCTTTTCTTCTCGCAATAATATAGGTGATTGCCATAAGGACAAGCCCTGTAAATACGCCAGGGATAATCCCTGCAATAAAAAGATCGCCGACGGACGTTTGTGCTGTCACACCGTAAACTACAAAAGGGTTACTAGGTGGAATCATAACGCCGATAGCTCCCGCTGATGCAACAACTGCTGCGGCAAACATTTTATCATAACCCCTTGAAACCATAGCAGGAATTGTGATAGCGCCGATAGCTGCAACGGTTGCAGGGCCAGAGCCACTAATGGCAGCAAAAAACATGCATGTTGCGATACTTGCAAGAGCCATACCGCCTGTCAGTCCTCCAAGGAGTTCGTCCGCAAGATTGAGAAGACGATGGGAGAGCCCACCTGCGCCCATGAAAACCCCAGCAGCAATAAAGAAGGGAATTGCCATTATAGGAAAGTTGTCAATTGCCGTAAAAGCAACACCCGCCACATAGTCAACAGGCAAGGTGCCAGCGCCTAATACGGTCATAAGTGCTGCAATACCAAGGCTAAACGCAATAGGTATGCCGATAAAAAGAAAGAGAATAAAGTAACCAAAAAGAAGAACTATAGCATTAGAATCTTCCCAAAGTATAACAGGAAGAAATAAAATACCTGTAAAGAGAACGCCTATTATAGTACCTTTGATGCCAGTTTGAGCCATTTGAGAAAATAAATCTTCAATGATTCGTATAGCCATAAGCCCGAAGCCAAGAGGAAGAATAAAATAAGGAATATAGTAAGGAATGCGTAGCGCCGCCGTCACTTGTGGGTACGTGAATTGCATTTCAATGTATTTAGCGCCGTTATAGAAAATAGTACTTGCCAAAACAAGCATGCATACGTCCACAACTATCCAGCTTATGCCCTGTAGTTTTGGTGAAAGCTTACTATAGACAACGTCAACACGGATATTCGTTCTGTGTTTGATAGCAAGGGGAATCGCTAGATAGGTTGTCCATATAAAAACATAACGAGATGTCTCTTCCGTCCAAACAGCTAAGCCTGACAATTTACTAACACTTTCGGTCCATAGCGTGAATGTTGCTTGTGTGCTTGTAAAACCTAAATTTGTGAGGAAGCTAATGAAATCTTCACTACCTAAAATTGACATGGTCGACGAAAGCAAATAACGAAAGCCAGTTTGATAAGTAATGATTAAAATCATGATAAGTAAACCACAAAAAAGAAATGGTTTTTCAAAATTATCAGTTAACTGCAAAAATTTATTACGAGGTTGTGCCATGAAATGCTCCGTGTTCTATGTCAAAAAAGAAAAAGGTGAGAGGAAAATAATTAACGGGAAAAGCACCGAGTTATAAATATATAATTCGGTGCTTAATAGGAAAACTATTTTTGTGTATCAATTACGAGTTGAACAAGTTCTTGTGGAATTTGATCTTTGAATTGATCCCAAACTGGCTTTGTAAGTACTTTGAATTCTTCTTTTTGTGCGTCAGTAAGGTGCATAACCTTAATGCCTGCATCAACAAAGCCTTGGTAGGCTTCTTTTTCGTTCTTTGGATAAAGAACTGTGCGTTGATAAACAAGTGCTTCAGCAGCAGCTTCACGAATTAATGCTTGGGTTTCAGGAGCAAGATTGTCCCACCATGCTTTGTTAGCCATCATAGCTTGCATGCCGTAGTTATGCTCGGAATCCATTGCGTATTTTAAAACTTCATGATGCTTTGCGCCATAAAGGTGAGGGAAAGTGTTACCTTCTCCGTCAACTGTGCCTTGTTGTAAAGCTGTGTATGTTTCGCCCCATGCGATAGGAGTTGGGTTCATTTTAAGCGCTTTAGCAACTTCAACTTCTACTTGTGAATCAGTGGTACGAATCTTAAGACCAGCAAGATCTTTTACATTCTTCACTTCTTTTATTGTGCAAAAATTTCTGTAACCATATTCTGCGTACATGATAGGCTCAAGACCAATCTTGTGAGCAACACCTACAAAGTATTCGCCTAATGGGCCTGAATCCATTGCTTTGTAGAATGATTCTTGGTACTTAGGTGAAGTGATGTATGGCAAGTCAAAAACTTGATAAACAGGGGAGAAACTTGCCATGTTTGGTGTGGAACTTACTGACATTTCCATGGAGCCTCTTTGAGCGCTTTCCATAACAACACGGTCACTACCAAGTATAGCATTTGGGAATACTTGTACTTTTATTTTTCCACCACTCTTTTCTTCAACGAGTTCTTTGAATTTTTCAAAGGTAAGCGTGATGTGATTTCCTGGAGGGGTTGTGTGTGCAACTCTAAATTTGAGTTTTGGCCCTGTGTATTCAGCTTGTGCTACCATGCTTGTGCTCAGGCAAAGAGCACATGCTGATATGGCTACAATGAGTTTTTTCATAAAATCTCCTGTTTTGTGTTTTATTGACACACATATTGTCAATAGATGTTTTAAGGTAGAATAAATTACCACTAAACGCTTAGTCAAAAACATCTCATGCTCATACCCGATAGGGGGGAGTGCGTCAAGCGCTTTTAGGATATACACGAGCCTATATACACAATGATATAAATGTATTAGCGCTTACAAAAGGAAAGGGAGATGGCTTCCCATCTCCCAAAGAGTCTCAATATTTATTCAAGCTTTATTTTGAATCAGATACACAAATCTTATTCAGCAAAGTTTTATTTTGCTACAAGCAAATATTTATTTTGAAAGCAGATTATAAAAATCCTGAATAAACAAGCTTTGTCCATCCACGCCAAACGCACCCGCTATTTCATGCTGAACAGCACAAATAGGTTTGCTTACGTGTTTGAAGCCTTGTACGGTTTGATCGTTCAGCCCTGTGTGGGTTGCTTCAAGTTCCTTTGCATTTGCAATATCTACACAAAATTTATGATTTTGTGCGGATATATGAACACGGCCGCTTGCATGCGCTTGCACAGGTAAATTAACACCATGATTACCATTCTCAAGTTTCTCGCTCTCTGCGCCGTACGCTTTTGCGATAACTTGAAAGCCCAAGCCCGTACCGACACATGGGTACGCATCAGCAACTTCTTTTGCTACTTGAATTTCTTCAAGCATAGCGCTTGGATCACCAGGGCCATCAGAGAAAAATACGCCATGAGGTTTTACAGCATCAACAGCTTTCTTTGAAAAACTTGATGGTACAACTAAAACTTCCATATTATTGTCGGTGAGTATACGTAAATTATTCCACTTTACGCCGTAATCATAAACAAGTACATGAGGCAAGCTTGTCTTCCAATTATAACTTCCGTCAGCACTGAGGCTCACTTCTTCCGCTTTGCCTTTTTCCCATGTATAAGGAACAGTTGTGCTTACTTTCTTTGAAAGGTTTGCGCCTTCCAATTTTTGCACAGTAATAATGCTCTTAACAAGCTCTTTTGGATCAAGTGTTTTTGTGGAAATAGCAGCACGCATAGCGCCATTGTCACGCAAGTGAACCATAAGCGCACGAGTGTCAATACCCTCAATTCCAGCAACTTTATGACGCATAAGGAATTGTGGAAGATTCATAACACTGCGCCAGTTAGATGGCTCTTTACAACACTCTTTTACGATAAGAGCCGATGCCTGAATATTCGCAGATTCCATATCGTCATTAATGCCATAATTGCCCACAAGTGGCCATGTCATGCAAAGCAGTTGACCATGATAAGCAGGCTCAGTGAGCATTTCTTGGTAGCACGCCATATTCGTGTTACACGCTACTTCACCACCCACAAACTCAATGTCACCTGTGAAACTTTCGCCTTCTAGCCAAAAACCATCTTCTAATACTAATATTGCTTTCATAAAAATTCCCTTTGTAGAGAGCGCTCTATAAGTGCTATAATTTTTTTTATCTTTTTTTTTGGGGGAAATGATTTCCCCCAAACCCCCTCATCGGCGATATTAGTAAACTTCGTTTACAAATATCGCAATTTACGGGGCTTGCTGCCACCCAACAGTTATCGCAACTTATGGGGTTTCCAAAGGGATTCAATCCCGTTGGCGGTGGGTTTGGGAGGCGGAGCCTGCCAACCATCAACAATGTAAACATTATTTACAGATATCACAACTTACGGGGTTTCCAAAGGGATTCAATCCCTTTGGCGGTGGGTTTG
>CAMQVJ010000088.1 GCA_947038175.1 uncultured Desulfovibrio sp.
TTGTATGTAGTTTGTCTCCATATACCATGCGATGTCTCCACGTTCCCTGTGATTACTTCAGACCGTGAAGTGTCATTGCGAGGAAGCCCGAAGGGGTGACGTGGCAATCCATGCCTTTTATGGCAAAAAAACAAAACCGCAGGCACTCAAAGTGTCTGCGGTTTTCATATTCATTTATGTATTTTACTTTATATAAGCTTTAGCAATTTCATAGCATCACGCAAAACTTTTTCACCAGCTTCACTCATTTCAGTAAGAGGGAGGCGTAATTCTGCAGTCATTTTTCCCATGAGGTGTAATGCGGTTTTCACAGGAATCGGGTTTGCTTCAACGAACATAGCTCTATTGAGTGGTTCTATAAGGTAGTGTAGTCTTTTTGCTTCTTCCGTATTGCCATCGAACCAAGCCTTGCAGAGCGCAGAAACTTCTTTTGGCATAACATTTGACGTAACAGATATAGTTCCGTGTGCGCCAATTGCAAGAGAAGGAAGCACTGTATTATCGTCGCCTATAAGCATTGTGAATTTATCGTCTGTTTGTTCCAGTATATTAGACACTTGAACAAGGTTACCCGTAGCTTCTTTGATACCAATTATATTTGGCAACTCTTTATAGAGCCTAGCCATTGTATTTGGTGTAACGTGGCAGCCTGTACGGCTTGGCACATTATAGACAAAAAGCGGGATAGCAACTTCATCGTTCACGGCTTTATAGTGGCGAAAAAGCCCTTCTTGCGTTGGCTTATTATAATAAGGAGTGATGAGCATGGCAGAATCTGCGCCAGCGTCTTTGGCAAATTTGCAAAGCCTAATCGCTTCTACTGTGTTGTTTGAACCACAACCAGCAATGACAGGCACACGTTTTTTAACTTGATCAATGCATATGTGAATAGCTTTTTCGTGTTCTGCGTGGGTGAGAGTGGCAGATTCTCCCGTTGTTCCGCATGGAACAAGACCATTAATACCTGATTCAATTTGCCATTCGATAAATTCCCGATACGCTTCTTCGTCGATGCTTCCGTTCTTAAAAGGAAGCACTAAAGCAGATATAGCACCTTTATACATAAAATCTCCTTAGCAATTTATCAATTATTGTTTTTCCCACATGGATTCAACCAGTGGTAAAATTTTGGTAATCACTGCATCCATAGTGCCATCAACATGTGCGCCCGCAGCATTTTTATGTCCACCACCGCCAAGGCTGGCAAGTATGGTGCGAACATCGTCATCGCCGTGTGACCGCATGCTAATTTTGACTATTTGCTTATTATTTTTAACATCTTCTTTTATTATCATGGCCACTCGAACACTATGAATCTTGCGAAGTTGTTCGACAAAGCCTTCCAAATCTTCTTTTGTCACTTGGAATTTTTCATAATAGTTCAGAGGAATTTTAACATACGCAAAGCGTCCCTCATGGACTATCTCTATTTCTTGGTATAATTGTCCCCAAAATTTGAGCTTATTGAGTGTCCAATTATTATCCATTTGCACTCGAATCGATGGAATATCAATAGGGGTGGCTGCAAGCTTTACGAGCCATTCAAGAGTTGAAATTCGTGTATTACCAAAGGTGAAATTTCCTGTATCGGCGCTGAGTGCAACGTAAAGAGCTTCCGCAAGGGGCTTATACAGACTGACGTTTAAAGCCTGCGATAATTCTGCAACCATTTCACCTGTCGCCGCTTTTCCAGAATCTACCCAATTTGCGACGCTTCCGTAATGTGGATTGCCTAAATGGTGATCAATATTAATACTTTTTTTCGTTTTAATATACTCAGCCATGGCGTCGCCAAGTCGCTTAGGGTCTCCGCAATCGAGGGCTATAATAAGCTCAGGTTCAAATGGGAAGGACTCTATACTTTCAATAACTTCGCTCGGCTTTTCCATAAATGAGAGCCACTTAGGGAAACCTGTCTCGTTATATAGAATAAATTCTTTCTTCAAGGCTTTCAGAGTATACGCCAAAGCGATACTTGAACCAACCGCGTCACCATCTGCTTGAGTGTGGGCGCAAATAAGTATTTTATCTGCGTCACGTATGGTTTTTACTACGTCTTGCAACGCTGTCGAGCTATTCATAACAGCCTTTTCCTAAACTTTTAAATCTACTCACCGAGAAACTTTGTGACAGACAAGAGCGGTTACTCCTGAAAAAGCAAGATATTGCAGCAAAAACCACCTATCTCTTCCACCATTTACGTACGTACTTTATTATATATGCCAATGCATACATCTCTATCTTTTTATAAAAAATAGGCTTTCTAAACAAAAAGTGGCACATCAAAAAATAAAAAATTATTTTTTATTTCAGATTCTAAACCACTTAAGGGTTTACCCCTTTAAAATCGTATTCAAAGATTCTTTATATGCCATGAGCTGCACATAATCCACAGCGACACCATCATAGGATTGCGCTCTTAGCTTTTCAGTGAGAGTTTCAATGGTTTCATAGAGAGGCCCAGCACTTACGTTTCCAGCCACACCTTTAAGGGTGTGAGCGGCTTCAAAAGCAGCATCATAATTTTCACTATCAAGAGCTTCACCAAGCGCAAGAAATGAGCCGTCGTCCATAAAGAGGTTGAGACACATCACATACAAGTCCGCATCATCGACAAAACGCTCTAAAGCTTCTTGTACGTTGCAACCCCATGCTTCTAATTTATTAATCATAATTCCTCCATGCCACTATTTTATCAATAGAAATATTATATCAAAGAGTTATCTATACAATGTAGAACACAAAGAGCAGAAACTGGTTTCTTCTGAACATCAAATTCGGTCTTATAAAAAAGAAGAGCAGAATGAACGCTTCCATCAAGCTTTTTACACTGAAGCTTCATCTTTCCGCTTTTTTGGCCCCCGAAAAGACCACTAAAAAAGGAATGAATTTCTGGAACATTAGGCTTGCAAATAAAGCCGTCATTTATAAAAGTTTCAGCAGCTTTAATCATAACGTCGCCAAAACCATACATCTCTTTACCAAGTGCATCACACGTTAGTGTTTTATTAGTAAAATCAACACCAAACGTACTCATATTACATGTTTCAAAGAGAGTGTTTAAACGTTGTTCGCTTTTTTCATACGTAGCTTCCAAGCTCTTCACTGTGCTCATATCTTCTACTAAGCCTAGGAATATTACGCTATCTTCTGAGTCATAAAGAATTTTAAGCTGCATGCGGTGCCAATGTATACCCTGAAGTCCAGGAACAGCCATACGAAGTAAAATAGTATCTTCGCCGCGCTTTCCTCTCATATCTTGCAAGCGCTGAATGAATATATCTCTATCTTCTTCATGGATACAAGGCAATAAGTTCGCAGAAGCACTATAGAGCTCATCACCATTTGGCATAACTTCTTTATAAAACTGCTTGTTCGCACGTAAAAGAGCAAAAGTATCACCCTTAAATTCATACAAAGCCAAAGAGCCAACAAAGGAATTGAATAATTTATTGAATTGAGATGTAGAATCCCACACATCATCAATGTTAACAAAAGTGGAAAATGCTTCTTGAGAAGACATTTCTTCTTTTTTATGGGTCAGCATTTTTTCTTCAAAATCTTTCACGGGTAATGGTCTTGAGAAGAAATAACCCTGACCTTTATGACAGCCAATGCTGAGCAAGAAGTTTACTTGTTCAATAGTTTCAACGCCTTCCGATATAACAGGAAGATTAAGCCATTTTGCCATACTCACAACAAAGTTAATGATGTTACTACTTTTATTCTTTTCATCAATATTTCGTAGTAATGTCATATCCACTTTAAGCACGTCAACAGGAACTTCGTTCAGCATATTCAAAGAAGAATAGCCAGAACCAAAATCGTCCATAGAAATTCGAAAACCTATTTTCTTTAGTTCAGTAACCGTTTCAATCAATTGTTCTGCGTTCTGTGTATAAGAAGTTTCGGTGATTTCAAGCTCAAGAAGTTCTACGGGGAGATTATATTTCTTAAGTAAATTAGAAAACAGATCACAAATATCAGGTCTATATATATCAACACGAGAAACGTTTACAGAAACAGGAACAATAGGATAACCCTTATCAAGCCATTCTCTCAAATGCTTACACGTCGTTTCCCAAACAAAAAAGTCAAGCTCGGTGATAAAGCCGTTACTTTCAAAAATAGGAATGAATTTATCTGGACCGATAAAGCCCTTTGTGGGATGCACCCAACGCACAAGGGATTCAGCTCCGATAATAGAAAAATCTCGTAAGTCAAATTTAGGTTGCATGTAAACATGGAACTGCCCTTCTCGAAGAGCGTTTGTCATTTCGTTCACTATGGACTGTTCTTCAACAAGCAGCTCTCGGTGGCTATCATCGTAATACGCTAAATTTTCACCGTATTTTCCTACCACGTTTTCAAGAGCAAGGCTTGCTCTATCACACATAACATTGACAGGAATTTCAATATTTTCAATAACGTAAACACCAAAGTCAATGGTGAGACGGAATTTAAGAGGATATTCGTTCACAACCCTCACAATAGTGTCAACATATGTTTCAATCTTTTCTTTAACATAAGGCATACAAATAACAAAAATATCAGCAGTATGACGGCTACAAATCATTTCTGTTGGGTCGGAATAATCAGCCAAAACTTGAGCAATATAACAAAGAAGCTTATCGCCTTCCTTTTCCCCAAAAAAGTCATTAACAATTTTGAAGCGCTCCACGTCCATATATAAAATAACGTATTGCGTGTCAGGATTAGAGAGCACATGCTCAGGGACTTTTTTATAAAAAGTTTCTTTATTATAGAGAGAAGTGAGGGGGTCTTTCTCACTTGTGTTTCTGAGAATTGCGTTTTCTCTAAGGGCAATAATATTTGTAAGTCTTTGTAAAATTACTATATTATTATAAGGCTTTGTGATGTAATCAGCAGCGCCAAGCTCCAAAGCTCGTATTTCAACCTCTACGCCTTCAGACTGCGTCGTGATAATAATAGGAATATTTTGTAATTCACTATCCGCTTTTACTATTTCTAGAAAAGTGTAACCGTCCATACCAGGCATAATCAAATCAAGAAGCACTGCTTGAATTACATCCTTATGCTCACGAATAAGAAGAAGGGCGCTATTACCACTATCGGCTTCAATAACGTCATACTTTGTGTCAAGGATTTTGTGAAGAAGCAGACGGTTAACAATCTGATCATCAACTATCAATATTTTCTTTTTGAATGGTGTCATATCAAGATATTTCTTTTGGTTTTTACCAGCTATTCCCACGTAATGCAGTAAATAGAAGGTATATTGGCACTGTTAAAATAACGTAAACATATATTAGATATGTTTACATGTTCTCACGTCTTTAAATGTTTAGCACAAACTGAAGATATTGAATAGTGTTAAATGTATATAATTTATTTTTTTGCCAAAATTTTACCATTTTATCAAAAAAAGCTCTTTAATCTTAACCAACACTCTTTATAAAAAAAGGGCACGTATGCCCCTTTCTATTAATGTCCTGTAATATTATATTTTTTAAGCTTATATTGCATAAGACTTCTGGATATTCCAAGTAGCTCCCCTGCTCGTGACTGAACAAATTCAGCACGCGCCAAAGCCCTTCTCACTATGGCAGCTTCTATTTTATCCAGCGTATCAGTCAAATTCATAGCGACTGGCAAAAGGTCCACAGCGCTTTTAAATTGTGCGTCTTCATCCCTGATTTCAGGTGGTAAATCTTCCACGCCAATATCATTATGCACACACATTACAAGGCATCTCTCAATAATATTTTGCAACTGCCTGATATTTCCTGGCCAGTCATAGCCATTCATATAATTAAGTGCTTCTTGTGTGAAGTTTTTAGCGTGAGCAACTTCATTTTCTTGCATGAATTTTTTGATAAAATACGCAACAAGCAAAGGTATATCTTCCCTTCTCTCACGCAATGATGGCATAGGAATTTGCACAACATTTAAGGCGTAAAATAAATCTTCTCGGAAAGTTCCATTCTGCACTCTTAAAGCTAAATCTTCCGTGCTTGAAGTCACAAGACGCAAATCAAGTTTAGCACTGTCCGTTCCGCCAATACGCTCAAAACTCTTTTCCTGAAGCACCCTTAAAAGTTTAATTTGCAACTCTAAAGAAAGTGAGCCAACTTCATTCAAAAAAAGTGTCCCTTGATCCGCAAGCTCTAAACGTCCACGCTTAATAGCAACCGTTCCCGTAACCCCTACAGATTCTTCACCAAAAAGCTCTTTTTCAAGAGATTGGGTATGATTCATTAAGCAGTTAACCGCAACAAATGGCTGCTCCTTCCTTGAAGAAGAAAAATGGATAGCCTTTGCTATCAGCTCTTTTCCTGTGCCCGTTTCCCCTGAAATAAGGACAGATGTACGACTAGCTGCAACTTTATCCACCATATGACGGATATTATGTACGAGTTTTGTCTTTCCAACTACTTGATGTGTGCTATATCTCTCTTCAAGGCTTTCTTGCAAAATCTGATACTGACGATGCGCCTTGGCTAGCTCCATAGCGTTCTGGACAGAAAGCAAAAGCTCATCATTAGCAAATGGCTTCGTTATATAATCAAAAGCACCCTGACGCATAATATCTACAGCATTCTCAATCGTTCCAAACGCCGTCATCATAAGAACTGGAATGCGTGGCCAATTCTTCTTTATATGCTGCAAAACCTCTTTGCCAGAAAGCTTCGGCATCTTCATATCCGTTATCACTACGTCAACTTCTGATTCATCCAAAAATGCCTGCACCATCTCAGGATCGTTCAACGTTATAACATCATACTCTGCATCCAAAAGCATAGCTTCCAAAATTAAAAGATAATTCTTCTCGTCATCTATTATAAGAACACGCCCTTGTGACATGCAATGCTCCTTTTTTTATATGTTATATGGGATTCTTTCTGGGGGAAAACCACGTTTTGTGGGATTTCTTCTGGGGGAAAACCACGTTTTTGTGGGATTTCTTCTGGGGGAAAACCACGTTTTTTTGAAAAAAACGAGGTTTTCCCCCAGACCCCCTTTCCTTAAAAAACATATTATCAACTATTATATTATTAAAAAAATATCAGTCATATTTCTTGTAAATAAGAAATATTATAGGGTTTTATCAACTTAATAGTTTAGAAAGTTTATATAAGGATGAAAATTTTGAATACCCCTTCAAAAACCATACGTTTTTTCAGGAGGGGGGTACGGGGGGAAACTCATTTTGTACTACAAAATGGGGTTCCCCCCGTAAAAAATCTTCCCCTTGTACTACAAAAAAATCTTCCCATAAAACTATTTATTATTAAAAATAATTTCCACAGTTGCTCCGCCGTTGTCGCCATTGTAGAGCAAAATTTCACCTTGATGTGACTTTATAATATTCTGGACGATTGGTAAACCTAGACCTGTGCCAGTATCTTTTGTTGTAAAGAATGGGTCTAGTACTCTGTCTATTTCATCGGTAAAGCCGCAACCGCTGTCAATGAAGCGTATTTTTATTTCGCCTTGTCTTGTTTTGAAGCCGACTATATCAAAGTTTCCGCCATCTTTCATGGCTTGTTCTGCATTTATAAAAATATTATAAATCGCTCGATAGAGTGTGTCTTCATCTCCAAAAATTTCTAAACTTTCGGGTAAATGAAATTCTGTATTGATATTTTTTTGTTCAAAGGACGTGCCTAAAAAAGCCCATACACGGTTGATCACGATGACAATATCAATAATATTTTTTGAGGGATCTCGGGGTCTTGCGTAGTCGAGAAAGTCGTTAACTGTTACGCCTAGGCGTGAAGTTTCGTCAAAAATAGCACCGAGTAATTTTTTTTCTGTGCTGTCGGCATCTTTTCTGTTCTTCAGATATTCCGCACTAGATTTTATAATACCTAGGGGATTTCTCACTTCATGGGCGATAGACGCCACCATGCGCCCCATGCTCGCCAGTTTTTCGTTTTGGTGCAGTTCTTTTTCTAGTTCTTTATTTTGCTTAATACGTTCGCTTATGATGCGCTCTGCGGTTTTTGCTATAATCTGCAAAATAATGAAGAGGATAAGCACGGAAAGCGTGAAGCCTATAAGAATACTCCACTGCAATTCTATCGCTCGTTTATAGAGACCTGTCACGTCTTGAACTATTTCTAAAGATCCTAAAATAGGTGCTTCTTTGCCATCTTGTAAGCGAAAAGGGCCAAGCTCAAAATCAATAGTAAGAGGGTAAGCGGTGCGTAAAAGAAAGGTCGCATCTTCTAAATTTGGTGTAAATAAGGCTTTAAAGAAAGAGACTGGTGAAATAACTTCAAAGAAATGAGTTTCTGTTGAAAACACATGCTTTACACCTTGCGTGGTGAGTGTCTCGCTTCGCACTTCCTCGCTATCCGTAGAAAAGGCAACAATTTCATTTGCATCGTATATGCGGATATTCTCAATTTGTAGCCCATGCATGAGGCTGTCTACCACTTCTTTAAGGAGCTTATATTGATCAGGCTCGGCTAAAGCCACTCTGCCTGAAGTGTAAGCAACTGGTAAAGTAAAACGCCGAAATATTTGTTTATTCATGTTTTCAGCGAGAAGAAGTGTGTATGATTTTTGGCTATCAAGAAGGCTATTGAGCGTACTTGTTCCCACAAAGACAGACAGAAAAATACTGAAGGTCATAATCAAAACAAGGAATATCCAAGAAAAAAAACGAGCAAGTCCAAGGGACGACATGGAAGATTTAAGAAACCTAGATATTATGCTTTGCCACGCATTTTTTATTGTCTGCATGTACTTTTTAAGTTTCTTTCTAATTCTAGAAGTTTTTTTCAACTTGCTATATTTAAACGTAGACTTTGGCATATATTTTTATTGTCTGTTCCTTTAAATTAGATGATATAAATGGATTGCTGACTCATTTTAGTTTGTTTCACTTGTTTTATTTTCCACTGCATTTATATCTTTCTTGAGAGCTTCTGCTTGCTTTGTAGAATCTTCTTCTATTTCTTTTGCCTGGATCTCTCGCTTGAGATATTTTGCGTGTTTTTTCTCAAGAAAATCAATTCTCTTTTGAACAAACATTCTATTAGGGTAAAGAGGAAGCGCTTTTTGGTAGTTTTCATAGGCCTCTAAATAGTTTTTCTTCCATTCAAAAATATCACCATTAAGATAATAAATTTGACCCTTTATTTTATCATTAATATTTTCACTTTTAAGGGCTTCTTTTATGTACACTTGCGCCGTATCCATTTCATTAAAAACAGTTTGCCCATAGGCTTTATAGTAATAAATTTCAGCCTTGAGCGCAGGGTCTTTCACCTTAAGAAGGGCAGAATCAAAAATCTTATTTGCTTCTCTGTATCGTTTAATATTCTGATAATTAAGACCAGCTTTTAAAAGTATAGAGGCGGCTTCATTCTCGTCTATTTTTTTATAATTAATAAGTTTTACTCGGGTATCTGCTGCTGCTCTAAAATTATAACTGCGGTCGTATAAACGGATAAGTCTCTTATAAATTTCGACTATTACTTCATTATTATACGCTCTATCTTGAATCATAAGCTCAAGTATTTCAGCACTTTCTTTTAACTGACCAAGAGAGCCTGTTGCTTCAGACAACAAAAACCACGCCTCTTTTTTATCTTGAGTGGAAGCTTGGTCTTCAATGGCGATAAATTTTTGTATCTGAGAAATAACTTCAGACCAGTCTTTTTCTGTGGCGACTTTCTTTGCGTTTTCTAAATATATTTTTTCTCTGCTTTTTGTCAGTTCACAGGCTGACAAAAGAAATAAGAGACAACTTAATAATATGGTAATTCTAAAAGAATTTTTTATAAACATCTCTATCTCCTTAAAATATTTTCTTGTTCTTTTTGTGAGAATACCTTGTAAATGGGATTTTGCCAAAAGAATAAATTGAAAAAGAAATTAACAAAAAA
>CAMQVJ010000089.1 GCA_947038175.1 uncultured Desulfovibrio sp.
AAAAAATGGGTTGCCCCGTCCCTAACCCCCCCCCAAAGGACCAAATTCCCCCCCCCCCCCTCCCCCCCCCCCCCCCAAAAAAAAACACGAAAAAACCGTATGCAAGTCAGAATATCCTTGCATACGGTTTTTTTCGTCTTTATATATACGTCTTTATATATACTTCAATGCTTGCTTTTTTCAAACACACGGTGCAAGCATTGTAGTGATGTATATAAAATCTTAGAAGTTTACTTTTTCGCCATAGTAAGTAGCTTTGAACAATTTTTCCATAGTAGGAGCGTCAATTGTTCTTGGGTTTGTGCCTGTGCATGGGTCGCCAACAGCACCAGCAGAGATACTGTTCAGTTCTTTTAGGAATTCAGCTTCGTTTACGCCGAACTCTTTAAGGGATGCAGGCATTTTCATTTGCACTCTAAGGTCTTCTACCATAGCAACAAGAGAATCTACAAGTTCTGTATCGCTATTTCCTTTTAGGCCAAGGCGTTTTGCAATGTCTGCGTATTTAGCGCTTGCTTCTTTAGCGTTATATTGAATAACATAAGGAAGATAAATTGCGTTTGCGCAACCATGAGGAATGCTAAAAATTTTGCCTGTCTTATGCGCCATGGAGTGAACAATGCCCAAGATAGCGTTAGAGAAAGACATGCCAGCCATACATTGAGCGATGTGCATAGAGCTCCTAGCAGCTTCGTCGCCTTTGTATGATTTAACAACATTATCAACAACCATTTCAATGGATTTCATTGCAAGGGCGTCTGTTATTGGGTTGGCTACAACAGAAACGTATGCTTCAAAAGAGTGGGTGAGCGCGTCCATACCTGTGTTAGCAACAAGTAAAGGAGTGAGTGATTTTACGAGGTTTGTGTCAACAATAGCAACATCTGGTGTGATATTGTAGTCAGCTATTGGATATTTTACGCCAGTTTTTTCATCAGTAATAACAGCGAAAGAAGTTACTTCAGTGCCTGTGCCACTTGTGGTGGTTACAGCAACAAAGATTGCTTTCTTTCTAAGAGTTGGAAGAGTGAAAGGCTTAGCGGCTTCTTCAAATGTATGGTTTGGATATTCGTAGAAAATCCACATAGCTTTTGCAGCGTCGATAGGAGAACCACCGCCAACACCAATAATAATATCTGGTTGGTACTTGCTCATTTCTGCTGCACCACGTAAAACAGTCGCTACGGTTGGGTCTGCTTCAATGCCACAGAAAATAGTGCTTTCGATGCCAGCTTCTTTTAGGTTTGCTTCGATCTTTGCAGTAGTACCGTCTTTAATGCTTCTTTCAGAACCAATAACGATGAATGCTTTTTTTCCTTCCATGCCTTTCAAGTAATCTAAAGCATTTTCGCCAAAGTAAACGTCTCTTGGAATGGTAAATCTTTGCATAATTATTTCTCCGAGTATTATAGTTTTTCTGCGACTCACTGTGAGTGCGTGACTAATATATATACACGGAAAAAAGATTGCGCAAGGAGGCACCTTTATGTTCGATACAGACTAAAAGGTGGGATACTTACTTTAAGGTGCAGGGAAATGATAAAAAAATGTAATAATTTAAGTACTATAAGAATTGATTACTTTCTTACCCCATTGGTTGAGGCGCTCTAATATAGGAATTAAATCTTTTGCAAGAGGCGTAAGAGAGTACTCCACAACAGGGGGAACGGTGGGATACACTTTTCTGCTCACAAGATTATTCTCTTCGAGCTTTCGTAGTTGCTGGGTGAGCATTTTTTGCGTGATAGTAGGAATAATCTTGAGAAATTCGTTAAATCTGATTTGGTCAGCGCTATGCAAATTCCACAAAATAGTGGATTTCCATTTTCCAGAAATAACCTCAATGGCGACTTCCATTTCATGGGTAAAGTTGCTACAGCTAATTTTGTTTTCACGATCTTCAGGCAAGGTATAACTCCTTTTTCAGGTGAATGTGCTCTGTGTTTTGGCAGACGATGTGCTTTTGTTTTTTTCGAAAGCTTGCTAGCGTCTTATATTATGTTAACGTTTTTCAGTACACTATTATCATCGTGTACTTGTCAGCATGGATTTATCGCATGCATTTATCATCATACTCTATCATAATAAAAGCATGATACCCTATCTTTGTGTGAAAATATTTTTATAGAGCTTTCTTCAAGAAAGCAAGGTCTTTCTTGATTTGTAGGAAAATTGATAGAAAGAATATAAATATTCTAAATAATTATGTGCTATCACCTCTGCCTTAGTGCGGTATTGGAAATGAATAATATGTAATAAATTTCACAATTAAGGTATGATTTGAGTCTATTTAGAACATGGAGATGCTCTTGAAGAAAAAAGAGTGTTTTTTATATCGTTGTTATTATTGAGTCTTTTTAATGCAAAAAATATGAAATTCCCCTTGCATTATTTTTTCTAGTCTACTATAAGATTTTAACGCACTTATGCGTAGGACTTTAATTGTAAGCTGAGAATAATCTCTAAACAAGAGTTAAGTTTTATTTTGTTGTACCATAAATCAAGTTTCGTCTTATAATGGTATAAAAGAGAGCGTGGCTTTGGGAAATGTTTCCTAAGGAGATGAATAATCAACGCCCACCCCGATAAACCTTGAACTTTGAGGAAGTGCCATGGAAGTGATTCAACTTGACAAAGCACGCAACACCAACTTCCTAAAAGAAGTTGAAGCAGAAAGCGGTCAAAAGCTTTCTACTTGCTACCAATGCGGTAACTGTACTGCTGGCTGTCCTGGAGGCGAATTTTACGATCGCCAAGTGAGCCAAATTATGCGTGCCGCACAGTTAGGGCTAAAGGAAGAAGCTCTTGGAAATCGTTCCTTGTGGCTCTGCCTTGCCTGTTCAACCTGTTCTGCTCGTTGTCCAAACGAAATTGACGTTGCTGGAGTTATGGAAACTCTTCGCTCCATGGCTCGCCGTGAGGGCTACGTTAATGATAGACCTATTGAAAGCTTCTGGAAAGCGTTTCTTGATATGGTCAGCATGAACGGACGTACATTTGAAGCAGGCGTTATGGCTGACTATATGCTACGTACTGGACGCGGCTGGAGCAACCTTGCAATGGCACCTGCTGCCCTTGCTAAAGGCAAAATGCCTTTCTTCCCCCATCGTATCAAGGGGCGCAAGGAAGTTGCTCGTATATTCAAGCGTTACGCTGAGAAAAGGAGTTAACCTGTGAAATTAGCCTATTATCCCGGCTGTTCTGGCGAAGGAACTTCTAAAGAATATGATGTTTCTACCCGTGCCATTTGTGAAGCTCTTGGCTTTACTTTGACCGATATTGACGATTGGAGCTGTTGTGGCTCTACTCCTGGTCATTCTTTAGACCATGCTCTTTCTGGTGCTTTATCTGCTCGTAACCTTGCTCTTGCTTCTACTATGGAAGCGGATTGTGTTGTTACTCCATGCCCAAGCTGTCTTTCAAATTTGAAACACGCAAAGCATCGCATGGAAGACCCTGCATTTAAAGCAAAAGTTGACGAGCTTCTTGATGAACCAACCCCTGCTCTTCCTGAGCCTTATTCTGTTCTACAAGTTATTGTAGAAAAGCTTTCTATGGAAGAAATTGCCGCTAAAGTGAAAAAGCCTCTTAAAGGGCTTAAAGTCGCTTGTTACTACGGCTGTCTTATGGTTCGTCCTCCTAAAGTTATGCAATTTGATGACTATGAAAATCCTATGTCATTAGATAATCTTCTTGTTGCTCTTGGCGCAGAAGTTGTTCCTTTCCCTCTTAAAACAGAGTGTTGTGGCGCATCTTTAGGTGTTGTAGACAAGGAAGTTACTTCTAAATTGTCTGGACGTATTTTAGAGCGTGCAAAACAATTTGGTGCTAACTGCGTTGTTTCTGCTTGCCCTCTTTGCCAAATGAATCTTGATCTTCGCCAATCCCAAGCGGAAGAAGCTATGGGTCAAAAATTTGAGCTTCCTATTTTTTATTACACTCAGCTTCTTGGTCTTGCTCTTGGTCTTGATGATTCAGCTCTTATGATGAACAAGCTCGTAGTAAGCCCTCATGCTCTTCTTAAAAGTCTAGACGCTCCAGCAGAAGCTGTTGCTCCAGAAGCAAAGGCAGAGCCAAAAGCTGAAGACAAATCTGATGAAGGAGCCGCGTCATGAGAATAGGTATATTTGTATGCCATTGCGGTAGTAATATTGAAGCAACCGTGAACACTGCTGCTGTTGCTAAAAAATCATTAGAATATCCAGATGTGGTTTTCGCTACAGACACTATGTATACCTGTTCAGAACCTGGACAAGATTCCATAGTAGAAGCAATTAAAGAACACCAATTAGATGGTGTTGTTGTTGCTTCTTGTTCACCTCGTATGCACGAAGCTACTTTCCGTAGAACTGTGCAACGTGCAGGGATAAACCCCTATATGTTTGAAATGGCAAACATTCGTGAACACGTTTCCTGGATTGGTAAAGATAAAGACGCAAACACAAATAAGTCCGCTGAACTTGTGCTTCTTGCTTCTGAAAAATTACGTAATAACCGTCCTCTTTTCCCTCAGCAATTTGACGTAACCAAGCGTGTTCTCGTTATTGGTGGCGGCGTTGCGGGTATCCAGGCAGCTCTTGACTGTGCGGATGGTGGAATTGATGTTGTTATGGTTGAAAAAACCGCAACCATCGGTGGTAAGATGGCGAAACTCGATAAGACTTTCCCTACCATTGACTGTTCAAGTTGCGTGCTTTCTCCTAAAACTGTTGACGTTTCTCAAAACGAAAAAATTACCCTTCATGCATACTCTGAAATTGAAAGCATTTCTGGTTTTGTGGGTAACTTTACTGTGAAGATTCGTAAAAAATCTACCTACGTGGATTGGACTCTTTGTACTGGTTGTGGCTCTTGTATCGAAAAATGCCCATCAAAGAAAAATCCTGATGCGTTCAATGAAGGAATCGGCACAACAACTGCTATCAATATTCCTTATCCTCAAGCTATTCCAAAGAAAGCGACCATTTATGCTGATGTTTGCCGTAAACTAAGAGACGGTAAATGTGGCGTTTGTGCAAAAGTTTGCCCAACTGGCGCTATTAAATACGATATGGTTGACGAAATCATTGAAGAACAAGTGGGTGCTGTTATAACCGCAACTGGTTATGACCAAATGGATTGGACTCAGCTTGGTGAATACGGCGCAGGAAAACTTCCTGACGTTGTTACAGGTCTCCAATACGAACGCTTACTCTCTGCTTCTGGACCAACTGAAGGACATATTAAACGTCCATCTGATGGCTTAGAACCAAAGAGCGTTGTTTTCATTCAATGTGTTGGTTCAAGAGATAAATCTATTGGTCGCCCTTATTGTTCTGGCTTCTGTTGTATGTATACAGCAAAACAAGCTATTCTTACAAAAGACCATGTGCCTGAATCTCAATCCTACGTTTTTTACATGGACATTCGTGCCCCTGGTAAAATGTATGATGAGTTCACTCGCCGTGCTATGGAAGAATACGGAACAGAATATATTCGTGGTCGCGTTTCTACTATTCAACCACATATACGCCCTGATGGCGTAGTTGGTTACATGGTTCGTGGTGCCGATACTCTTCTTGGCCAACCAGTAGAAATTGATGCGGATCTCGTTGTTTTAGCCGTTGGTGTTGAAGGCGCACAAGGCGCTGCTCAATTGGCTGAAAAACTTCGTATTTCCTATGATCAGTATGGCTTCTTCATGGAAAGCCATCCTAAGCTAAAGCCTGTTGAAACCAATACCGCTGGTGTTTATCTTGCTGGTGTTTGCCAAGGTGTGAAAGATATTCCCACCTCTGTTTCTCAAGGTAGTGCAGCAGCTGCTAAGGTTATGGCGTTATTCTCCAAACCTAAGCTTCAAAGTGACCCACAAATTGCTTTTGTGGACATTAAACGCTGTATTGGTTGTGGCAAATGTATCACTGTTTGCCCATACCAAGCCATCAAGGAAGTTAGCTTCCGTGGTGCGCCAAAGGCTGAAGTTGTTGGGACAGTATGTCAGGGCTGTGGGCTTTGTAACGCTACTTGCCCTCAAGGTGCGATTCAGGTTGCACACTTTACGGATAATCAATTACTCGCAGAGGTGAATGCCCTATGTCAGTTCTAGACGATAAGGAACGACGCATCGTCGGTTTTCTTTGCAATTGGTGCTCCTATGGTGGGGCAGATACAGCAGGCACAGCTCGTGCTAATCAGCCTACAGACTTGCGTATCATTCGTGTTCCCTGTTCTGGACGCGTAAACCCGCTCTTTATTCTTAAAGCGCTCATGAATGGTGCCGATGGCGTACTCGTATCTGGCTGTCACCCACGTGACTGTCACTATGCGCTTGGTAACTTTTATGCTCGTCGTCGTCTTGAAACACTTAAGGAATTTTTGCCAATCATTGGTATCAATCCTGAGCGTTTTCACTACACATGGGTATCTGCTTCTGAAGGCCAAAGATGGCAAGAAGTGGTTACTAAGTTTACTGACCATATACACAAGCTTGGTGCTGCTCCTAAATGGAGTGAAGTTCCAGCTCTTAAAGACGTGAAGTTTGACCTTGTTGACGCTATTCGTCCTCTTGGCTGTGGTACTCACCCAGCTCTTGCAGAACTTAAAGCGGAAATCAAGAAAGCTCTTCCTGATCTTCATGGTGTACTTGGTTGGAGAAAAGGCTACGACGCTATTCATGCAGAACCTTTTCTTATGCAAACTGAAGCTGAAGTTGATGAACTCATTTGGGGGCCTTTCAACGTACAAAACCTTGCTAACTTCCTTCCAAAACACGCTGGTAAAAAAATCGGTGTAGTTGTAAAAGGCTGTGACAGCAAGAACGTTGTTGAACTGCTCGTTGAAAAACTCATCAAGCGTGAAGACGTTACTATTTTTGGCATAGGCTGTAACGGCACTGTTGATTATAAGCGTATTCTTGCAAAGCTTCCTGAAGACGCTGTCATTGAAAGCGTTGTTGGCGGAGGTTCAGGCGTTAAAGTAACAGCAAGTGGCAAAGAATACGACATGCCTATGGCAGAAATTGCTCAAGACAAATGTCGCCTTTGTGTAAAACCAAATGCGGTTATTTCTGACGTATTCCTTGGAAAACCAACTATCGAGCCTGAATGTGAAGATGGCAGATTGCCAGCTCTTCGCTTCCTCGATACCTTGACACTTGAAGAACGTATGGGCTTCTGGAAAGGACAAATGGAACATTGTATTCGTTGTTACGCATGCCGCAGTGCATGTCCTCAATGTGTATGCCGTGACTTTTGTGTTTCTGACAGCCGTGATCCTGAATGGCTTACACAAGAAGATTCTGTGGAACAAAAAATGTTCTTCCAACTTATACACGCTCAGCACTTAGCTGGTCGTTGTACTGGTTGTGCTGAATGTGAACGTGCTTGTCCTATGGATATTCCTGTTTTTGCCCTCAAGCAACAATTTGGCCGCATGATCAAGAAGATTTTTGGATATAGTGCAGGGCTTGACCTTGAATCTATGCCACCTCTACTTGGCTATGAACTTGAAGAAGCCAATATTAAGGAGCGTGACCTATAATGAGCACTTTCTTTGCTACCCCTTCCGCACTACTTGGCTGGCTAAAATCTGTGTCTTCTGATAACAGAGTTGTTGCTCCCAAGAAAAAGGGTTCCGTTGTACTATTCAAACCTTGGACTACAGAAGAACTTGGCGCTTGCCAAGACGCTTCTGAACTTCTTATTCGTTCTACCATGTCCGCTAAAGAAGTTGTTTTTCCAAAGTGTGAAACTCTCTATGAACTAAAGGCTACTAAAGATCCAAGTGACCTCTCTAAGCTCCATCAAGAGCTTATTGTGCCAAACAATGCGACTGCCACTGTTCTCTTTGGCGCTCGTCCTTGTGACGCTCGTGGTTTTCTTTGTCTTGATATGCCTTACCTACAAGGGCCTGTTGTAGACCCTTATTATAAAGCCCACCGTGACGCTCTCGTGATTGTCACACAAGCTTGCTCAAATGCGCTTCCTACCTGTTTCTGTAACTGGATTGGCAGTAACCCTGCCGATGAAAAAGGTTCAGACATTATATTCACACCTATCGAAGGTGGCTTTGTCCTTTCTGCTCTCACAGAAAAAGGCACAGCTCTTCTCGCTAAAGGTGGATTTGATGCGGCAGACGATGCGAAAAATACCGCAGTTTCTGAAGCCCAAGCTAAAGCAAAATCACAATTACCAGCAGAATCTACTTTGAAGGATATCCCTCAAAAAGTGTACGCTCGTTTTAATGATGAAGCTTTCTGGAACAAAGAAATTGAAAAATGTCTTTCTTGTGGCGCTTGTACTTTCCTTTGCCCCACTTGCCAATGCTTTACCATGACTGATAAGGGTAACCAATTAGATGGTAAACGTATGCGCAGTTGGGACGGTTGCATGGCCTCTCACTTCACCCTTGAAGCGAGCGGACATAACCCACGTCCTTCACGTGGTATGCGCTACCGTAACCGCCTAGGGCACAAGTTTAGCTACGGACGTAAAGACGGTGACTTTAGTTGTGTTGGTTGTGGCCGCTGTATTCGCAGTTGCCCTGCCCATTTAGATATTCGTACAGTTCTTAGCAACGCCTGTGAAGGCGCACAAAAGAAGGGTGAGGAGTAACCATGAGCGATCATAATTGTGGATGTGGTTCAAATCCGTATTTGCCATACGTGGCAACGGTTTTAGAAACCATTCAAGAAAGCCCAACAATCAAAACTGTGCGTGTTCGTTTCAACGACGAAAAAGCATGGGAAGCCTTTTCCTACGAACCAGGTCAAGTAGGACAGCTCTCCGTTTTTGGTTCTGGCGAATCAACCTTCGTTATCAACTCTCCACCTTCATGCAAAGAGTACCTTCAGTTCTCTGTTATGCGTACAGGTGAAGTGACAAGCGCTATCCATAATCTCAAAAAAGGTGACCAAGTCGGCGTTCGTGCGCCTCTCGGTAAAGCCTGGCCTTGGGAAGAATGGAAAGGCAAAAACGTGTTCTTCGTTGGCGGTGGTATCGGTATGGCTCCTATTCGTACCGTTATGCATCACCTCATGGAACGCCACACAGAATACGGCAAATTGAGCCTACTCTATGGCGCAAGAAGCGGCGCTGATATGGCGTTCAAAGAAGATGTCGAAATGTGGCTCAAAAGCCCCGTGCTCGACACAACACTCACAGTTGACGTACCAACAGAAGATTGGAAACACAAAGCAGGTCTTATCCCCAATATATTGAAAGAGATTAATCCATCTCCTGAAAATAGTATTGCGGCACTTTGTGGACCTCCTATCATGATTAAATTCACCTTGGCTGCCTTCAAAGAACTTGGCTTCCAAGATGAACAAATCTACACAACACTCGAACGCCGTATGAAATGCGGTATCGGGATCTGTGGACGTTGCAACCTCGGCGACAAATACGTGTGCATCGATGGCCCTGTATTTACTCAAGCTGAACTCAACAACCTTCCACCTGAATTATAAAAAATAAATAAATAACAAAAAGCTCTCTTTTCCAAATATTGGAAAAGAGAGCTTTTTGTTTGGGGGGGGATTTTGTTTTTGTTTTAGGCTGTTAGGGATTGCGGTATTTTTGGTGCTTGCCGATAGCTTCCGTGTTTGGCGATAGCTTTCGGGGGTGGCATACGCCACGCCGTGAGGAATATTAGAAGCG
>CAMQVJ010000090.1 GCA_947038175.1 uncultured Desulfovibrio sp.
GTAGAAAAGTATTCGTTGAAAACTTTGTGAACGGCGTTGACTTGCCCACGCCCACCATCGATGAGCATAAGGTGTGGCCATGGCGCTCCGTGTTCAGCTCTGCGTTTTGCCCAGATGCTGAGAGCTGCGTAGTCGTCACCGCCAGCGCCTTCGATATTCCATACACGATATTCTGATTTATGTGGTTTTCCGTCTTGATAGACGACCATGCCGACTTTTGTTTCTATACCGCTTGTGTGTGAAACATCGACACATTCCACTTTTCGAATAGCTTCGTTTGTGTGGAATATGGCGGCAAGTCTTTCGTCCATACCAAGGTCAGAGCGTCGGTAGCTCGCTTCTTTTGCGTTGGCTTTTGCCATATCAACGAGTTGTTGATCTTCTTTTGTCCTTGCGGCAAGAATACGCACATGACTGCCACGCCATTCGCTGAGCATGGCGGCTACGTTTTCCAAATCAAAGGGCGTGTCGTTGTTTTCGTCGATTTCTTGTGCTATTCGTGTTTCCACGGTGTTGCTTTCAAGTGCTGCTATAAGCGCAGGGTTTTCTTGTAGATTGGAGTCTGTTTGATGCAATGCCCAGGGTAGAACTATGCGCGGTGGAATATCTTTATCTTGGGTGTAAAATTGGGTAAGAAAGCTCATGAGTAATTCTTCGGCGTCTTCTAGTATGAGATTTGCCCAGAAAAAAGTCGCTTTGTCAATTACGGCTCCGCCCCGCACAAAAATGACGGCAAGGGCAAGCCCATCTCCTCGAGAAACGAGTCCTATCACGTCCATATCTATTGTGTTTGCAAGCACAACTCCTTGACGCTCTACGGTTTTTTCGATGGCGAGGCGTTGGTCACGCAGGAGGGCGGCTTTTTCAAAATCTAAATTATCAGAAGCTTCGACCATGTTTTTTGTAATGGTGTCGATGAGTTCCCTAGATTTTCCTGATAGAAACATATTCACCCGTTGAATCATTTCAGCGTATACGCCTTCCTTGATTTCTTCGGTGCAGGGAGCAAGGCAAAGCCCAATGTGATGGTAAAGACAGGGGCGCATACGGTTTTTCATGGCTTTGTCTTTACATCTGCGAAGGGGAAACATGGCGTGTATTGTTTTCCATGTTTCTTTTGCGGCTTGGCTTGATGTAAAAGGGCCGAAGTAGTAGGCGTTATCTTTTTTCATCTTTCTCACCACTTCAAGGCGAGGGTACTGTACTTTCTTATCTATTCGGAATAAAATATATTGTTTGTCGTCTCGTAGGACAATATTATAATGAGGTCTGTGTTTTTTGATAAGACTTGCTTCTAATAAAAGCGCTTCTTTTTCTGTGCTTGTGGTGAGAAATTCGATGCTGACAGCGTGGCTCATCATGGCACGTGTTTTTATGGTCAGTTGCTCTGGGGGGCGAAAATAGGAAAGCACTCGTTTTTTTAAATGGCGAGCTTTACCCACATAAATAATACGTCCGCCCTTATCTTTATAAAGGTAAACTCCTGGGCTAACAGGTATATTTTGTGGTTTTTCCATTGTGGGTCTCTTATGGATTATTAATGTTTAGTTTGAATTTTAAGAATTATGTTTTTTGAAAATGAAAAACGCCTCTCTATTTGACGATAAAGAGGCGTTCTTATTCAAAATCGTAAACGATAATTATTATTCAGCGATAGGCAAAGCTGTGGGATAGACCCCAGTAAAGCACGCTGCGCAATAAGAATTAGGGCAAGAAACAGTGCTCATAAGTCCTTCAATTGAAAGGTAATGCAAAGAATCTAAGCCTAGTTCTTGTCTGAGTTCTTCTGGAGAATGGTGTACTGCAACTAGCTCTTCTGAAGAAGGGAAGTCAACACCATAGCAACAAGGGTGTAAAACAGGAGGACTGCTCACTCTAAAGTGTACTTCTTTAGCGCCAATTTCTCTGAATTTTGCAACACGAGTGCGCACGGTGGTGCCACGAACAATGGAGTCGTCCACTACCATGAGTTTTCTATCTTGAATCATGGAGTGTACTGGGTTGATTTTTACCCGTACGCCAAATTCACGCATGCTTTGTGTTGGTTGAATGAAAGTACGTCCTACGTAGTGATTACGAATAAGGGCGTGTTCATAGGGAGCGCCAGCTTCTTGCGCGGCACCAAGTGCGGCATAAATACCTGAGTCAGGAAACGGAATAACGCAGTCAACTTCTTGGCGAGCTTCACGTACCATAGTATGTCCCATGCGTTTACGGCATTGGTACACATTTTCACCAAAAATAGTAGAGTCTGGGCGAGCAAAATAAACAAGTTCAAAGATGCATTGACGAACGGGAGTGCCTTCGCCAAAGCGGTAAGAAACGATTTCTTCTGTGCCTTTTTCAACGACAACCATTTCACCTGGCAAAACATCACGAATAAGTTCCGCTTCTAAAAGATCAAAGGCACAACTTTCTGAAGCAAAAACATAGGAATGTTTTTCGTCAGGCATTCTACCTATAAGAAGGGGGTGAAAACCGTGAGGATCACGAAGTGCTATAAGCTTGCCATTGGCTAAAATAAGGACAGAATAAGCGCCCTCTATTTTTTTGCAAGCGTCTAAAATAGCTTCTTCTAGGGAGAGATTGCGAAGGCGGTGAGAGATGAGGTGAATGAATATTTCTGTGTCGCTATTGCTTTGAAAAATAGCACCCTCGTCTTCTAGTTCTTTTCGCAGTTGAGGAGCATTGATAATTTTACCATCGTGGGCAATGGCGAGCTGTAGACCGCCAGCCATGCGAACACTGAGCGGAAGTGCGCTGCGCACACCTCTGTTTCCAGCAGAACCGTAGCGTACGTGGCCAATGGCGTATTCACCAACTAAAGCGCTTAAATCTTTTTCTTGAAAAACATCATGGACAAGGCCACCGCCCACTTGTAAGTGGTTTTCTTTTCCATCATATGTAACAATACCAGTGCATTCTTGACCACGGTGTTGTAAAGCATATAATCCAAAATATGTTAAACGAGAGGCTTCTTTATGACCACTAATACCAAATATTCCGCACATGTTTTTCCCTTTGTTAGAAACGTGCCTAAAGTTTATCTCATAAGTCTTAATGCGTAAGGCTATCTAAGGCAAGAAAGACAGATTAGCTATCCCTGTGTAACAGGTTTAATTTTTATCAAAACAAAAGGTGCTTGTAAAGAATTATATTTCCAAGTCTTTTTGTTTTACATTGAAATTATTGACTTTTTTAAATAGTAGCTGTTCTCAGTTTTGAAAAAAATCAAAATATATAAAGAGCTAAGAAGCTTTTATTTCTTTTTTATGCTGTCTTTTTTTATGTATTGGTATGCAATAAAATAACTTGAAAAATAGTATAATCTTTGTTTGTCCTTTATTTAGTAGCTAGGTTCTTATCTTTCATTTTAGAGGCGATTTTCATAAAGTTCTTGATAAATGGAGTCGCTTTTTGCCAATTTTTCAAAATGCTGTCTTATTTCATCTTGGTAATGGATATCATTCTTTTTTTGCATAATAGTATCTAATTGGTTTTGAAATATTTCAGCTCTTTCTTTTTCGCCGTATTTTTTTAATGAGGCAATTAGCTTTTCAAAATTTTCACGGGAGGGATAAAAACTGACTGCAAGTTCTCGTAAATAGCAGACCTTACTTGGCATATTTTGTTCTTCATAATACGTGGCAAGCATATCATACCCATCTATCCATAAGGGTTCTCTTTCAAGAACTTTTTCGCAAGCTTCGGGGGAGAATCGACTTTGCATGGCTTTTGTATATTGTTGTGCTTTTTCGTGAGGAAGGACGGCGCAGTATTGCATTTCTTTTGTAAGTATTGGAATATAATTATCTTTTTTTGATATAAATGGGTCATCATAGACGAGCTCAGGCTGACGACGCTCAAAGACTTTAAAATTCGCAGCATTGGCATCCATTCGCCCTAGGCTTTGGCTTGCGTAATGGTAAATAATACTTTCAGGCACAACCTTAAGCAAGTATCCCGCATTTGATATACGGCAGCATAAATCAATATCTTCAAGTCCATTCACAAAGTCTTCACAAAAAAGCCCAAGTTCCATAAATAAGGAAGTTCTTATTAAAAATGCTGCACCTGAAATGTAATGCAAATAGCGGTTTTTTAGAACAAGCGGGTGATTTGCTGGGAAATTATAATAGATATGGCGCATGCCACCTAAAGGATTGAGAGAAACCCCTGCATGTTGCACTTTTTGATTTTGAGGAAATAAAAGTAAGGGAGATAGGGCCCCAATTTTTGGGTTATCAAAGGCTTGAAGTAAAGGCAAAAGACAATTGTGAGTAAGGAGGGTATCGTTATTCAGAAAAAAGAGAAATTCATTACCGTCTTTTTGGGCAAGTTTTGCCCCTTGATTGCATGCGATGGCAAAACCGAGATTTTTTTCAAAACGATGATAGGTGAACTTATTACCAAAAAGCTCTGTTCCAACATGTACTATTTCCTCGGCTGATACGTCGCTGGAAGCGTTATCTATCAGATAAATATGTATTTCTTCTGTTCTGTGTTCAAGTAAAGATTGCAAACAAGGTAACGTCATTTCTTTCCATAAATTATAGATGGGGATAATGACGGCTATTTTGCTTTGTTTCATCTGTGTACTCGTTTGTGTGGAGGATTAAGCTTGTGTACTCATTTGGTAAGAAGTTTTACCGTTATTGAATAGAGACGGGTTGTATTTTAAATAAAAATAGACCAGTTCTTATATAAAATCAATAAAAACTGGTCTATTTGTTATTTGCTATCAGCTATAGATATTAGTTAGGTGCAGGTGTGCCTTCTAAAGGCTTACCATTGAGTTCACCTGAGAGAGAACGTAGGAATTCAACTATGAGGTCTCTCGCTTTTTTAGGAACAGCGATACCAGTAAGATAGTCACCCATGATGCGGACAGATTCATCTAAAGATGTAACCGTACCGTCATGCATATAAGGATAGGTGTGTTCTATGTTACGCAAATTAGGCACTTTGAACTTATGCATATCGTTAGGATCTTTTGTGAAATTCATACGACCCTTATCAGAGTTCAAAGGAGTTTTTTCTTCAAGTGTAAAGTAGTCGGCTTTAAGATCCATGTATTCGTAGCTTTGTCCGCCAACGGATTGACCAACGTGGCAGCTTGAGCAACGGTATAGTTTAAAGAGGCGATAGCCTTCAAGTTGATTCTTGGTGAGTGCAGATTCGTCACCCATGAGCCACTTATCAAAGGGGCTATTAGGAGTGATTAATGTTTTTTCAAATTCTGCGATGGCATTGGTGATATTTTCAGCAGACCAACCAGAAGGATATACTTCTGTGAAGGCTGTAGTTAAATCTTCATCCGCTGTAAGGCGCTCAATGATTTCGTCCCAAGTTTTTGATCCCATTTCGATTGGGTTGAGTGGAGGACCTCCAGCTTGTTCTTGAAGATCAGCGGAGCGACCGTCCCAGAATTGTTCTACATTGTAGGCGGAGTTGAAGACAGTTGGAGCATTAACATCTCCGAATTGTTCTTTAATTCCTTCTGAGAATTGTTGTTGGTCGGTGCCACCTTTTTCCATAGCATGACAGCCAGAGCAGGCAAGTGTGCTGTCTGCGGAGAGGCGTTTATCGTCAAAAAGTATTTTACCAATGGCAACTTTTTGCTCATCAACATCCATTGCAACTATGGGTTGTAGTGGTTCATTGGCAAGCTCTTTTGTTGCTGCACCAGTTGCATAGTGTTCTGCACGAGTATCTTTTACCCATTTAAGGATATCATCTCTTTCTTGTACTGTAAGTTTGCTACCCCAGTGAACCATGGCAAATTTGGCTGGAGGCATAGTATCATTCAAGATAACCCATTCCATTTTAGCGAGAGCCGCTTCATTGAAAGGTTGGTTTGCTGTTTCAGTTTGAAATTCTGTGCTAATATCCATGGCACGAAGTCCATCACGGTAATCTTTTTCAATAACTTCTTTGATACCAGGAATAGCAGCATAAAAAGGTAGGTCATAGCCTTGGCTGTGACATGACATGCACTTGCCAACCATTATATCATTGATGGCCTTAGTTTTTGTTGTGTTTGGCTCTTTTGCCACACCAGATGAAAGGCTCACCCCTAAAAAGGTAAGAAGCAGGACACTTCCTGCCAAAAGATAACGTGCATTTCTTTTCATGCGAACTCCATTTTTAATGTCTGTACAAATGTGATTATGTGTACCTGATAATAACCATGTGTATTTATTGTTAAATAATCATGGTGTATTATATATTCCTTGTAGAATACAGAAAAATACACATAGTTGCAAGCGTTTTAGGGGAGATATTTTAGGCTTTATGATTTTTTTCACAAGGATAATAATAAGTCTTTTGTATTACAAATAGTTATCGTTACTATTTATTTAATGTTTTTATGAGGCGGATGGCAGAATATGAAACGGAAAAATAAGGGAAGCTCATTTTGTTTAAAAAACGAGCTTCCCTTTGTATTTATGTGCTTCAAATATTAGGCTTGGAATAGTTATGACGATGACTTCTCACAATGAGCTACGTGACTAGAAGCTCTATATAATGATAGAGGTATTAAGCAGTGAAGTTCTTATTTACTTCTTTTTTGGTGCTCAATGCCCATACTTTCATAAATAACATCCATATCTACGTTTTCTCGCACGATATCTGCCAGTGTGTCGAAAGCTTTTTCTATGTCATATTCGCCACGATGCATCATGGGGTTGAGCCCAATATCATGTCGTACAAAGTCTAAAAAGGCGTGACGGAACATATCTTCATCAAATAATCCATGAACATAGGTTGCCCATCGTCTTGTTCCATAATAGCCGCAAGCTTGTCCTTCGTGCCAAAAAGATTCTTCCACATTTTTCGTTGCATCAAGTTCGGTGTAAGTATTTTCTTTGTCTTTAGTTGTATTTTGAATTGTTGTAAGGTTATCACCTGTCATTATTTTGCTTATTCCGTGGTGAATTTCATAGCCAGAAAGAGTGACACCGAGAGGGCTTTTCACGCCTTGTATATTGGTGAGTATTTTTTCTTGCGCAAATTCCGAGCTGATATTCATAAGGCCTAGGCCTTTGACCACGTTTTCTTTTGACTCCACACAAAGAGGGTCATAGATATACATTCCCATAATTTGCAACCCCCCACAAACCCCCAAAAGCCATTTGTCCTCGGCGTGCTCCTGTACTTTTTTTGCTAAACCGCTTTCGAGAAGTTTAGACAAATCAGAGGTGACACTTTTTGAGCCAGGTAAAATAACAATATCAGGATTTCCCCAATCTTCCAAAGTACGTATAGAACGAATAGAGCATTGTGGCTCAACCCCTAGCGGTTCAAAATCCGTATGATTTGAGATGTGGGCAAGTTGAATAATAGCGATATCAAGCTTTCTGTCTTTTCCTTCTTTTGGAATATCATATTGTTCTGGCTGTGCGTTTTTATCGGATTGAGACCAAATACTTCCTGCCATATCTTCTTCTGGGATTTTGAGGTCACGAATATAAGGAATAACTCCTAAAACGGGTTTGCCTGTATGTTGCAGTAAATAATCGTGTGCAGGACTAAGCAACGTAGCATCCCCACGAAAGCGATTCACAAGGTAGCCCGTGAGCACTTTTTCTTCTTCGGGGGTGAATGTGAGCCAAGTGCCAAGGAAAGAGGCATAAATTCCGCCCCTATCGATATCGCCCACAAGCAAAGAGGAGGCCTCTGCATATTGGGCCATGCGAATATTAACCACATCTACTTCTTTGAGGTTGACTTCCGCAGGACTTCCAGCCCCTTCTAATACAACGATGTCACAGGTTTGCGCAAGTTCATCGTAGGCGGTGCAAACATGCTTCCATAATTCTGATTTTTTCGCATAATAATCTTGCACATGATAATGACCAAGCGCCTTGCCACGCAAAATGACCTGCGACCCTGTGTCGGAATGGGGCTTCAATAAAATAGGATTCATTCGAGCATCAGGGTCAACTCGTGCGGCTTGCGCTTGGACTATTTGCGCTCTTCCCATTTCATCGCCTAGGGCTGTTACTCCAGAATTGAGCGACATATTTTGTGCTTTGAAGGGTTTTACACTATAGCCGTCTTGTGTGAAAATTCGACAAAAGGCCGCCGTTATGATGCTTTTTCCTGCGTTTGAGGAAGTGCCAAGTAACATGAGGGCAGGCGTTTTCTTTTTCTTTGATTGCTGCGTCTTTTGACCGCAAAGTTCTTTTATGGCGTTGACTAATTGTTCATGTTCATGGGGGAAGCGCACTGCGGCACGGAAATAGTTTCCTGTTTCAAGCCCTGCGTATGTTGAACAATTTCGCAGAATAATGCCATATTCCACAAGTAATTTTTGCCATAAGTTTTGAGGGGCATTTGGTAAGGAAAAAAGAATAAAATTACCTAGAGATGGGTATATGCAAATGCCTTCAATATCTTGTAATAAAGCGTATAAATGTAGTCTTCGTTCTGCGTTTAATCTTCTTGTTTTCTGCGCATCAGCGAGCACATGTTTTCGGTTATTTTTTCCAAAAATTCCTAAGATGCAGGCAAGGGCAATGCCGTTCACATTCCAAACGGGTAGGGCTTTTTGTAGCTTTTCTGCAAAAACAGTGTCGCAGGCAAGATAGCCTGCACGGATAGAAGCAATGGCGTAAAATTTTGTGAGCGAGCGTAAGACCATGCAATTTTCTGATAATAAACTAAGAGCCGTTTCTTGTGTATCACTTGTGATATAGTCGATAAAGGCTTCGTCAAAAATCCATACGCAATCTTTTCTTCTTTGTACCCATTCTTTGCAAATTCTTAGTGGGACATTCATGCCAGAGGGATTGCTAGGGTTCGCTACCATAATAACAGAACGAGAAGGAATATTGTCAATATCGCTATCTAATACACTGTAATCATAGTTGATAGTGATAAATTTATTCAAATCAGCTTCATCATAATCTATAGAGTTGTCGAAGCTGTTCCAGTTTTTGAGAGGGATTTTATTTTGTAAATTATGGGGTTTAGCTAGGGGCATTTGTATGGAAATTTCTTCCATGCCTGCTTTTTTTCCTGCTATGGAATATTCGCTAAAGGCGGGTTCAAAAACGCAGAGTGTTTTATAGCCGTCTTGTGCGAGAAGATTGAGAGTGGCGTGTAGGATTTCATTGCTACCATTGCCAAAAACGAAATGATTTTTGCTTATGGAAAAATAGTCGGCAGCGGCATCCTTTGCTTCTTCGGCACAGGGAGAAGGGTAGCGGTCGCATGTGTTAATCGCACGTAAAAAACTTGCCTTAAGAAATTCGGGCATGCCTTCAGGTCTCACATTAACACTAAAATCGAGTAGGGAATCTATGTCACGATTACTCATATTACTTAAATTGAGTAAATCTCCGCCATGCATTTCTTTGCTATTTTCCATTCTAATTTCCTTAATAGGGTGTGTTTCTAAATTAATAAAATTTTAAGAAATGCTTTTGGCAAGCAAGGGAGATAATTCCCCGTGCTTTGTGTCCCTTTGCGCAACGACTTCTTATGTTCGTAAACGCCAACGGCTACGTCGCCCGTTGGGTGACTGAAAACCCTCATGATTCTCCATATTAAAGTTTTTTGAGAGATAGGGGGTTTGGGGGAAAGAGAACTTTTTTTCAAAAA